>NZ_JANZKV010000194.1:38516-40096 GCF_025060895.1 Stieleria sedimenti | reverse complement strand
GTCCAGGCTTTAGCCGCCCGCTTCGCTGCTCCGCAGCGAGCGGGGATGCGCCTCAAGGCTGGACACCGACACGCGGGTGATCTCCCCAAACCGACGGCAGCTGACCTGTGGGGGTAGCCGACGCGCTACTGTGCGGCAGCCATTTCGTCGTCCCCTCTTCATTCGTGCAATCATGAAATTTCGCCGTTTTTTCTCCTGCCTGTTGGTCTGCTGCTCTTACCAGTTCACGCTTGCCGACCCGGGCGACTGGAGCCAGTGGCGGGGCGAGAATCGCGATGGCCGACTGACGACCGGCGAGCTGCCCGAAAAGCTGCAGGGCAGCCTGACATTAGCTTGGGAAAAGCCGCACGCCCCCAGCTACAGCGGGCCGGTCGTGTTTGACGGCATGCTGTACACGACCGAGACGGTGGACAAGACGTTTGAGAAAGTCACCGCGTACAACCTCAGCGATGGCAGCGTCGCCTGGACCGTGCAGTGGGAAGGGTCGATGGCCGTCCCGTTTTTCGCCGCTTCCAACGGAGACTGGATTCGCGCCACTCCGGCCTGCAGCCCCGACGGTTTGGTCGTCGTCGGAATGCGCGACGTGATCGTCTGCCTGGATCCGAAAACAGGTGCCGAGACGTGGCGCGTCGACTGCCCCAAGGCGATGGGAACCCCCCTGCCGATGTTCGGTGCGAATTGCTCGCCGCTGATCGACGGCGACGCGGTTTACATGCAAACCGGCGGCGCCACCGTCAAGCTTTCGATGAACGACGGATCGGTGATTTGGCAAACGCTGGAGAATGCCACCTCCAGCTCGCCCGGTGCATTCTCTAGCCCGATCATCGCGACCATCGCCGGCAAGCGGCAGCTGCTGGTGCAAACCCGCCTGGAATTGTGTGGCGTGGATCTGGAAACCGGCCAGCCACTGTGGAAGCAGCCGATCCAAGCGTTTCGTGGCATGAACATTCTGACGCCACTGCCGATCGGAGATCGGGTTTTCACGTCCGCCCATAGTGGCACCGCACAGCTGTTTGAAATTGCTCGCGACGGGGACAAGTGGACAATCCAGGAGGTTTGGAACCAGAAGCAACAGGCTTACATGTCGTCTCCCGTGCTGGTCGATGGCCGGATCTACATGCATCTCAAAAACGAACGAATGACGGCACTGGACGTCCAGACGGGCGAGGCGACCTTCACCACCAGGCCGATCGGAAAATACGCCAGCTTGATCACCGATGGAAATCGGATCCTGGCCTTGACCGAGCGGGGCAAGCTGATGCTGCTCGATGGCTGCACGCCCGACTACAAACTGATCGACGAGATGGACGTGGCGCAAAACTCCTGGGCTCACGTTGCAGTGGCCGGTGACGAGGTGGTCGTCCGTGATCTGGGAAAACTCAAGGTATTCCGCATCGGCAGATGACGGCGCGAGAAGGCGTGATGGCGGCCAACCACTCCGCAGCTGGCTCCCTCTCCCGCGGCAGGGAACGCTGTGAAGCATTTATTCCTGCGATTGACGAGGGGTCAGCGGCAGGGCGCAAGCTCTCTCTCTTTCCATCCCGAAACACCGGAGGGCTCGCGGGCTGTCGTTTTTGTGA
>NZ_JANZKV010000194.1:0-38486 GCF_025060895.1 Stieleria sedimenti | reverse complement strand
AATCGACAGCCCGCTCGCGGCCTACCGCTAAAAAATGCCTTACAGGGTTGCGCGGTAGGGTTTAAACGTCGAGCGGCTACGCCATCAGCTTGTTGGCGAAGTACGCGAGCAGCAAACCTCGGGCGGTCCACAGAACCGTTCGGATCCAGTTGCTGCCGACAAGCAGCTGATAGTCCGGCTGGGAAAAACCGTTTTGGGTCAATCGATTGTGACAGGGCACCTGGATCAGCGCGGTCGACAGCCAGATTCCGACAACGGCGATGAACGCCGCCACCAATGCCCAGCGTGGAATGCCGGCGGGCACAGACGCGAGTAACATCCCTGCCGTCGCGATCTCGATCAGCATGGGTAGCCCGACGATCGGAGTGATCAGATTTGAATGATCCGTTTCATATTTCACGAACTCCGCTTCGCCAACCCGGTCGAACAGTTTGTAATGCACGACCTGTACCATCCAGATCAATCCGACCATGTACCAGGTTGCGATCAGATTGATCAGAAAGATCAAGTTCGCCTTCATTCGATCGACTCCAATCGATTGACCCCCAAATGATAACGCAACGCCTCGTCGGCTTGGGTGAAACGGAATTCATACCCGGTCTGTTGCAGCACCGATGGGATCACGCGCGTGCTGGACAGGAGCAACGCATCGGCCATTTCGCCGAGTGCAAGCCGTAGCGCGAACGCCGGGGCGGGAACCAGCGCCGGACGCGAAATCACTCGCCCGAGCGTTTTGGCAAAGTCGCGATTGGTCAGCGGACTGGGTGCGGTGACATTGAACGGACCTGAGACGCGATCGTCACAGATCGCGTGGTAGATGGAACCGATCACGTCGTCGATCGAAACCCAACTCCACCATTGACGTCCGCTGCCCAAGGCGCCACCGAAGAGCTTAGCCGGCGTCAACATTTTTTCGAGCGCTCCGCCACCGGGGTCCAGAACGACGCCCAACCGCGCGTTGGCGACGCGAATGCCTGCTTGCTCGGCCGGTCGACAGGCCTGTTCCCATTCCAGGGCGACGTCTGCCAAAAAGGTTTCGCCTGGTGCGCTCGATTCGGACAACACCTCTTCCCCCCGATCTCCATAAATTCCGATCGCTGAGGCGCAAAGAAAGACCTTGGGCGGATCCGCCAGACCGGCCAAAGCCTCGGCCAAACGACTCGTCAAGTCGACTCGGCTTTCACGAATCGCCTGCTTGACCGGGTCGGTCCAGCGTTGGTCCGCGATCGATTTTCCGGCCAAATGCACGACGGCATCGACGCCGGAAAGCCTGGCCGCCTGCTCGGACGAATCCCAGGGAGCGATCGCCGCTTGGCCGTCTTCGATGCGATCGATCGAACGCTCCAACCGAATCACCTCGTGGCCGAGCAAGGTCAGCAACGCACAGAGTTTTCGCCCCACCAGCCCGGACGAGCCGGAGACGGCGATCTTCATCGGCGACGCTTGGTACTTTGCCGCCAATTCCAAGTCGTCGCGCGTGACCCGGTGGCGGTAGGCGAACATCGACTCCAACTCTTTGCGGGCCAATGAAGCCCCCAACATTCCGCCAAATGCTCCCAGCGGCAATTGATACGTGATCGAATCGCGAAGCACACAGCCATCGGAGGACGCTGCATCGAACAAGTGGCGATGCTCCCAATGAGCGAACGGCCCCGAGCGTTGGACGTCGACGAAGCAGTGCGGGGGATCGTATTCGGTGTGCTGTGCGACCCAACGCATCGACAGGGGGCCGGCCTTCAGCCGCAATACCACCACACTATTCGGCTTCAGACTGCCATCGGACGATTCAACCGATACATTTTTCCAGGGTGGAATCAAACGATCGAGGGCGCCGGGTCGCTCGTGGTAGGCGAAGGCCTGCTCCGCGTCGACTGGCAGAGTCGTTGAAGCCAGATAGGTTTTCACTGAGTCTCCAGTTCCGCAAGGTTGACGTCGCCCGCCATCGCACGCAGCTTATCCATCGCCCGACGTTCGAGCTGGCGGACGCGTTCCTTGGAAACACCAAGGCGGTTGGCGAGCGACTGCAGTGTATGAACTTTGCGATGCGCCCCGAGCGAAAAACGGGCGCGGATGATAAATTTCTCGCGGCGATCCAAATCGTTCAGCATCACGCTCAAGCGACTTCTCAGTTCGTGCCAGCGTTTTTCGCTGATTGCCGACTCGCGACCTTCGTCGGTCAAATCCAGATCCATGTCCTGCAGCCCGCCCACGGTCTTTTGCCGTTCCTGCTGCTTGAGGACGACAGTGCGATAGGAATTGCGGCGGATGACCTGCGTCGCATAGGTGCTGAATCGGAACCCGCGATCGAAGTCAAACTTCTCCACCGCGCGGATTAGCGCGACAATTCCGTCGCTGAGCAAGTCATCGAAACTGTTGTTCGGGTTCACGAACTTTTTCACGATTGAAAAGACGAGCCGCAAGTTTGCTTCGACGATTCGGTCGCGGTGCCACGAAGCCAACGCGATCAGCCGGTCGATTGTCTCCAGCCTGACCCGCGACGGACGCGCCGGGTTCAGCACGCTGCGATGCACGGCGGCCTGCTGCAACAGGTAATTCATTCGCTGAAACAGCATTTGCTCCTGCTCGGGCGTCAGCAGAGGTGCCTCACAAAGGCGGCCCAGATGGATCGGCATGTCAATCCCGCTGCGGCGGATCGCCGCAATGCCCAGCTCGGCCTTGCGAGGGGCGAGGTTCAATGGCTCTGCGAACAACTGCTTGCCCAGGTCGGTATCGCCGAAGTCGGGATTGGAAATGAAATCAATCTCCTCCCTCAGCCGACGCTTGGTGCGGGTCTTTAGCTCTTCGTTCGTCAGTTCGGTGAGCGGAGCGATCATTCCGTCCGCGTCTCGATTCGCATCGTTCAATTCGTTCAAGTTCAACCATGCCGGCGGCCGTGCACGGAGTTTGGACGCATCCGGTTTGGGTGCGGCATTCTTCGTGTCAGTCGCAGGGGCGGGGGCAAGCTTGGTGGCCATGGTTTGATCCTTGGGGCGGGGTCGAGAACGGAATTTCGTTCAAAACGTTCAATACGGTATATCGGAAGATTCGTGCAACAACAATGCCCGGATGCAAAAAATGACGAAACAAGTTGAGAATCCGCCATAAAACCGCCGAAACTACGAAAGTTTCTCGATTCCACGGTTGGCGAAGCGGAGGTTTTCGCTACGATTGGAAAACGTTCAGCGCGGACGCTTATCGTCCAAAACGTTCACGCTTCCCAGATTCCACCTCCCGGGTTACCGCCTGTGCCTGACTCGTTGCCGCAGTTTTCTCCGAAACAGATTGCGAGTTCGCTGCATGTCAGCGAGTCGTCGGTCAAGCGTTGGTGCGACCAGGGGGTGATCCCGACGATCCGGACGGTCGGCGGCCACCGCCGGATCACCCTGTCGGGCCTACGGGAGTTCCTCCAGTCGACCGAGCGAACGATCGTCGACACGCAGGCCCTGGGACTCGATGGCAGCGACCTTGAGATCGCGTCGAAGCCGAAGGTGCGGCGGACCGCGGTGCGAGGAGCCGGCACCGAGCCGACCCAGCAGGAGTTTCGCGCGGCTCTGGCGGACGGGGACGAGCGTCACTGTATGCGGTTGCTGGAGCAGCGGATCGCGTTGGGATGGTCCCGCGCCGAGGCCGCCGAGGACCTGATCACCGACGCGATGCGGGGGCTGGGTGATGCCTGGGACTGCGGCGAGTTGGAGGTCTATCAGGAACGGCGGAGTTGCACGATCTGCACACGGCTGATCTACAGCCTTCGGGAGGGCCTTGCGACCCTCCCTTCAGAGGCTCCGATTGCGATCGGTGCGGCGCCGGAGTCGGACCCCTATCAGCTACCCACCGCGTTGGTGGAGTTGGCGTTGCGAGAAAACGGCTGGAACGCGGTGAATCTAGGCAACGATTTGCCGCTGGTTTCGTTGATGCAGGCGGTCCAGGATTACCAGCCCAAGATGGTTTGGTTGAGCGTGACGTCGGTAGACGATCCGGCCCGTTTTGTGGCTGAGCAGAACAAGCTTGCCGACTCGCTGGGCGATCGGGTGAGCCTGATCGTCGGGGGGCGTGCATTGGACGATCAACTGCGTCCGAAGCTGCGTTACGCGGCACACTGCGACAGCCTTCGGCACCTGATCGAGCTGGCTGAGATTCTGAAGCGTTAGTTTTGAAAGCGTTTCTAATTTTGTCTTTTTGCCACTGGCTTTGTTCGCTTCAGCGTTGACACATCGTCCGCGCTGTCCCTACGTTTGTAGCCAGCCGTCAGCAGCGTGTTGATGCTTTTTCACTTGCTGAGTCCCGGTTTGCTATGAACCGTTTTGATGCGACCATGATTTGGAATTCCGTTAGCGATCACGTTGCCGACGGAAAGGACAACGCCCCGCACCCCGTCGACGCACTCGATGCCGAAGAGTTGTCGGGCGAGCACGACGGCGAGGCACCGAGCAGTTGGTCTGCGGCGATCCGTGCCCAGACATTTTTCGTGCCGCTGCATTACGAAGCGAACTACCGTTACCCGTTGGTCGTCTGGCTGCACAGCGACGGCTTCAACGAAAACCAGGTTTGCCACGTGATGCCCCATGTCAGCTCGCGGAACTACTTGGCCACCGGCATTCGCGGCCCGATGGCGTCGGACGCGTCGGGCCACCGGTTTTGGTGGAGCAACTCGGCGGCCGCGTTAGAATCGGCAGAGCGAAGTGTGCTCGCCGCGATCGATCGCGCCGCAGATCAATACAGCATCCATGCCGAACGCATCGTGCTGGCGGGATACCAAAGCGGTGGTACCATGGCGACGCGGATCGCGATGCGTCACCCGGAACTGTTTGCCGCTGCGATCTCACTCGGCGGCGCATTCAATCTGCCCGCCCATCCAGAACTGGACCGCCAGCGACTGAAGGAACGACGGCTGCCAATGCTGTGGCAGCGATCCATTGAAAGCGAGCTCTACGACGAGACACGCTTGGTTTCCGAAATTCAAGCCGCCAGTTCAATCGGAGCACAACTGGAAATTCGGCAGTACCGCAACGACGACGAAATGAACACCGTCGTTTTGTCGGATCTGGACCGATGGGTCATGAATCATGTGGTGAGCGGTGCTCCAGTTGCTAAACTAAGCCATTGGGATACAAGTCCGACTTCGTTCTCGGACAACTAAACTTCCAGTTTCACGACCAGGTTCCATTGTATGGCCGACGAAGACTCTGACGATCTCCCCCAAGTGGTTCAAAGCGATCGCGGTGCCAAGATTTTGATCGTCGACGACGATATCGAAATCATCGAGTCGGTGCGTTACGCGTTGGAAGACGCCGGGTACGAAGTCGTCGTTGCCCGCGACGGAAATCAAGGCCTGGCGCTGGCCGAGCGCGAATCGCCGGACTTGATCATCTTGGACATGATGATGCCTAAACGCAGCGGATTCCTGGTGCTCGAGAAGCTGCGGCGGATGTCCGAAACCATGGTGCCGGTGATCATGATCACCGGCAATGAAGGCAGTCGTCACAAGGCCTACGCCGAACTGCTGGGCGTCAGCGAATACATCCGCAAGCCCTTTCAAATGGACAAGCTTCTGCGGGCCGTTGACACCCAACTCACTTCGGCATGACTCACCCCAATCGATTCCTGCTCGTTGCCGCCGCGATCGCCGGCGCCACGGGTGTGTCCCTGGGTGCCTTCGCCGCGCACGGACTGGAAGGGTTGCTGCAGTCCCAGGGGCTGGAGCCCGAACTGATCGCAAAGCGGGTGGGGCAATTCGAAACCGGATCGAGGTACCACCTCGTGCATGCGGTTGTCCTCTTGGCCCTGGCGGCCTTGGGCACCAACGCCTCCTCGTTGATCGTGAAATCCGGTTCTCTGTTCTTGGCCGGCATCGTGTTGTTCAGCGGCAGCCTGTACCTGCTGGTGTTGACCGAAACGCCTTGGATGGGCGCGATCACGCCGCTGGGAGGCGTTGCCTGGATTGTCGCCTGGGCACTGCTCGCATTCGCGGCTCCCAAGCGGCCGGATCAAACCAGCCCACCTGCGTAAGCAAAACGCCACGCAGCGTCCCTCGTTGAAACGCTGCGGCCAACACGCCTACGTTGATCTTGGAACGTCGATTGCATCGAAAGGCCGCGAGCCTGGTCGCCTATCCGACAGGGTGCTCGACAGCCGTTCGGCCGAACCACGTGTGGCATGACGGCCATGAATCTTCTTTAAGGGTCCAAGCCGTAGCGGAAGCCGAAAGGTGTCAACAAGTTGCTGACCGTTGTCGTTGGGCACGATCTTTGCTTCGACGTCAGGTGATCAACGAACGCGTGCTGATTCGAATTGGAGATTGCCAACACCGCCGAGTCTCCCGCGATTGAATCTGCACGACGAAATCCGCACGACAAGCAACCTGCGTGTTGCCCATCCCAACGCGACCGAGTCAATCCATGAGACATCAACGAAACCTTCTTTACTTCGCCGCTTATGTTGTTCTTTCGATGGCGGCCCTGATGACCGTCAAGGCGGAGCAGCCGTCGCGAACCGACGGGGCTGTGCCGGACGGAGCGGCCCGAGAGATCAGCGACTGGGCGCTGGCTGGCGTGATTTGGAGCGATGCAAGTCTCGCCAGGAAGTTGGCCATCGAGGCCGTCAAACGCAGCGAGTCGATCGAGCAGAAAAATCAACTGCAGGCCATCGCCGAGCAATCCGACCAAGTGATCGGTGAATTGGAGGCGTTCGGATGGACACAGGTCAATCGCTCTTCCGCATCGACGACTGATCGCAATGCCGACCGGGCGTTACCCGACCCCAAAGCTGTCGGTGCCGCCCTGGCGAAATCGATTGATCGTTCCGATCGTGATCAGAAGGCCCGCCCGTCAAAAGACGACGAGGCAACCGAAAGACCGCCGTCGACGCGTCGTTCTGCACAAGCACGAACCGCAGCTAACCCTGACGGGCTCAAACGCTTAGATACCGAAACTCCGGCGGGTACCGACGATCCGGGCTTGGATGACGAGCGAACTGCTGACGGATTGCGATTGGATATCGATCAATACCGTGTCGACGACTACATCGACGAAACACGACGAGAGGCGGGCAATCGGACCGACGCCATCGAAGACGGGACGGAAGCTGCCATCGCTGCCGCCGCGGGACGTCGTGCGGTTGGCGGTCCCGTCGCCGGACGGATCAGCCTGCGAGAGGCCCAGACACGCTCCGCGACCATGCCCTATTCGCAGGATTCGATCTACGATCGGGATGATTACGATCCCGATGCGGACTACGACATCGACAATCCGCTCGGTACCGATTTTACCAACCGAGAAAGCGTCGATTTCGGAGACGGAGACGATGAGATTGACCGAAACGACCCGGCAAAAGTTATCGACGGCGAAGATGAACTGACTGCGGCGCTGCAGCGTCGTGATCGTTCCACCGCTGGACCGGCGCAAGCCGCTGTTGATGCAAAGGGCACAGTCAATCTCGATCGTTATACCAGCGAACGTTCGGGGCATCTTCAAGACGCGAACTGGGTACAGTTTCACTTGGACGCCAACCAAGCGACGTGGTCTCGCTACACAAACCGGGACAACCTTGCCGATCGAACTGGCGATGCAGTCATGAAGCTCAAAGCCGACGCCACGGCTGCGTTGCACGCGACCGACAACCCGCAGCTGGCGAGCATCCTGAAGAAGATTGTCGATTAACATCAGCAGACAATCATTGCCGCCAACGTCCTTTCGTCTCGAGTGGCTTTCATCATCACACCCGCCCGAGACAAGTGACGACAAGCCGCCTATTTCGTCCGCTTGCCCTCGGCGACCGTTTTGATCAAGCGTCGGAGTGTGGGCGAAATCACTCCTTCGCCACTGGGACTGCAATCCGAGTCTCGGGCGCTGAATCGTTGGAGACACTTCTTTCCCGCGATTAAATCGAGAATGACTGAAAGAGTGTTCTCCTTGTCGAGCGGCTTTTGAAGCAAGCCATCGCCACCCAGCTTGCGCACGACGTCCAATGTCTGGCTGTCTAGCAGACTGGTCATCACCAGAACGGGCAACTGGCCGATGCGTTTGTTGTCGGATCGGCGAATCTTCTCAAGAAGCTCCAGTCCGCATAACAGAGGCATCTCCAGATCGGTGACCAGAAGATCAGGTGGATGGTTTCGAATCGATTCCCATGCTTCCAACCCATTTTCAGCAAACACGCAATCGAATCCGCAACCATCGAGCCAGTTTCCAACCTTTGCTCGCGAAGATCGCACATCATCCGCAATCACACATCGTTTTGGGGGGGCATCCTCGGTCATCACAGGGTGAGGCAGAGAGGGAATGAGCGCGGTTGCTACTGCGAGCTTATTTGTGAGTTTTAGAGTGCAACTACCGTGCCCTTGGCACGACACCACGTGCTCGGCATCTCCATCGAACCCGGGCCATCTCTGTCGCTGACTCGACAGCAACGAACCTGGTCCAATGTTTCAGCCGAACGGTTTGTCGAAGCACACTCTTTCGGTGGCAGATCGTTCGTCACTGTCAACCGCCGCGCTCGATGATTGAGACGGAACCTGTTCGAGAAAGTCTCGCACTGGTCATTCACCGACCGGCGATGCCGGGCCGAGCCCACCGGTTGTGGCGCCGGCAAGGGAAAGCCGCCTTTGGCATGGAAACTGCAACGTCAGCCACTGCAATGGTAGCACCCCCGGCAAACTGGCTATCGACAGACCAAGCAACCAACAAGGATTAGGACCATGAACACCCATAAAAAACTGATCGACTTGCTTAAAGACTTTGACACAGCCATGCTCGTCACTCGCAGCGTCGATGGCGCCATCAACGCTCGTCCGATGGCGGTCGCTCAAGTGGAGCCAGACGGCCAACTCTGGTTTGTGACCGAACGCAACTCCGGCAAAGTCACCGACCTGGCGCTGGATTCCGAAGTTGCCGTGACCATGCAAGCGTCCAATAAGTTTGTGTCGATCTCCGGGACTGCACATCCGAGCGATGATCAAGCGAAGTTGGACGAGCTATGGAGCGAAGGCTGGAAAGTCTGGTTTCCCGACGGCAAGTCCAGTGAGTCGATTCTCTTGTTGCGAATCGAACCTTCACGGGGCGAATACTGGGATCACTCCGGTTTGACCGGAGTGAAGTATTTGCTGAAAGCCGGCACGGCATATTTGCAAGGCGAACGCCCCGGGACAGACGCCGAAACCAACGCTTCTGTCTCGATGTAAACACGCGCGTGCCGTGATTTAGACCGGTCCGGAAACGGGCCCTTCGTTAACAACACCGCGTTTTCCACTACCCCAACAAGACTGAGTGAACCATGCGACTCGCCGCCTCTTTACTAACAATCATGCTCGTGACAATCGCAATCGCCGACGATGGATTGTTCGACGACGATGACAACACAACCGCGGCGGGCGACGTTCTCGAAGCCCGCGGTGAACTGGCGACCGGCCTCGGCAAAGGTGCCTATCTAAAGTCCTTGTCGGCCGAACAGTTGCAACAAGCCCTTACGCTGAGGCTCAAGAATCGCGAGGAGCGGGTTGAGCAATACTACGAGCTTCGCGATCTCCGGGACGCGGAAATCGCGGAGGAACACACTCCACTGTCGGAAGAGAAGCGTCGTGAAATCGGCAAACGGATGGCTCCGGATCGATTGCAAGGGAACCAGATCGATCGACAGTCCGGCGAACTTTACTGGCCCCGGCCACTGGACCATCCTGCCCTTCAACCCTACCGCAAGCCGATCGAGGAAACGTTTGCAAAGCGTTCCAGCCCCGGCGAAACGTATCGGCGGATGGATTATGCAAAAGTCCACCGAATGGTCAACTTGATCCACGAAGCGGTAGATTCGATCAAAGACCAACTGGATCCCCAGGAGTTCACCGCATTGAAAAGCTATCTCCGGCAAATCGATTATGAAGCCAGGTTCAACGGCTCCGACGAGAGGATTGACTACTGATGAAAAATGAAAAATCTGCGTCCCCCTTGAACATGACTCCCTGTCCACGGTGCGGCGTTGATGTACACGACCGTGCGGTCGCATGCCCGAACTGTGGCACAAAGATTTATGTCAACTCGCCCGCTGACATCACGCCGACCAGACACCCGCCCGGTTCATCGAGCCATCGCAATGCTGAAAATCGATCCGATGAAACGTAGGGCCGCGAGCAACGTTCGCGGGTGACCTAGACACCGGTAGTGGGCACTCCACCACCGGTGTCCTCTTTTGGGGAAAAGGCCACCTGTCTACAAGATCCCAGTTACGCCGTTTCAAGATCGCCGGCGCCAGCCCTCGCTGGTTGGCAATGGATCATCTGGTCGCCGATCGTCCAGCACCAACTTGGATGCGTGCGCCAAGACGTCCACGGCAATTTCGGCGATGATCACACGCCCTTTCGCGAGCCAGGCCGCCGCAAACGACCACACCGCGATCGATTCCATCCACAGTAGAAAATTAAAATCGTTGAACGATCGCTTCCATTGGCCGCCGAGCAGAAACAAGTATGCCGCCATGGCGATCATGCAGAGCAAGATCACCCATCCACTGGTGCGGTAAACCCAACTCCGCTCACGCAAATGTGGTTCTTGCTCAAATCTCACGTCACGCGGAAAGTGGTACAACGAGTAACACGCCAATGTCAGAAAGAAAACGCCGCCGCTAACGGTGTGCAAGTAGCCACTCAGCGATTTTTGCACGAGCGGATCGCTGGCATAGTCCAGTGGAAACAAGGTAATGATCGATTAGATCTCACGCAATCGAAGCATCTTCTGTGCCATTGACAATCTCTGCTTCGCAATCACGTCCTCGGTTATCCCAGCGGTGTTCTCGATGTCGCTTGCCAGTGTGTGCCGCAGACACGAGTGAATCCATCAGGGCATTCGGCATCGCGTTTGCAATTGAGCGTAAGGCAGCAAAACGTTTCCTCCCTTCCAAAGCGAGATCGCGATGTCCACCATCACCAACGAACTCACACCAACTCGCCTGAAAGCGGGCGAGTTGAACGAACTGGCCAATACAAGTGCAAATCCTTGTGTCTCGATCCTGATGCCAACCTATCGAAATGGACCCGAGACCCAACAAAATGCGATTCTTTTCAAAAATCTGCTCGGCGACGCGAAACGACAACTCGAGGCGGCCGGCCATGACGGTTCGATCGTTGAATCCCTTGAATCGCTTTCCACCAAGCATGCTTTTTGGCAACACCAAAGCGAAGGACTGGCCGTCTTCGTGACGCCCGACACTACACGTCTCGTCCGTGTCAACCGATCCCTGCCAGAACGTGTTTTCGTGGGTCAGACGCTATGGCTGTTACCACTGGTAAGGCAGTGGAATACGGGCGACACCCAGTTTGTCCTCTCGTTGACCTGGGACAGTGCCAGCCTGTTCCGATTCGACGGGGAATCGCTCGAACTGATGGAAACCGGCGTGCTTCCAGCGACCTTTCATGATCTTGTCGTGCCGCGTGATCCCGAGGAGAGCTTGCAGAATACGAGCCACCGCAGCCATGGAGGCGCCGGGGCGACGTCGACGGCAATCTATCACGGTCATGGAGAAGGCGAAGACAAAATTGCGGCGGATCGCGACCAGTACCTTTCGTTGGTCGGCGATCAGGTCGCCGCGGCGATCTACAACACCGGAATCCCGTTGGTGTTGGTCGCGACAACCGAAGTGGCGGGCCACTTTGAAGCGACGACGGATGTGAGCGTCGACGCAAGGGTCGAAGGCAGCCCCGCTCAATGGAGCGACCAGGACTTGCGGGAGCGAGTCCGCCAAACGCTCTCCGACCAGCTGAGTGGTGGCAGCGAGGAGGGTCTGGACCGATTTGCCACCGCCATCGCGCAGTCACAAGGCTCCAGCGATCTTTCTGAAATCGTGGCAGCCACGGCCAACGGGCGCGTCGATTCGTTGTTGATTGCGGCCGACGAAACGGATGCCGAGGCGACGCACTGGAACTCGGCTGTCGTCGAGACCCTGCGTCAAGGAGGAAGCGTTTATCGGTGCGAGGCGGAGCAGATGCCAGGCGTCTCAAAGCTCATGGCGATTTTCCGTTACTGAGTATCGAGCGGTCAACGACTGTCTCATCGCGCTTCGCTGCTGTCTCCAGGCGTGGCTCCAGGTGGCGGAACGTCTACTCCTGCAGTAAAAGAATCGACGTCGCCAGCGGTAAGCAGTTTGTCGCGAGCGCACTCCGCCGCCAGGGTGCTCGCTGCTGGAGTGTCGCCCATGCACCCGACTGGTCGACCACCGATCACTGCGGGCGGTGATTGACCGCAATGGCGGTCGACGAAATCGTGGGACTACGGCAACCCGCTCGTCTACAGCGTCGAGTAGATCACAAGCCCGATTCCGTACACCAGCAGAACAGCGAACGAGTCGGTGCCCATCCCCAAAATCGTGCGGTCACGGCGTTCCAGAATCCCCCACAGGTACAAGCTGGTGACGATAATGCTCAGCGCTGCAAGGAAGCCGGACGACGGAGCCATCGCATCAAAAATCGCACCGTCGCGATAGGTCAGGTCGGCCGGCAAGAAGAGCGCGATTTCGATCGAATTGGTACCCAGAATGTTCGCCGCCGCCATGCTGTAGGCACCAAACCGAACCGCGGAATACGTCGTGCTGACCTCCGGCAAACTGGTCGCCAACGCGACCAACGTCGCTCCGACTACACTCTGGCCGATGCCGGTTTGCTCGGCGATCGCTTCGCCCGTTTTGGCGACGAAAAAGCCTCCGATCAGGACGGCGAGCGAGGCGATGGCGAAGAAACCGACCAAAGCCCTGGTCGAGGTCTCTGCGTATTCGGATTGGTAAGCGTCCTTGAGGTCACGCGCCGACTCGGGCGGCTGGGCCAATTCACCGCTCGGTTTCCAGCGTGGGTCCCCTTCGTAGCGATAGATCACCCAGACAGAAAAGACATAGAAACCGAAAATGACCACCGGCCACAGCCCGAGATGAGCGATGGTCCCCCATTCGCCGCTGCTGAGCGCAGCGGCCGCAATCGCAATCAGCGCGATCAACATCACCCCAACCATCAGTAACGATGAGCGAGGTGAGAACAGCGTCAGCGCTCGGCCTCGCAGCACGACCGCATCGATGATGCCCAGTACGGCGATCTGCATGGCGACTCCGCCGAGCAGGTTTGCACCTGCCAATTTCGCCGCACCTGAGTACGCCGCTGTACAGGTCGTTGCCATTTCTGGCAGACTCGTCGCCCCACCGAGCAACAGGGCGCCGGCGAAGGCTTCACCGATCCCCGTTCGATCGGCGAACAAGTCGACGTAACGACTAAGTTTTGTGCCTGCCAGCCAAACCAGGATCGATCCGAACACAAAGATGGCGGCATTGGCCAATAACGGAAGTTCGAGGAATGAAATCATTCTCGACCGCCGTTGCAACGGACATGCCAGACGGGTCGTGCCGAGCACTGACGCGCCCATTTCCCGCGTGTTGCGTCCGCGTGGCGGAATCGCCGCACTTCGATGCATCCGGCATTGTCCCGCAGGCATTGTCCCGTGGAGGGCACGCCACGACGCGACGCTTTGGCATATCGATTGCTCTCCATTTCGAGGCAGGCACCATTCAAGGGCGGCTGATCGGGTTTTGATCAGCTTGGTCGTTGGGGATGCCGCGTGTGTGCCGGTGACGCTGGAAGGCAATTCATCTTGTCGCCACGACGAGCGGCCACGGCTTACCAAAGAACTTCAAACAAACAAGCGAAACATGAGCAATACAAACCCCCAGATTGAAAAACAACTCGACAAGCTTGCCTCGATCTGTTGCACACGACTCGAGAACGCTTCGACGGATCCAACGCTGGATGATTCGTCGGTCGAAGAATTGCTGAAGTCGCTGTTGATGAGCGGCTATGGGCGTCTCGCCGACCGGAAGTTGCAAGTCGACATCGAGAGTCGCGTCAAAGACATGTGCCGCGAACCGGCGATGCATCGGGGCGGAGCATTGACCGGGATCACCGAGCAATTGCAAAACAAGTTTGACCAATTGCAGGACTGGGAGTCGCGTCAACCCGACGAGAAGGGCGAGGCGAAAGCGGCCAACATCAGCTCAGCGACTGACGCGTGAACGCCCCGTTGCACCGAAGGGAGCTCGCGACGCTTCCACGGCAACGTTGTTGGATCGACACGATGGGGTGACCCCAGAAACTCCGCACCAAAGAGCAGCCAAACATGCCACGTAACCTTTCGCTTTGGCTTCTGATCGGTTCGCTCGCTCTGTTCGGGTTACTGTTCTTACATGTCATCAAGCCGTTTATCGTGGCGATCTTCGTGGCCTTGGTACTGACGGTATTGTTTGCGCCGTTGCACCGCTGGTTGACCGAACGGTTTGCCGGTCACGGGCGAATTGCCGCTGGTGCGACCACATTGCTGGTGGTGCTCGCGGTGCTGCTACCCATCTGCGTCACACTTCTAATGGCCGGCACCCAGGTCATGAAGATCGGGGCTGATGTCGCCGGGCGATTCGAAGCCACCTCTTCCAACGGAATCGAGGAGACGGTGGAGATCATCGAAGCGACACAAATCGGCGACGCGATCGAACATCTCAACGCGCGTTTACCTGAAGAGCATCGGCAACAGTTAAGGAGAACGGTTTTGAAGATCACCGACGGCGTGACGGTGGAATTGTACGACAAGACGCGTGGTTTACTCTCCGACTTTTTCACGTTCGCCGTCAGTCTGGCAATCATGACCCTCGCCCTTTACTATTTCCTCGCCGACCGCGATGTTTTTCTGCGGGAACTGCATCGCATGATGCCGTTGAAAAACCAGGAAGAACAACGCCTGACCGAGCGGTTTCAGTCGGTCTGTCGAGGAGTCGTGTTGGGGACCGTGGTGGCCGGCCTGGCGCAAGCCGCTCTTTCCGGCGTTGCATTCGCCGTTTTGGGGATCCCGAACGTTTGGTTGCTGATCGTGTTGACGATGTTCTCTTCGTTCATCCCGTTACTCGGATCCGCGGCCGTCTGGGGTGGCGTGGCGGCGTGGCTGCTTTTCCAAGGACATTTTGTGTCCGGAATCGGACTGGCCGTTTACGGCGCGGTGATTGTCGCGTCATCGGACAATCTGGTTCGTGCCTATGTGATCGGCAATCAAGCAAAGCTGCATCCGCTGGTCGCTTTGGTGACCGTGCTGGGAGCGCTCAAGTTGATGGGGTTGTGGGGCATCTTCGTCGGCCCCATGGTTGCTGCGTTTTTCTACGCCCTGCTGAACATCGCCCGGGATCGTCTTGCCAACCAACGACAGCTGGCTGCATGACCGCGGGCTACAGGTACGACGGTGCCCCGGCGTTCGCAGTGCCCCGGCGTTCGCAGTGGCATGTTGTTTGCAGCGTCGGAGAGACGAACGTTTATGATCCAAGCGGAGTAATTCATGTCTGTAACACGTCCTGCCGTCCTTGTCACAGGAAGCTCGGGTCTGATGGGGCAACCGGTTTGCCGCACGCTGGCCGATCGGGGCTATGAAGTATTTGGGTTCGATCGAGTCGGATTGCCTGAACCTCCAAAAAGCCATGCCAACGTCCACGACATCGAGTGCGATCTGACCAGCTACGAGAATGTCCGTGGCGCGGTCGCGGATGTTCGACGACGCACCGATGGCAAACTCGCCAGCGTCGTTCACCTGGCGGCGTATTATGATTTCTCAGGAGAAGACAGTGAAACGTACGACGAAGTCACGGTCAACGGGACCGATCGGCTACTCAACGCACTGGACGAGTTCGAGCTGGAACAGTTCATTTTCAGCAGTACGATGCTGGTGCACGAGCCTTGTGAACCGGGCCAGCACATCGCCGAAGAGGATCCGCTGTTGGCGAAGTGGCCTTATCCCGAGAGCAAAATTCGAACCGAACGGCTGATCCGTGAGGGCCACCCAGGGGTGCGATCGGTCTTCTTGCGGATCGCCGGCGTCTACACCGACTACGGGCGTCAACCGACCATCGTGCAGCAGATCAAACGCATCTACGAAAACGATTTTCAAAGCTACTTCTTTCCCGGCGATACCGAGACCGGGCAATCGGCGGTTCACCTTGACGATGCGGTCGATGCGGTCGTGGCCACTGTCGAGCGTCGTGACCAGATCGAAGCCAAGACGGCCATTTTGATCGGCGAGCCGGATCCTCTCTCCTACGAAACGCTTCAAGATGAAATCGGGCGTCTGATTCATGGCAAGGAGTGGACGACGCTGTGCGTTCCGAAACCGCTCGCGAAAGTCGGTGCGTCGGTCACCGACACACTGTCCGATGGCGAAGCGTTCATCAAACCCTTCATGGTCAACATGGCCGATGACCATTACGCGCTCGATCTGTCGCGGGCGAAAGAGCTACTCGGCTGGGAACCCGAGCATCGACTGATCGATCGCCTACCGACGATTATCGACGACTTGAAACAGGATCCCGATCATTGGTATCGCAAGAACGGCCTGAACCGATAACACCGATGTCGCACGCAACACTACCGGTCGACGACTTGCACCGCAACGTCCCGCCCTATGACCACAACCCCTCGGCGTGGTCACAGCGAATCCCGATATGCATTCTGGCGTTCGTCGCCGCGGCCATCTCTACGCACCTGTCTCTGTACCAATGGGGGCTGATCGAAACCGCCTGGGATCCTTTCTTCGGCAGCGGCACGGCCGATGTCCTGAAGTCTAAAACCGCTACGCAGATGTACGCCATGCTTGGCATTCACGATGCCGCGCTCGGAGTGCTGGCATACCTGGGGGACGCCATTTTGGGGTTTGCCGGATCCGCGCGCCGGTGGCAGTACCGTCCCTGGTTGGTGATCCTATTCGGGATTGACGTGATTCCGCTGGGCATTGTCAGTGTCGTGCTGGTCTTGATCCAGGCTTTCATCGTCGGATCATGGTGCTTTCTATGCCTGGTGACGGCGGTGATCTCTTTGATCCTCGTTTATTGGGCGTGGGATGAAGTCCGGGCGTCCTTGACGTACCTGTGGATTGTTTGGAAACAGAATCATGATTCGCGACTGTTATGGGATGCATTTTGGGGGAATCGCTGCGAAGCGATCGATCGCGCGGCGGAAACCTTATTGTCGCGGGGGACTGCGTGATGTGGGGACGCGTCGTTGAGATCATGACCGCGGTCTGGCTGGCGATTAGCCCGTTTGTCTTTCGGGTGCAAGGCAGCGAATCCTTTGTACTGATCGATTCGTTGGTTGCGTTGCTGGTTGCGATACTGGCGGGGTTGTCGTACTGGCATCCGACCCGGCATGCGCACTTGCTGAACCTGGTCGTCGCGAGCGGGCTGACGTTGTGGGGTCGTTTTGCAGAGATTCCCCCACCACCGATTCACCAAAATCACATCGTCGTCGGTCTCTTTCTACTGATGATCGCGATCATCCCGAACGACGCATCACGCCCGCCCCTCGCCTGGCGCTCATCTGCTGGATCGCATTAATCGTTCAGCCGCTCGCCAGATGTTCGTCGGTTTGATTGGGCGGCGCAAGTCGTACCAATTGAATCTCGGAAACTCTTACTTTCGCCGTCTCCAAATAAACGCCCATTTTTCCCTTGTCAAAACTCTGGTCCGCCAACGACAAAACAACCCGACCATTGACCGACACTTCGATGTAGCTTCCGAAGACGATCAATCGCACGGAAATGGCGGTGCGATCCTCGCTGTACCAAAAACCTGATTGCAACGGACAAAACTGCATCATCTGTTCGCCACTGCCGTCTTCACCGGTTCCCCAAGCCCGCAGCTGGGCGACACCCTTGAGGAGATCCAGCGAGAGGTAGTACCCATCGCGCGTTTCGGGATCAATGCGAAAGACCAGGCCGCACTTGCCGAGCCCCTGCATGTCCAACTTGGCTTGAAATCGGAAGTGATCCAAGTGGTCATCGAACACGAAGGCTTGAAACCCACTTTCACACGCCAGGTCCAAATGCCCACCTTCGACGCGACACTCTCGCATCTGCGGCCCGACGTCATCGATCAGGCTGTGGATACACTTCGCATCCAATGGTTCCCGCAAGTATTGGTCGATGCCTTCGAACGTCACCGCCCGCAGCAATCCATGTTCGTTCTTGACCAGACGTTTGGGCGGCGGCATCAAGTTTTCCGCCGTTCGGTCCTCCCGATTCATCGAATAGAAATTCCACAGCAACCATCCTTGATCGTCACGGCAGACCCGCCCCGCGTAGTTGCCTTGGGGCAGCAACACGTTGTCGTGATAGCTTTGCCACCGGTGTCCAATCTCGTCGGTGTGCCAGTAACGAATTTTTGCGTCTTCGCGAATGCTGCCGATCAAGTAATGGTCGTCGTCGACGACGATCAGATTCGGCACTTCGATATCATCATACAATCGCGGGTGATGCAGCGGCGGGTGTGCAACGAAATGGTTGGGTTCGACTTCCTTCATCAATGCGACACAACCGCGGCGGACGACCGGCCCCGTGTTGACGCGTCCGGCCGCCAGCAGCCAGCCATCGTTCCCGTCATGATGGTAAAACGGATCGCGAAAGCTGACCCAGTGCCGGCCCTCAGTGAGCGACGCTTCGTAATACTCCGGATCCGGCGCCAAGGGAAAACAACTCGCTTGATCAAACATCGCATGTCGGGCATCCGCGGACGTCGCTCGACTCTGCTGCAGCGCACGCTTGACACGCTCTGGGTCCCTCGGTCCGCGGTGATCTTCCCACCGGACCGGGACCTTTTGCCAATGAAACAGATCATCGCTGACCGCCATCCCCAACCGTTGAAAGTTGCCTTGATCGCGCCGCGACAGACCGGTGTAGAACATCCGCCAGCGCCCGGAATGATGGGGATCGGGCGAAACATGCATCGTCCACAGCATCAAGTCGTCCCAACTGCCGGGATCGCCGATGAACAGCGCGTTGTTGACTCGCCGCCAATTCAACGCGTCGGTGCTGACGGCGTGGGCGATAAAGTCGTGGTTGGGCAGAACCAGGTGAAACAAGTGGTACAGGCCGTCGTGAAACAAGACGTCCACGTCGCCGATCGTTTTTCTGCTGCCGTCAGTTTCTGCAAACATGGTCAACAATGTACACCAAGTCGGCCGCGACGCCCCACCCCAATTGCTTTGAAGTCGACTCGACTCCGCAACCACGAAATCGCAGCTCGCGTCTCGGCCTGCTCGAAAACCCGTCGCGCCGGCCAGTGAGCAACCGGCGATCGAGCCACGAGTCCCGCGTCTGCTGGCACGCTCGGGGAAAACCGCGTTTGGTATGGAAACTGCTTCGTTTGACTGCGGATTGCATCGAACAGCTTAGGGAGGTTGATTCCAACCCGTTTTTGACAATGACCACTCAAGAGAATGAAACGCGAGCGTGATTAGCAAGTCAACGACATCTGAATCCGCATGGGCTTGCTACGGTGTCCACTTGCTGACCGCGTCGGGGATCATCCCGGCAGGGCTGGCGATGGCTGAAATCATTTCTCCTGTTTGCGATCCGAGAATCGTTTTCGTCTACTTGTTATTGACCAATGTGATCGACGCGATCGACGGTCCCTTGGCGCGGCGTTTCGAAGTCAAAACGCGAGCCCCGGCGTTCGACGGGCGGACGATTGATGACCTGTTGGACTACCTGACCTTCGCGTTCATTCCACTGATGTTGATCTGGCGGATGGATTGGCTGCCGCAGGGATGGGGCTGGACGGTCACCTTGGCGATGGGCAGCAGCTTGCTCGGTTTTTCTCATCGCCACGCCAAAGACGAGGACGGCGGCTTTTTTCGAGGGTTTCCATCCTACTGGAACATCTTCGCGTTCTACGCGGGAATCCTCTTCGTCTGGGGCGGCGGCTGGGCGGTGGCCCTGATGATGTGGGCTCTTAGCATCATGACCCTCAGCCCGCTGCGATTCATCTATCCCAACTTGGCTCCAAGGCGTTTGCGCAGAATTCTGCTCGGCGGTGCAGCGGGTTGGGTCGCCGTGATGATCCTGATGCTGTACCCGTATCCCCACCCGCCCGGATGGCTCACCCTGGTCTCATTGGCTTACCCCCTGTTCTACGTCGCCGCATCTTGGCGACTGGCCGCAAGCCGCGACAAGCTAGCGTGATTGAGAAGGTCGTTTGCTAGCCGAGTTCGACGGGCTCGACATGGGACTGGAACTGCCTGCCGACAAACATCTGGATCGGCGCCGGTTCGACACAAAACCGGATCGGTTTTGCGTCCACAATTTCACCGTCGAAGGTGAAACGCATCGACGGATCTGATCGCAGTTCCAGACGCTTGGCCTGACGATAAATCACCTGATCACACTGCGCGAATGACCCGATCAGGTTACGTGTCACGATCTCCGCCATGTCCGCAACCGTACCATCTTTGATCAAAATGATATCGAGCAACCCGTCGGTCGGTGACGCCCAGGGAGCCACTTCGATACGTCCTGCGTTGGTACGTCCGTTGGCAACCAGAATTGCCCAGCTGTCAAGTTCTAACTGCTCACCGTCGATGTCGACCTGAATCCGGTAGCTGATCATGTCCGGCAAAACGGACACGGCCCCCCGAATGTAGCTCATCGCCCCCCAGCGTTGTTTGATTTCGTCGGTCATCAGTTCCGATACTCTCACGCAATTGCCGCCGGCTGCAACGTTTGCGAAGTACTGCTGAAAACCATGGGCGTGCACTTGGACGATATCGATGCTTCGCGGACCGCTTTCGCGCATTTGCTGCACGGCTTCGGCGACGTCATCTGAAATCGCGAGCGTCCCGGCAAAGTCGTTGGCCGTTCCCAACGGAACAATAGACAGGCTGGGACGCACCGATGCATCGACTTCCATCAAAGCGTTCACGACCGCATTGACAGTACCGTCGCCGCCGGCAGCGACGACCGTACGGCAACGAGAACCGATGATCGCGTTGGGTAGATCAACGTCGCGACAGATTTTTGTCCATCGCGTTGCAAAACACGACAGCAATTGCCGTAGCTGATCGATTTGAGCCGCCTTCCCAGACCCATCGTTCCAGATGACGTGGTAGTCCAGCTCCAGCAAAGCCGCTCCAGGCCACTCGTCGTGGAGCAGATGGTTTGTGATGGCTGCCATCCGCTGTTCAATCCTCCGAACGATCCGACGATTGCTCGGAATTGGCCGCCTCGCGGCTCCGCTGGAGGCGTTTGGCTGTTTCTTCACGATACCTTTCGATTGAAGCAGAGCCGTCGTCTCCGATCAGCGGAGGGCCTGCCACAATCGGGTGCGTGACACCATGAACCGTTTGGATATTGCTGCTATTGGTCATTGTCGTAGTCGTAGAATCGATGCTGAAGGGTGGTGAAAAGTGTGTTGAAACGATACATGTGCAGATGCCGTGCCGTTTCGACAACTGGTGCGACGATCCAGTCCGTCGCTCAGCGATGGACGGAGAATGAATCGCGAACGTGTTCTAGTCGGCGGAATGACAGAACGATTGAAAAAGACAGCGACGTGTCCGATCCGGTCAGACCGACCTGGATGGAGGAAGCGGGACGCGACTTGACCGCACTTGGCGGAATAGCGTCCATGTTGATCGCCGTTGCATCAGCAGCCGGGTTCCTGGCGATCAACCGCGCTTGTCGGAGCATGGTCGCCTTGGTGTTGTCGACGTTGAGCGGAATGGGCGTGAGCTTACAGATAAACCTTACAGACCAAACAGAACGCCCGCCACGAGCGGCCAGCCCCATGGCGGGCGAGCCTGTCTCGGAAACGGTGAAGGAAACGATTGCGAAGTGAACCTGTTGCTGAACGCTTTGTTGAACAATGCTGGCATGGAATTTGCCCGCTCAACAGCGATCCGCATCACTGAAAACTGAAACAAGGGGCTCTGCACCGGCGCCTCGACGATCGCCTCGACGATGAATTTTCTCAAGCAAACCTTCGACGAATTCCTCAAAGACCGTTGCACTACCATGGCAGCGGCATTGGCCTACTACACCGCCTTTGCGCTGCCGCCGTTGCTGTTCCTGTTGTTGACCGTGCTGACGTTCGGATTGTCGCTTGCTTATGAATCTGGAAATGCCAAACAGCGGGCACAGGCGGTGTTAGAAGATCAAGCCACGGAAATGCTCGGCAACGAATCGGCAGCGGAGGGTATCACCAAGATCCTGCGAAACAACCGTGAATCCGGCGGCACATGGTGGAAGTCTTTGATCAGTTTTGCCGGCATCATCGTCGGGGCAACGGGAGTCGTCGGTGCGTTGCAAGATTCACTGAATCGAGTCTGGCAGGTGAAACCTGACCCGGACACTTCCAGCATTGTGACGATTTTGATCAAACGAATCATCTCATTGGCAATGATTCTTGCGCTCGGATTTCTTTTACTGGTTTCCATTGTCGTTTCCTCGGTGCTCTCGACCGCGGGACAGCAACTGGGTTCGATCCTGGGTGTCGACGGCGGAGTGGCTGCGATCATCAACTACCTGGTCCAGGCCGCGGTGGTCTTTATCGTGTTTGCGGCAATCTTCAAGTTCATGCCCGATGCGGTGGTGCAGTGGCGCAATGTGTTTGCCGGTGCAGCGATCACGACGGCGCTGTTTCTGGCGGGCCGCTATGCGATGCAGGTCTATTTCTCTTACAGCGAACCGGGGGCGGAGTTGGGGGCGGCAGCGGCATCACTCGCGGTGATCCTGGTCTGGGTTTATTACTCGTCAATGATCGTTCTACTGGGCGCCGAGGCCACTCAGGTCTATGCCGTCCGGTTTGGGAACGGTATTCAGCCGGAGAGCAACGCGGTACGAGTGGTTGAAGAGATCCGGCGTCCGGAAGCGGGCTAGCAACCCAATGGGTCTTCGGCCGACGACTCGGTCACATTCATTGTCGGCTGATTGCGTCACGGTTTTTGGCGCGCGTCTTGCAACACTTCTTCATGACAGCGTCACTCGGGCGCGCGGCGGTCGTTTCGACGAACGCCGATTCAGCGACTCCATCAAAAGGTAGACAAGCATGAACATGAACATGAACATGAATACGAACACGCCGCGAAACGATTCCGACGACTCGCGTGCCCGACGACGATGGGTGCTCGCCGCTGCTCTGAGCGCGATGATCCCCATCGCTGGTCAAATTCCGACCATCCAGGCCGATGAACCATTCGGGCATCACACCCGGTACTATGAAGACGATGCGTGGTGGGACGTCAGCGAATGGTTTGACGGAAACGATTACAACCCGACTGATGAGGCGATCGGACGCTGGGATGACGAGCTGTACGACACGCCGGATGCATTGACCAGCACGGACCGTGACAACGATCTCGCCTCAAACCATTCAAGTTTCGGTTTCTTTGGCGACAACGACGACGACGATTGGTTCTTCGACTACTACGACAGCGGCTACTCAGACTACGGCGATTACGACAACGACGGTTATTATGACTACTTCGCCACTTACTACGATTACGATGCCGATGGCGTGATGGACTCGGTCGCCGAATACGCTGATAAAGACCGCGACGGTGTCTACGAGTTCCACAATTTCGTCGCATTCTCGAACTCCGATTCCGAACAGGATCGAGAGAGCGAGATGAGATCGCGGAACGACCAAAAGACGAAAAGTTCACGTGTCGTGGAGCGGCAAGGCGTCATCCAATCCATCAAAAAGGTCAAGACGCCTCGGGGGACGAACCTCGTCGCAGCGATCGGCGAGAGCAATCAGGGTGGCAACCTGCTGGTTGACCTGGGGCCGGCCGATCAGTTTGACGCGAAAGTGAAACAGGGCGAGGAGATTGAAGTCAAAGGCGCCATGTTCAAGGTCGGCGACAAATCCATTCTCATGGCCAGCACGGCGACCCGCGAGGGTCAGCAACAGACGATCGACCGCAGCGGCCGAGAATTCACCGGGACGGTCGATGACATGATGACGGCGAAGATTCGTGGCAAGACGCACCAGCTTGCGAAACTGAAAACCGACCAAGGCAAGAAACTGCTCGTCGACTTGGGTCCCAAAGATCGATTGAAAATGGACGTGAAATCCGGCAGCGAGGTGACCGTCACCGGGCCGGCGATCAAGGTGAAGGATCGGTCGGTGCTTATCGCCCGACAAATGACCATCGGCAACGACACCGTGCAAGTCGAGCGCATGGCATTGAATCAGTAACCTGGATCGATGACGACCGATCACTGATCCGCCAACTATACCTTCCAAGCGTCAAACCAAGAGAAACCCAACCATGTCCCAGAATTGCCTCATCGCCGAATTTAATAGCGAACGAGACTTCCGAACCGCAATCGAAGTTCTCGACAAGGCTCATTTCACAGCAGACGAAGTTTCAATCGTCAAGCATGCCGACGACGAGGGTTTGTCCGAGCTTAATGCGGCCGAAGACACGACGCCGGCATCGCCGTCGAGTGAAACAACGGCAACAGGGGCGACCCTGGCAGGCGGTACACTTGGCGCCGCGCTTGGCTCGATGACGTTGATGGGTCCACTGATTGTGGCCGGACCCATTTTTGGGATCGCGGCCGGGGCCGTCGGCGGTGGGCTGCTCGGCGCGGTCGAAAGCTGGGGCGTTGACGATCGAGTCGCCGAGAGCTACCAGACCAAGGTTCGCAACGGGGCGCGACTGTTGATCGTTACGGGTGACGACATCCGATTGGCTGACGCCGAAAGCATGTTAAAAACCACTGGACCGACATCCTTAGAAACCTTTCAACGGTGATGGGTCGTGCGGGCGCTCTGACGGCGCGTCACCTGACGTCGCCTCACGTACGACCCTGAGCATCTTTCTTGCGTCGATGGGTTTGGAGAGATAGTCGTTGCAGCCCGCCTCCAAGCATCGGTTCATGTCACCTTGCATGGCATCGGCCGTCAAAGCGATGATCGGACCACGGTACCCGATTTCGCGCAGTTTTTTGGAGGTCGAGTAGCCGTCTAAATTGGGCATCTGCATGTCGAGCAAGATTAGATCGGGACAGTCGCCGGTCTTCAAGCACGCGGTGAGATGCTCGACCGCGAGCAACCCGTCCTCGCACTCATCCACCGTCGCGCCGGCATTGGTGAGGATGTGCTTGCTCAGATAGCGGATGTCTTGGCGGTCATCGACGACGAGCACATGGCAGGAAAGTTTGCCTGGCTCTGAACCCTCAAGCATCGATTCGGAACCGCCGGCTGGACGAGGTTCGACGTAGCGAATCAGATCCGATGGAGAGACGTCGCCGGTTGCGATTCGCAGCGTGAAGGTACTGCCGACACCTTCGGTACTGCTGGCGGTGATCGTGCCACCGAGCATCTCGGCCAGCCGCTGACTGATGGCAAGGCCCAGGCCGGTGCCCCCGAAGTGACGTGTGACGCTGGCATCGCCCTGTGAAAACGGTTTGAACAGTTGCGACATTTGCTCATCTGAAATGCCGATTCCCGTATCGATCACGTCGAACTGCATTTGCTGCGATGAAAGATCGAACCGAATGCGAACGTTGACTCGGCCATGCGTGGTAAACTTGATCGCGTTGCCGACGAGATTGATAAGAATCTGTTTGAGCCGTTTTGCATCCGATCGGATCACTTTGGGCAGTTTGCCGTCATACTCGATTCCCAACATTAGGCCGCCCTCTTTCGCGCGGACTTCCATAATGCTTCTGACATCTTCGATCAATCGGCCGGGTTCGAAAGCGTCTTGCTGGACCTCCAGTTTCCCGGCTTCAATTTTGGAGAGGTCCAGGATGTCGTTGATGATTTCCAGCAGGTAATCTCCGTTGCGTCGAATGGTCTGCAAGTATTGCAGTGACTCCTCCTGATCGACCAGCTCTTTCAACAATTCGGCATACCCCAAGATGGCGGTCATCGGCGTACGGATCTCGTGCGACATATTCGCCAGGAACTCACTTTTTGACGCACTGGCTTGATGGGCTCGGCGTTCACTCTCGCGGAGTGCCTCGGCCTGCAAGTGCTCCTCGGTCGAATCCCAGTTGACGCCGTACATCT
Organism: Stieleria sedimenti; assembly: GCF_025060895.1. GTDB lineage: Bacteria > Planctomycetota > Planctomycetia > Pirellulales > Pirellulaceae > Stieleria > Stieleria sedimenti. The sequence goes on along the minus strand of NZ_JANZKV010000194.1, from coordinate 12,653 downwards.
GGATCGTTTTCCCCTGGTCACGAACGACTTCGCCGAGTCCGTTTATCCAGCGAACTTCCCCGTCGGGGCGAACGATGCGGAACTCGCTGTCGTAGGTTTCCGAGCCCTGGATCGACTTTTGCCAGGCCAGTTTGAGCGATTCGACGTCGTCGGGATGCACCAGGGAGAAGAACAGATCGGGACATGCTTCTTGGTCCGCTTCGATGCCGAGCAGCTCGTACAACTCCGGCGTCCAGATGCTTTTCGTCGGCGTCCATTCCCACGCCGCCATCCCGCCGGCACGCAACGCCATCTCCATCCGGCGAGTCACCGACCGTTGTTCTTTCTCGATCTTGACGCGTTCGCGAATGTCGACACCGGATGGAACCAGAAATTCGACATTTCCGTCGGCGTCAAAGGTCGGCGCGATCATGAAATCGATCATCACTCCGTCGTCGCCGTGAGCGAACAGTGACACGTCATACCGGACGACTTCCCCGGCAAAGGCCCGGGCCATGGCCTCTCGCGTCTGTTCAACCACTGCCGGGTCGTAGTTCCACCAGGGTGCTTCGGCAAAGGGCTTGCCGATCACATCCTCTCGTCGAGCCCGAGCGATTTCCAACGAGCCGTCATCAATTTCTCGCAACAGTCCCCCGCGGTCGATCACACCGACCAAGCCCAATTGGTTGTTGATGACGCGACGGAGGTGCGCTTCGCGGTCGGCAAGGTCCAGTTCGCGACGCTTTCGCTCGGTGATATCGACGACGACACCAAAAAAATCCTCAGCGACGCCATCTGGTGACATGCGGACGCGGCCCCGTGCGCGAAGGTGACGCACCTCCCCGCTGGGCCAACGGATAGGATACTCCTCGTCATAGATTTCACCCGTGGCAATCGCGCGTTGGATCGACGATGTGATGTGCTCTCGAGCGGATGGATCGATACGTGCGAGGAACTCATCGAGCGTGGGCGTCTCGTTTTCGTCGAAACCGAACAGCCGGTTCAGGATCGGATTGCTGATCGGATCTCCGGAGCGCATGCTCCAACTCCAGGGAGCGACGTCAGCGATTTCCAACGACAACTCGAGCCGATCCTTGGCATCGGCCAGTGCGGTTTCGGCGTCACGACGTTCGGTGATATCAACAAACGTGACGACACAGCCTACCAATTGCCCATCTCGAATCTGCGGATGCGACCAATACTCCACATCAAACGACGATCCATCGGCGCGCCAGAAGCGTTCGTCATCGACGTGCACCCGTTTACCGCTGCGAAAGGCCCGCGAGATTTGGCATTCCTCGACAGGGTACGTTGAACCATCGCGACGCGAGTGGTGGATCATTTCGTGCATGGACTGCCCGAGAAACTCATCCGCGCTTTGATAGCCGAGCAACTTGGCACAGGCGGCGTTCGCAAACGTGCACCTGCCATCGAGATCGATGCCATAGATGCCTTCAGCGGTGGAGCTCATCAGCGATGCCAAAACGGCCTCACGCTCGACAAGCTCGGAGACATCGACGAAAGTCACGACGATGCCATCGGTTTCACCGGGGTGGGATCGGTACGGCGAAATGCGACGAATGTAGGATTTCCCGGACTCGGCAACGATCGTGTCTTCAATGACACCGGTTGAGTCAACGGTTGCCATGGCGGGTAGCGGCGGCATGTCGCGGACACGGGGGACAAAATGCTCCAGCGGTCTGCCGACGTCCGTGGGGATCAATGAGTAGATTTCCGCAATCGCCGGGGTGAAGCTTCGAATCCGTCGATCGCTATCGAGAAACACGGTTGCGATCTGGGTGCTTCGCAACAGGTTCTCCAGGTCGGCGTGGGCGCGTGCCACGGCCTCACTACCGGCTCGGATCTCCTCCTTGGACGTTTCCAACTCCTCGTTGGCCGATTGAAGCTCTTCATTCATCGACAACAGTTCTTCGTTGGACGATTTCAGCTCTTCGTTGGCCGCCTCCATATCTTGGAGCGTCCGTTCCAGATCGCTTCGGGTCGATTCGAGTTCACGTTCCAATTGGGCGATGATGGTATCGGCGTCTTGATCGCCGGTGGAGATGGCGTCCGCTGGCTGATCGAATTCTTCACGCCGCATCGGTTCGCCGACGTCGTGAAACACGACCATGAACAACTCGTCGTCTTCTCCCAACTGGGGCATCGGTTGCACGGTCAACATGACCCGTTGCATCAGATCATCATCACGGATCGAAAGATTGTCGTGCGTTACACGTCGACGCAACTTCTTCGCCTCGTTGAGGGCGGCTCGCAATCCGATCCTCAAACTGGGCATGGCCATTTTGATGATGTTGTTGTGAAAATCTCCGCCGGAGACTTCCAGATACTTCGAGATGCCGTCGGAGGCGTTCAAGACGGTTCCGGCCTGGTCGATCACGACGGCCTTGGGCGTGAACTCGTCCAGCAAGATGCGTTGGCGGATGACGTTCAAATCGATCGTCGTATCGGATTGTGTTTCACCGCCGTAAACCGGCTTGACCTCCCCGTGGCGTGTCACCAGCGCACTGATCGATCCCGTCGCAGTGCCTTTGCGTTGTGAGATGCGGCACTTGGTGTCGAACGGCTTGAAGAGTTCGCCGTGAGTCGAAACAGTTTCGCTGGGGCCGAGAAAGAGGAATCCCGCCGGTCGCGTGGCGTAGTGAAACAGCGGAATCAATTTCTCTTGTAAATGTTCGCCCAAGTAGATGAGCAAATTGCGACACGAAATCAGGTCCTGTCGCGAGAACGGTGGGTCACTGATCAGATTGTGCTTGGAAAAGAGCACGAGTTCGCGGATCTCTTGAGTGACTTGGTATCGCTTGCCGCGTTTGATGAAAAACCGTTTCAAACGCGCCGTGCTGACGTGATCTTCAATTCCGGTCGGATACGATCCCGCCCGTGCGATCTGCAACGCCCGATCGTCGATATCGGTCGCAAAAATCCTGATTTCTGGTGGATTCTCCATTTCGTCGACCTGCTCGCGACAGAGAATGGCCAACGAATAGGCTTCTTCACCGGTACTGCATCCGGCGACCCAGATGCGGACGACGTCATCGGGACTTCTGCCCTCGAAGATTTTCGGCAGGACCGTCGTGGCAATCGCGTTGAACGCTTCGGGGTCTCGAAAAAACGCGGTCACGCCGATCAATAGTTCGCGAAAGAGCGCGCGGGTTTCCTCGTCACTCTTTTGCACGTGGAACAGGTATTCACCGGCCGTTGCAATCTTCAAAACGTGCATCCGTCGCAGGATACGACGCATCAGCATGGAGATTTTGTAATGCTGAAAATTATGACCGGTGGCTTCCAAAAGGTGCTCTGCGATCCGCGGAACCGCCTCGGCGATTTGGTTTTGGACGCGACCGACAGATTCCTTGTCGCCGTATTGAGACAGATGAGCCGTGTACCGCCTCACTTCTGCCGCCATCTCACTCGGACGACACACGTGATCGGCCACCCCCATCGAGGCGGCGTTGCGCGGCATGCTGTCGTATTTTGCCGACGTGGTGTCCTGAGCAAAGGTCAGCCCTCCGCCGTCACCGATCGCCTTCAGCCCGACGCTTCCGTCGCTCCCGGTTCCCGACAGAACGATCCCGATGGCTCGCTCGGCTTGATCCTGGGCTAACGAATGAAAAAAGTGGTCCACCGACGTGAGCGGACTTTTATCGCTGTCGGGTTTATCGCTGTCGGGGACGACCGGCACCATGCCGCCGTGCGTGACGTCCAGAAAGCGTTTCGCGGGGGCGACATAAACGCAGCCGGGGCGGAGTTTCGTCCGTTCGGTGACTTCGACCAACGGCATCTCCGTCGCCGCAGCCAACAATTCACGGAGCAACGTTTCGCTGGCCGCATCATGATGCAAGACGAGAACGATCGCCAGATCCTCGCACCTGCCGAGATGCTTCAGGAACTCGCAAACCGCTTCCAGCCCACCTGCCGACGCACCGATACCGACGACAAGTGGTGTTTTGTTCGCTTTCGTCGACTGGCTAGTCATGATCGGTTTCCAAACCGCCGGCAACACTGGCCCGGGTTGTCACGTTGCCGCCAGCGAATCGCTCTCCAAACACTTTGACAGTGCCCCGAATGACCTTCATCGGCGATCCTCCAAACTGACAATAACCACACGGCGTTCAATTGGAAGCGACTCAAGCGGTTTGGTCAATCTGGAAACACGCAATCAGCCCGGCCTGACGCTGAGAATGTTTTTACAGTTGGTTTTGACAGAGTCCGTCCGTCGCTCGGGTGTCATGCGTTAGAGTGGTAGAAAACCTGTTCTGGCCCGGCGTGCTGCTTCGATTGGCGGCCGGGCGCCTGCTACTGTGGAGTATCGACAGATGGCTCGAATCGGCTCGGACCTGTTGCGTGGGGTGTGCTTGGTCTCACTCATTTGGGCTGGCGTCGGAAATGTCCACGCCGCCGACCCCGCCAATCCGGTTGACTCGGGCGAACGCCCCTCCATCACCGGCGTGGTCCGCATTCCGACGGAAATTCATGACGCGATGCAATCGCGACGGTATCAGGACGCCGTCAAGGCGATCGAGTCGGAATTGCAGAACGACGCGGTCACCGCGCCGGACTACTTGCTTTATCTGAAAGCGCTCGCGCTGTCGCACGCCGACCAACGGGACGATGCCGTCGCGGCCTATCGGGAACTGGAAAACCGGTTCCCAAAAAGCGAATGGGTCAGCCGTTCCAGGTTCGGGCGGGCGGCCGTCGCGGTCATGAATCGTCAGTACAACCTTGCCGGCGAGATCTACCAGCGCGAAGCCGAACGATTGCTCTCGCGCGGAAGAAAAGACGAACTCGCAAAAATCTATCTGGAGTTTGCCGACCGGTTCTTCGAGGGTTTGCCCGCCAATGATCCCTCTCGCGTTAAACAACCCGATTACAAACAGGCGTTGGAATATTACCGCGAGGCCAACAAGCTTGGGCCGACCGTTCACCGCCGGCAGGAAATTGAATTTCGCGTGGCGCGTTGTATCGAAGAGCTCAATCAACTCGATCAGGCCACCAACGCCTACCAAGACTTCCTCGCCCAGCACGGCGCTACGAATCCGATGTCCGGGGTGTCCGCGTCCATCGAACTGCAGTCCGACGCGATGTATCGGCTCGGGTTGGTCCAGCTCGAAAACAAGCAACCTTCCGCCGCGCGTCGGACCTGGCAAGACTTTCTTTCCAAACACGAACCACCGCTCGACCAAAGCGACGCCTTGGCCGACCGGCTGGCCAATGCGACTTACCGACTGGCCCACACGTACGGGCTGCCGAACCCGGCAACCGACGGAGACCTCGAACTCGGCGTCACACTGGCGGAACGGTTTCTCAAAACTTACCCCGACCACAAACTCGCTCCCAAGGCCGAGTTGGAGATCGCCCAAGGCTACCAATCGCGGCGACGCAACGTCCAAGCGATCGACCGGCTGGAAAGCTTGATCGCCAATCCGGACTACCGTGGATCCGACCAGCTGGCGATCGCACGACGCATGTTGGGGCAGTCGTATTTCGCCCAGAACGAGTTTGACAAAGCGATTGACGCGTGGAAGGAATTTCTGGAAAAACATCCGACCGATTCACAGTGGCCCGACGTTCAACAAAAGATCATCGGGGCGGAATTCGCCGCCGCCCAATACGCACTCCACGAAAAAGAATTTGCCAAGGCCAGGGCGCTCTGGCAAACATTCCTCAACAAGTATCCGCTGGACCCACGGGCGCCGAGCATCCTGTTGCAATTTGGCGAAATGAACAAACGCGATGCACTGGATCGACATCAACAGCGTGTCGACGCGGCGATCAAAAAGGGCCACTCCGGGGCCGAGATTCGACTCAACCAAACCTGCCGAGAACTGCTGGAAGACGCGATCGCAGATTGGCAGCGTCTGGTCGAAAAATACCCCGACACCCACCAGGCCTCACTGGCGTCGTTGCGGATCGGGATCACGTTGGAAGAACAACTCGAGCGCCGCAAGGAAGCTCTCGAGTCGTACAAACAGGTCAAGGGAGCCAGTGAAGGCGCCGCCAAGCAGCGGATCGCACGGTTGACCCGCCCAGAGTTGCAAGTGATGACGAAACGCAAATTCCGCAGCGACGAACAGGCCGGGATTCTGCTCACGACGCGAAACCTGGCACAGGTTTCTGTGGCCGTCTACAAGATTGACATGACGGATTACTTTCGCAAGATGCACCTGGCCACCGGCGTCGAAAAGCTGGACATCGCTTTGATCGACCCCGACCATCAATTTGAACACACGGTCGATGATTACGAACCCTTCAAGCGGATCGATCAGGAGGTCACGATCCCGATCGATGGGCCGGGCGTCACCGCGGTCACCGTCAGCAGTGACAAGATGGAAGCAACGACCATGGTCGTTGTCAGTGATTTGGACATTCTGGTCAAATCGTCTCGCAACGAATTGTTCTTGTTCGCGCAAAACATGCGAACCGGAAAGCCGGCCGAGGGAGTCAGTGTGCTGGTCAGCGACGGGGCGTCGGTCTTCGAGGAATTGGTGACCGATGCAGAAGGAATCGTGCGATCGCAGTCGGAGCGTTTGCGTGACATCAAAGACTTGCGTGTGTTTGCCGTCCACGAAGGCCAGATCGCATCGACGGTGACCAATCTGAACGGACTGGACTTCGCCGTCGGCTTGGTGCCCACGGGGTACCTGTTTACCGATCGCCCCGTCTATCGACCGGGGGAATTGGTCAACATCAAAGGCATCGTCCGGTGGGTCGATCAAGACCGATTCACGTTTCGAGAAGGCGAGACATTCTCATTGGACGTTTACGATACCCGCGGCCGAAAACTAAAAACGGAAACGGTGACGCTCAACGCCTTCGGTTCGCTTCACACCAACATGGTGCTGCCGCCCAGCGCGGTGCCCGGACGCTGCCGGATCCATCTCCATCGACGCTCGACACCGAATCAACCGGAGCTGTCCTTCGAATCGCAGTTCGAAGTCAAACAATTCAAGCTGGAACCGGTGCAACTGACGATCCAGACCGACCAAGACGTCTACTTTCGTGGCGACGAAATCACCGCCACCGTTGCGCTAAAATATTATTACGGCGCACCGCTGCCGGCTGAAGAAATCAGCTACTCGATCGGCGGTGAAAGCGAACGCCAGACGGCGAAAACCGACGCGGACGGGAAAGTCGAACTCAAATTTCCGACCCGCCGGTTCAGCGAATCGCAAGCGATCGCCGTCGATGTCGCTTGCCCCCAACGGAACGTCAGTCAATCTCAGACGGTCTTTCTCGCCACACGCGGATTCAACGTCAACGTCACCACAGGGCGATCGGTCTACATCGCCGGTGAAACCTTTGATGTCAATATCAAACTGGTCGATCCCGCAGGCAAACCGGTCGGCACGGCGGTCCAGTTGGAGGTGTTCGAAGTCACAGGGGCAGATCGCACGAACCAGACGGGTAACCAAGTGACCGCGCGACGGAATCGGAGCGGTCGAACGGGAGAGCGGCGGGTTGAAGCCTTCAACCTGACGACCGATCCCGAAGACGGGCAAGCCAGCGAGACGGTCCAGATCGAACGCAGCGGTACCTACATCGTGCGGGCGACGGGCGACGACCGATTTGGAAATTCCGTCAGCGGACAGGCACGGTTGCAGATCTCAGGCGACGACGACACCACGCGGCTGCGGATTTTGGCCGACCAGCACAACTATCGCGTCGGCGACAACGCCAACGTGCGGCTGCACTGGCGGGATGCTCCGGCGCTGGCATTGATCACCTTCGATGGAGCGTCGGTGCTGGGCCACCGATTGGTGCAACTGAAACAGGGCGAAAACGAAATCGACCTTCCGATCGATGCGGATCTGGCGCCGAACTTCTATCTGTCCGCCAGCGTGATGCAGCGCAGCAAGTTGCATCATGCCATCAGCGGTTTCGTCGTCACCAAACGATTGCAGGTCAAACTGACGCCGTCGACGACGAATCTCCAACCGACCGACCGCGTCAAGGTGGGCATCGAAGTGACCGATTCGAGTGGCCGTCCGGTGGCCGCGGAACTGGCGATGTCGCTGGTTCAGTCGAGTTTGCTCGACCGATTTGGCTCCGCCGGCCAGGAGATCATGACGGCGTTCACCAGCGGGCTTCGCCAACGACGGATGCGGCAAACCTCCAGTTGCGAATTCCGCTACGCCACGCAAACACGCTCGATCAACGAAGCCCTACTCGTCGAATCGGAACGGCGATCACGGCGATTGGCCGAGGCAGACGCGATCGTAGACCTGTTCGCGGACAACGACGTCTCCTTGGAATTCGCGGAGATCGCAGGCGACGTCATCACCCAGGAGGAGCCGTTCGACCGAAATCAATCCGTCGACTTCGGAGATGCCGGAGGCGTAACGTCTTGGCAATCTCTCGACGCCAACTTCGAAGTCGACGTCGACAGCGACGGCGCGGTGCAGCTGATGCGCGAGCAAATCGTGATGCAGCAACAATCGATGCGCGGGACCACCGCGACGCCGCGGGCGATGTCGCTGTATGCCCAAATGGGACGTTCATCAGGGCAACGCGGCGTTCAAGCGGGCCAACTGGGCGATGAACCATGGACTAAGGATTCATCGTTCTGGGGTGCAAATGCCCCCGCATCGATGAGCAAACTCGGACGAGTCGACAGCAAGAGTTTGCAGCGCCGCGACGTCACCATCAACGGTCTAACCCTGGACGGAAAACTGATGGTGGTCAACGGAATGAGTGATGACGAAGTCAACCAATTGAACCAACTCACCGGCGTCCGAATGTTTGGCCAAGCGATCAGTGGCGAGACCGGTTTTTGGGACCCCGTCATCGTGACCGACCAGGACGGCAAGGCCGAGATCGAAATCACCATGCCGGCCGTTTCAACGGCCTGGAAACTGAGTGCGAGTGCAATCAGCACGGACACGCTTGCCGGTTCGGAGTCGGTCGAGCTGACCACGCGAAAAACGTTGTTCGGACAACTCCGCGTTCCGCAAGCGTTTACGGTCGGCGACAAGGCGGACGTTCGCGTCGAAGTCCACAACTCGCTGGAAGGTCCGCGGACGATCAACGTCGCACTCAAAGCAACGATGGGAAGCCAGTCGCTGGAACAGAACAAGACCCTCGAAGTCAAGGACGCCGGGATCGAAACCCTGACGTTTCCCGTCGAGATGGTTGAGTCGGACCGAGTGCAGTTTGAATTGACAATCGGAAGTGAAGGCGAAGCAGGGGACACCTACGTTTCCACGGCGGAGGTGCTGCCGTATGGATTCCCGGTCTATCAAACGGCAAGCGGCGTGGCTTCCCAAAACACGCTGGCGTTGATTCAACTGGAGCCGAATCAAAAAACGCGCGGTCAGTCGCTGGAATTGATGATCGGCGGTGACCGACAGCAGTCTTTGCTGGACAGCCTGTTGCGTGGCGAAACGTTTTTGCCGCAGCGTTGTGTGCCGACCAGTTTGCTGGCTCGCAGCATGTCGGATTGTCTCGGCGGCGTTGCGGTGTTGAACCATCTCCGACGATCCGCACAGCCGGATTCACCCGAGGGCACACAGGTCAGCGGCATCGTCGCCGGCGCGGTCAGTCATCTGATCGCGTCGCAGCGGGACGATGGCGGTTGGAGTTTGGCGGGTCATTCGGCCGGCCCGGCTGATCCGATCAGCACCGCACGGGCGATGTGGGCGATGGTCCATGCGCGACGCGCGGGATTCGCGGTGCCGGAGCGGCAATTTGAATTGGGGGTCGCGTCGCTGAAAAAGGCGTTTGCCGGAGAAACCGACTTGAATCGTCAAGCGGTGCTGTTGGCGGCGCTGGCCGAGTGTGGGGCCGGCGATTTTGCGTTGGCCAATCGGTTGTATCGAGAACGCAATCGACTGGACGATTACGGTCTGGTGCAATTGATGTTGGCTCTGACGGCGCTTCGGCACAACGAGATGGCGGCCGAACTGCTTCCCCTTGTCAATCTCGACGCGGCCGGCGGGCGACCGAGTGTGGGCCGGACGTCGCTGGAAATCGCCGCGCTCGAGTTGATCGCGTTGCAACGGATGGACCTGCGACCGGAGCTGAGGGTGAAACTTGCCGAGCGCCTGTTGGCTGCACGAGCTGGTTCACGCTGGCCGGTGGAATCGGACAACGGTCCCGCAATCGCGGCGCTGGCGGCGCATTTCGGCCAAAGCCCACCGAAGCGGGAGCGGGTTGCGGTGACGATCTACGTCAACGGTGAACCGCTAGAGCCGTTGACGCTGGATCCGGGTGCGGAAAGTCGCCGCATCCGCGTGCCGGATGAGATGCTCGTTGACGGCCAGCAACGGATCGAGTTTGAGTTGGAAGGTCGCGGCGAATTCTCCTACAGCGCCGTCCTGACAGGTTTTTCAGATGCCGACTCGATCAGCAGCACCACGACGGACTGGTCGATCGGGCGACGTTACGAACCCGATCAATTGCGCGTCGACGGCCGGCCGATTCCCCGCGGATACCGCGTGATCGATGGCAGCCACTCCTGGGCGCCGAACAAGTTAAGCGAGCTTCCCGTTGGATCGCGTGCCCTGGTCACGCTGACACCACGGGTGCGTTACCAGAATTCACGCCCGCTGCGGACGTACTTGATGTTGATCGAGCCGATCCCGGCGGGTTGCACGATCTTGGAGGAAACGATCAGCGGCGTGTTTGATCGCTACGACATCACCCCCGGTGCGATCACGTTTTACATCGGCGATTCGAAGACTCCCGGCGACATTCGCTACTCGTTGGCGGGGTACCTGCCCGGCAACTTTCGGACCGCTCCCGCCGTGTTGAAAAGTTACTATTCACCCTCGGAGATCGCCGTCACCAAGCCGCAATCGCTTCGCGTGCTGCCACTCGGCGAGACATCCGCTGACGAATACAAGCTAACCCCCGACGAGTTGTTCGAACTCGGCAAAGTCCACTTCGACAAAGGTGAATTTCAAAAGGCATACGATTCACTTCATCAGTTGCACGAGAACTGGCAGCTTCGCACGGAGTCCTCTAAAGAAACGGTGTCGCTACTGTTTCGCGCCTCGATGAACCTGGGCAACCATGCGGAGATCGTCAGATTCTTTGAAATCATCAAGGAACGTTTCCCCGAAGTCGAGTTGTCGTTTGAGGAAATTCTGACGGTCGCGAAGTCGTATCGAGAGATCGCCGAATACGAACGCAGCTACTTGGTCTATCGCACGACTGTTCAAGCGAGTTTCGAGAAAGAGAATCAGGTCGCCGGCTTTTTGAATGCGCGTGGCGAGTTTCTGAGAAGTGTCCAAGCGATGGAGTCATTACTGCGTGATTACCCCGCTGAATCTTACGTCGCCACCGCGAGCTATGCGCTCTCCCAGGAGGTCTATCGGCGTGCCGAGACGGTCGCCGAGGATGAGAAGTTGATGGAGTCGGGGATCACGCGTGTCGATTTGATCGACAGTTCGATTCGCATGCTGGACGACTTTGTCACCAACTGGCCCGAAGACCCGTCCGGCGATCAAGCCAGTTTTGCGCTGGCGACGGCATTGATCGATCTGGAGCAGTACACACTGGCGATTCGGCGTGGTCAGCAATACGCTCAGCGCTACCCCGACAGCCGCTTGCTGGATTCGTTCTGGTACATGATCGGATTCTGCTACTTTGAACTTCAGGATCACGAGCAGGCGCTTCGGATGTGCCAAAAGGTTGCCGAGGCAACATTTACGGATCCCCAAACGGGTGCGTCGCGTCAAGCGGATAACAAGTGGGAAGCCGTCTACATCATGGGACAAATCCATCACAGCCTCGGTCAGGCGGCCAAGGCGATCGATGAGTACGCCAAAGTAAGCGACCGGTTCAAGGACGCCGCCGAAGCGATCGAGTTCTTCAGCCGTAAATCCGTATCCTTGCCCGATGTGACGACGCTGCTGGCCAAGGACGAGAGTGAAGTGTTGCTGCAGCACCGAAACGTCTCGTCGGTGTTGATCAAGGTGTATCGCATCGACTTGATGAAATTCGGATTGACGCAGCGGAATCTGGACAAGATCACCGCGATCAACCTGGCGGGAATCAAACCGTATCATCAAGAGACGGTCGAATTGGGCGACGGAAAAGATTACCGAGACCGCGAAACGAAGATCGCATTGCCGCTCAATGAACAAGGCGCGTATTTAGTCGTCGGACGATCCGACAATCTCTACACGTCGGGATTGATGGTCGTCAGCCCACTGGCTTTGACGGTGGAAGAAGATTCGGTGTCGGGTCGGGTTCGCGTCAGTGTCAAAGATCAAACCGAGGATGCGTTTGTCGGCGATGTGCACGTCAAAGTGATCGGGTCGGCCAATGACCAATTTGTCTCCGGGCAAACCGATCTACGCGGGTTGTTCGTCGCCGACGGGATTGAAGGGACCAGCACGGTGATCGCGGTCGGTCAAGACGACCAGTATGCGTTTCACCGCGGAGCGGTCTTTTTGCAACAGGCTCGTGGAGAAGAGCTGAACCGACAACCGGCTCAGGCCAACGACCCGTTCGCGGCCCCCGCCGATGCTCTCCCCCAACAACCCGCCGCGGGGCAAAGCGTGAAAGGCGGAAAGGCGTTGCTGAACAATCTGTTCAATCAGAACGGCGTCTTTCAACAGGAGCAGAAGATGAACTATGAGGGGTTGATGAACAATCGTCGGGAAGGTGTGCAATCCAAAGAAGCCTATTAATCATGCGCTGGTGTGCAGGCT
>NZ_JANZKV010000193.1 GCF_025060895.1 Stieleria sedimenti | reverse complement strand
ATCTTACGCGTCACGGCTCATCAAATCAACAGACCGGTTAGCGAGCGGTGCGTCGGGTGAAACCCGACACCGGATCACGCCAGGGCCCCGACACCCACCCCGGCGAAACGCGTCAGCGGGGCACATAAATCCTGGAGCCACCGTGCGGCGGGTGCATGCGAACATTCAGCAGGTTGTGCGGATGCCGCGCACCGGCTTCGATCGCCAAATCCATCGCGGCTTGCCATTGACGCCACGTATCGACTTCTCCGGTCAAGATGACGACTCCGTCGCTGACCTCCACCTCGATCTGATTGGACGTATCAAACAGCGCGAACTTGAGTTTTCGTTCCAGGTCTTCGCGGATCTGGTCATCCGATTTCGGTTTCCAATCGTCTTGCACGGCCAGCGCATTGTTGACATGAACCACACCGGGGACCCCATCGACAATCCATTCGGCCAACTGTTTTTCGAATTCGCTTTCCACCAATCCGTACAGAGTGACGTGCGCCGCTTGACAATGGACACGGAAATCGCGCCGATCCAAATTGGAACTTCGCGAGATCGCTTGCTGGGACAAGCGAATGATCTCGGCATCTGACGGAAGTTCGCCTTCGTACCGCACCTCCAATTCGTTGACAACACGAACGACGCCGACCACATCCCTGGCCAGCCGCTCCGCCTTGTTTTTCACCCGCAGGCGCCCGACGGTTCCGTCCAGCGTGACCACTCCGGCCTGGACAGTCGGTGAAATCGAATCGGCGAAGGGAAACACGATCGGATCATTGGCAAACAAGCGATCGAGCGTCCGCCGGATCGATTGGTCGCTGACGATTGCGTAGCGTCCGGCTCGTCGCGTCGGATCGAGTTGATCGGGATCCACCGAAACTTCGTCGGCGATCACACCTTTGACGCCCCAGATCTCTGCCGTTTCAATCAGGTTCGCCTTTTGGACGACCGACCCGACGGTGCCGCTCAAGGTGGCGATCGCATCGTCCACCTGGACGCGGATTTCGACGTCATCGAAGTAGACCGAGTTGACGATCAATGCTTGAATCTCTTCGCGCAGTTCTTCATCGCTTCGTGGTTTAGTCAGCCCGACGGTGAGTTGATTCTGCACTTCGGTCACACCACGCACTCCGGCGGCGGCCGTTTCGGCGAGCCGTTTCTCCGCCAGCGAATCGACCTTGCCCGTCATCGCCACACTGCCGTTTTCGACGTTGACCACGATCTCGGGGCGGTCGAGGCTGTCGTTGACGCGCAACCGCATCAAGACATCCTTGCGGATGGCGTCGTCGCTGCGATCGCTGCGATCGACATACAACTGATTGAGGACTCCCTGGATCGACCGGGTTCGTTTGGCAATCTGCCCCGCTCGGCGTTTGTCCATCAAGCTGGACACGTTACCAGCGAGGGTCACCAGTCCGTTTTCGACCTCCACGCGGATACGGCTCGCGTTAAGAGACTCGGTGTCGTCAAGGTCCGCCTTGATCGCCGCTTCAAGTTCGTCGGAATCGAATGCCGGACGCTCGGCCGCGATAGCCTGCGGAGGCCCAAAGCCGCCCGGATTGAGCACGGGAAGACTGATTAGGGTCATCGTTGCCGCCACTGCGACAACGGTAAAGGGTCGGTCGTTCATGATGGGATTCACGTGATGGGAAGGAGTCGTGATTGATCTCGGGTGTGGGGGCAGGTGAGTGCAGTGTGCGAAGCAGAACCGCACCGCTGTCGCCCCAAGCTTCCGAGCAGATGATCGGCAACGAGAGACCGTGCCGGCGAAGCGATTCGATCGATGCCGGCCGTTCAGGATGGCATCCCGGCCGGCAGCGCGGTCACTTTCTTGAGCGGTTTGCCGCAGCAGGCGAACTCGACCGTCGGAGCTTCGCAAGTGCACGGCTGAGTGATGTGGATTTCCAGGTCACACGTTTGGCAACGGTACATGTCACCGGTCTTCGGCGGTTCTTCTTTGATGGGCATTGGCAATCCTCGGTGGTGCGATCTACGATCCGTGACGTCCGTCGTTGTTGATGGAGGCCGTCGGCAAATTTCACGAAGGGATGAGGAGACGCACTTCGTATGCCGAATGCCCTTGCGGCGAAAATCCGATTCCCGATGTCGGCACAGCCGATGAAAATGCCACCCGCGTGGTTAGACAGCAACCAGGGTGGTCCCTCTTCATGCATGCCACCGCGACTTATTTCGGCACCACAAACGCGACGTGATCACGCACCAGGTCGTGGAGCGACCGGCTGACCGATCAGCTTGTGACACTGACCTGCCGAACCGATCTCCGATTTGGAATGCGAGTTGCGTTGTTCGTCGGACACGGTTTGAACGGCCATTCGGATGCGTCGTCAAGCCTTTTTCGAGACTGTTTGATAGGAGACCCATCATGTTGATCGCTTTTGAATCAATTCGTGGAGCCACACTGGCCGGCATTGACGACGAGGTCGGAACGATCTTGGACCTGCTGATCGATACCGACCAATGGCTGACCCGGCATCTGGTTGTCGATACGGGAAAATGGCTCTCCGGTCGCCGCGTGTTGTTGCCGCCGAGCATCCTGGGACAACGCGATTGGCAGCAGCGGGCGATCGCCGTCAAGCTGACCAAACAGCAGGTCAAGGACAGCCCCCATGTCGATTCGAACCAGCCGGTTTCAAGGCGAATGGAAGCGGAACTGTTCAAGCACTACGACGTGCCCGCTTACTGGGGACCGGCCGGCGTCTCGATGGCCGCCGGTGGACCGACCGGCATGCCGATGTCCGCGCACGTTCCCGACGAGGAACAGCAGGAGGTGGAAGAAGAACTTCCGAATCTTCGCAGTGCCAAAGAGATCCGAAATTATTCGATCGAAGCGACCGATGGCGACCTCGGGCACGTCGAGGACCTGATCGTTGACGATGAAACATGGGCGATTCGGTATGTCGTCGTCGACACGAAGAACTGGTTGCCGGCGCGAAAAGTCTTGATCTCACCGCAATGGGTCGAATCCATCTCGTGGTCGGAAACCACCGTGTCGATCAATATGACTCGCGAAGAAATCAAAAACTCGCCCGAGTACGACCCGCTGACGCCGATCAACCGCGGTTACGAAGAGCACCTATACGATTACTACGGCCGGGAACGCTACTGGCTGCCCTAAAATGCACTCGCGCCGGTGTCCAGCCTTCAGGCGCATCCCCACCGGCCTTCAGCACAAAAAAGACCCCCAACCCCTTTTTCGACGCTAGGCGTTCACATCGACGACGATCCGTCCTTTGACTTGGCCGGCCAGGATCTGTTCGCCCAGTGACGGGACAACGGCCAGGTTTGCCTGCTGGATCATCGCATCGAGCTTTTCCAGCGGCAGATCGCTGGCGATACGTTGCCAAGCTCGGACGCGCTGTTGAAACGGTTGCATCACGCTATCGATCCCCAGTAAGTTGACACCGCGAAGCAGGAACGGGATCACACTGGTCGGCAGCGACGCGCCACCGGCGAGCCCCACCGCGGCAACCGACGCGCCGTATTTCAATTGCCCGATCACTCGGGCGAGCATTGCGCCACCGACGGCATCGACACAGCCCGCCCAAGTTTCCGATTCGAGTGGTCTTTTCGACACCGTGTCAAGCTCCGCACGAGCGATGATCCGGCTGGCACCGAGCGACTTCAAGTACTCAGCGGCCTGCGGTCGGCCCGTGACGGCGGCGACTTCATAGCCGGTGTTGGCCAGGATCGCCGTCGCGATCGAACCGACGCCCCCCGCCGCTCCCGTGACCAACACTTCGCCCTGGTCCGGTTTCAACCCGTGATCTTCCAACGCCACAATTGCGAGAATCGCGGCGAAACCGGCCGTGCCGATCGCCATCGCCTGTCTGGTGGTCAGGCCGTCGGGCAGCGGCACCAACCAATCCGCATCGACGCGAGCCTTTTGGGAATAGCCGCCCCAATGTGTCTCGCCGACCCGCCAGCCGGTCAGCACCACTTTGTCACCGGGCTTGTACCGGGGATCCGCCGACGATTCGACCGTTCCGGCAAAGTCGATGCCCGGCACGTGGGGATAGTTGCGAACGAGGCCGCCGTCGGCTCGCAGGCACAGTCCGTCCTTGTAGTTGACGGTGGTGTACTCAACCGCCACCGTGACGTTGCCTGCAGGCAGCTGATCCTCGGTCAACGTTTGCACCGCGGCGGTGACTTGGGCCTCGCCCTTTTTCTCGACAACGAGTGCTCTAAATGTCATGGGTGTTCCTGAATGATTGTGAGATGCTGACTTGGATACATACCCTTGTTCACAGCCAACCCTTTCAGACAACGCGGTGAAGAATTTTTTAGCGGTAGGGCGCGAGCCCTCCGCTGTTTCGGTAACGATTAATAATCGGAGGGCCTGCGCCCTGCCGCCAACACCTCGTCAAAGGCAGGAAATAATGCTTCACCGCGCAGCCTTTCAGAGGGCGGCCCATTTTTAGGACAAGTCTAGGCCGCTGGTCACTGCGTCGCTGGTCACTGCGTCGCTGGTCACTGCGTCGCTGGTCACTGCGGCCACCCCCTGTCCAACACTCGCTTCATCGCCGCCAGCGTTTCCTTGCTGACATGATGCTCGATGCCTTCGCTGTCGATGGCCGCTGTCTGGTCACTGACGCCCAGCTTTTTCAGAAACGCCTCGACGACTTCGTGCCGCCGGCGTGATTGAGAGGCAAGCCGCCGGCCCGCCGACGTCAGTTCCACCGGTTGATAAGGCGCCGTCGTCACCAATCCGTCGCGCTGGAGCCGCTTGATCGTATTGTTGACCGTCGCGTGCGTGACCGCAAAGTGTTTGACCAAATCGACGGCTCGGCAAACGCCGCGTTGCTCGATCGCATCCGCAATCGCCTCCACGTAGTCCTCCGCCACTTCGCTGGCATGGTCCGAACGGGTCCGTTGATGAATCTTGATGGGCAATTTCGCGACCGTACCGCGGCAAGGAAAGGCTGATGCTCATCCATTGAGCTGTTTTTTGTAGTGCTGTTTTGGCGATCGACACAGTTTAACCGGAATTCCGTTTTCCATCGAACCGCTTTCCACAGGGCTTGCGGCGATTCACGAAAGACTCTATTTTGACCGCACTCCCTTAGTTAGCCTCGACTAACTTCAGCTCAAGCGGCACCCCGCTTGATGGAGCCGCAGCCGGAACCGTGTGCTTCAGCTCCGCTTCAGCCGACACCAAAACTTAGCCCAGACTAACTCCTTTATCTCACACATGACGGGAATTCAACTTTGAATACTTCATCACTCCAGGCAGATCCGCGGGGCGGGCCGCGGGGTCCGGTCCGATCCGAGCGGCCAGGCGGGTTTACGCTGATCGAACTGTTGGTCGCGATCTCGATCATCGGAGTCATGGTGGGACTATTGTTGCCGGCCGTTCAGGCGTCGCGTGAAGCGGCTCGACGGATGTCCTGCAGCAACAACCTGCGCCAGGTGGGACTGGCGGCCCAGAATTACCATGCGGCGTTTCGGCAGTTCCCTCCGGGATACGTTTCGCATCCCACGACCGACGGTTCCGCCCCGAGCGTGGTCAACATGGACCCGCTGACATGGGACGCCGGGCCGGGTTGGGGTTGGGCGGCGGCGCTGTTGCCGTTTGCCGAAGGCAACTCGGTGTTTGAAAGCCTGCGGATGGAGCAACCGATCTGGTCGAGCGGCAACGTCGATTCGGTTTCGACGACGATCCCGATGTTCATGTGCCCCAGCACGACCGGGGGCGACGAACCCTTTGTGGTCCGCAATGAGTCCGGCGATCCGCTGCGCGTCCATGGCCGGGAAATCGTGCTGGGGCGCAGTCACTACGTCGCCAGCCACGGCCAGGAGAGTTGCTGGGGCGAATGCGGCTCCGCGGCGACGGGCGAGGTGTTCACCAACATCTACACCGGCCAAACGAGAATTGTGGCGATCAACGGAGATGCGGGGCAAGTCGCCGACGGGCCGTTCTTCCGCAACTCCAAGACAAAATTTCGAGACGTGTTGGACGGGCTCAGCAGCACGATCTTTTTTGGCGAACACAGCTCGGCACTGAGCGAAAAAACGTGGGTGGGCGTCGTCCCGGGCGCGTTCACCCATCCCCAGTTTTCGTCGCCGGAAAACGGCCCCGACGCGGCAGCCACGCTGACGCTGGTGCACGCCGGCCCATCCGGCGGCGAGCTGGACATCACCGGCAACCCGATCATCCACCCGATCAACTTCCCGACCTACCACGTCGGCCAGATGTTCTCGCAACACCCCGGCGGCGGTTACGTCGCGATGGGAGATGGATCGGTCCAGTTCGTCACCAACTTCATCGATCTGTTCATCTGGGCAGAACTCTCGAGCATGCGTGAACACGAAGTCATCGAGTGGGATCAACTGTGAAACCATCCAATCGCAACCAAGCGTCAACACGATACCGCAATCTGGGACTGGCGCTCGCCGTGATCGCCTGCGCGGCGTCGCTGTGGTACTTCAGCCGATCGCCGGTCCGACTGGATGCTGACGGCTACGATTTGACGATCGCGTTGTATCGCGTTTGCAACCAGCGTGATGCCGATGCGTTGAAGGAGATCGAAAGCCGCCTGAACGAGATGGCCGGCGGCCCATCGCAAGACGACCATCAACACGAAGCCCTCCAGGACGTGGTCCAGGAAGCGCGACAAGGGAACTGGCGCGATGCCATGATCACCTGCCGAACGTTGCTGGAAGAACAGGTGCGTTATTGAAGTGCAGTCACCTTCCGTTGAGGGGCATTGGTTGTATTGCGGCAGCGTTTGGCAACCCACTTAGGCTCTCTCCCTCTGGGAGAGACGGCGTTTGCGCAGCAAGCAAACGCCAGAGAGGGCCCACGCTGCAAAAGCCTGCTTGGCGCCTTCCGCGACGATCAAATCCGTCACTTATAAAATCGACGTCCCCCTGAGAGCGTCGCGGAGGAGCTTGCGACGACGCAGGGAGTTTTTCTCGGCGTCGTTGTTCGCATCGGTGAACGCGAGGCAACGGAAACCCTCCCCTCGCTACGCTCGACCCTCCCGCACACGGGAGGGTTACTTCCTAACCTGATGCCTATGCCCCTCGCTGCGCTCGACCGTCCTGCCAGGAGGTTGACTTCAAACGACACGACCGGCAACGCCGGGGGAGACGACCACTCAAACCCGACGAATGAACTCTTCGGCATACGACCGGACTTCGCGACCGTTGAGGACATGAACCATCCGCAACTGCTGGACTTGTTCGTCGCTGAAGGAACTGAGCGGGACGTGGACGAGTGTTTTCTTGTAATGTCGCGCGAGCTTTCGCCATCCGGCGCCGGGTGGCAGGGCGCTGAGCAAGGCGACTTGCCGGCCGCCGGCGTGCATGCAAGCCGCGGCGATCAAGCGTTCTTCCAACGTGCCCGCGAAATCGAGTCGCCGATCGCTCCAGATGTCGGGAATCATCACCGGCGGGTACAAGAACATCGCCCCGCCGTAGCGGCTGAGCCCGATGCCCGGGCCGACCATTTCATCGGCAAAGCTGGTGGCATAAAACGCCAACGTGGATTCATCCTTGTGTTCGGCGAACCACGTCGTCCGCCACGGGTAATCGCGGGGATCCGAGGGTGAATCGAACAACATGACACAGGCATCCAGGGTCCCGCGGCTGGGCGGAATGACTTTGACGTAGATCTGGCGGTCGTACCAGTGACGTAACGTGTCGCGGATGTCGATCCCGTCTTTGACGCTGGTGGTGAATTTTTCGGTGCGTGCCAAATCGTTGCCGATGATCGCCTTGGCTCGATCAAACACACGGGTGCGAAAGTTCTCGATCCGCTCGTCTTCGGGTGGATAACTGCACTGGGTAAACGGATTCCATTGGTACTTCCAGCGGCTCTTTTCCGGCGACGACGGTTTACGTTTCAGTTGCAAGGTCCGCCAACAGATCGGCGGCCCCGGCAATCGATTGACCATCGAGATCAGGTCGCCGTCGGGCAGACGGGCCTGATCGATCCCCAACTTGACCTCGTCCAACTCGGTCGGCGCCGAGTCGTCTTCGGACACATTGGCATAGGAATATTGATTGGCCAACTGCGCGACGTGCAGCGCGTACTGATCGCCCATGATCTGCTGGGCCGCGGTCACGATCGTGATCAGATCGGGCGTCATCCGCCGCGACATCAATGAGAGGTTGCGGATGTACTTCAGGCACTTGGAAAGATGCAGTGGAGTGATGCGCCGCGCGAATTGTTTTAATTCGGCTCGGTAGCTGACCCGCGCCGCGATCAAGAGTTCTTTCACGCCATCAATCTGAAGATCCTCGTCTTCTTCCAACTCGCTGCGGGCGCGTTCATACAGCCCGGTGATGTAGGGCAATTCGCCGAACAGAAACATCAAGGTCCGCGGATCGATGGCGTACCGCCGCGGTTCTTGGACGGCATCATGTTGCGGAAAATCGAACTGGTCGGACGACTCACTCTTGTTGGCCGCCGGAGCAGAAAAGGATTCGGTGTAGGCTTCGCGAATCCACGGCCAATTCAAAATGCTTGTCACGAACAAGATTCGGTCATAGCGTTTTTCCAGTTCGGCCAGCCGGTAAGCCATGTGCACGATCCGCGACCGCGTCTGGCGATCCGGCGGCCGCGGCAGACTCGGCAGCACGGCGGCGGCGAATCGCTCCGCGGCGACCTGGCGGACGGCAAACGGATCGGGCATGACCGAGGAAAATGGCAGAAACGGATCCGTCTCCAGATCCACATAGGCCCGAGGAATGTGCTCCCCCATCGCGGCCCGGATGGCCATGATCACCGGCTGGCAGGGGTCGATCGGAACATAGCTGGCGGGATCGGAGTCGGCGTCACCGCTATCGCAGCTCTCACCGGCCTCGGGGTCGTAGGGGGCAAAGCCAGATTCGAGATCCGGACGGGTGAAACCGGCTCCGGGTTTTTGGATCACGATCGACGGACGTGGCAAATCCAGGATTGCCGCCTCGGTGCTCTCACGAAACGACTCCGGAAGCGGCACCGCAACGCAATCAAAATCCTGTTCCAGCATCCAGCGACGCACCGTCAGCGCGAATTGGCCACTGCCATGAATCACCGGCAAGACGGCGATCGATTCCCCCAGCCGAAGGAGTGCGGGGGGATTAAATTTGGGTTCACTTTCTAAGTTCATGAAATCAGGGCTTGCAGCCCCCTACCGCGACGCATATGCTCGGGTTTCCAGGTTGTGAGCAAATTATCACCGCAACGATGGCACGGATTCGTGCCGCGGTTTCTCAACTCGGCGTATTCGGCTTGCGATTGCTTGCCAGTCTAACAGTTATTTTTGGAAACGCAGGTGTTCATTCCCACCTGCGTTTTCTTTTTGCCGGTCGCGGAACTCGTCGCAAACAGCTCAGGGTGCGTGACCTGAATGGAACGGTCCAGAGTGTTGGTATTGGCTTTAGCCCAATACCGCT
>NZ_JANZKV010000192.1 GCF_025060895.1 Stieleria sedimenti | reverse complement strand
TTAACTTAGCGGTATTGGGCGAAAGCCTGGACACCAACACGGTTGCTCAGGGCATCTCGTTTTGGATCAACGCGACTGTATCAGGGCTCCCATCAAGTCGCTTCGCCATTGTTTCTTGTCCAGATCGTAGATGCCGAATCCGGCGGCAAATTCCCAATACGCCCAACTCATCTGTTGACGCTCGGCCTCTTCGACGACCGTCCGGGTCCAACGCACACGGCTCTCTTGCGGCGCGGCGCTGTAGGCTCCGAACTCGCCCAAGAAAATCGGACGTGAGTGTGACTTGCCCCACTCGGCGGCTTGCCGAATCTCATTCGCCAGCGCCGCGCGTTCTTCTTCGCTGCCCCATGTTTGCCCGCGAATCGCCCGCACCCTCGGTCCGGCCCAAGACGCTCCTTGATGGGTGAACTCGTGCGGGTTGTACATGTGAACGGTGACGATCAAGTTGGGATCGGCGGGAAGATCAAGCTGCGGTAACGTGGCGATGTTATTCCACCGGGGCGGGCCAACGATCACCGGCCGCGTCGGATTGCTCGCCCGAACGGCGGCCAAACCCTGACGCAAGATGTCGTTCCAATGGTCATTCAATTGGTCGTGCGGTTCGTTGTGCAATTCGAAGTACAGCCAATCGCCCCGCGACCGATATCGCTCGGCGATCTGCTTCCAAATCGCGCTGAATCGTTCCGCATGCGATTGAGGCTGACTGTCCAGCCCATCGTAGTGATGAATGTTGAGGACCACGTTCAGCGTTTCCTGTTCGGCCCGATCGAGCCACCGGTCGACGCGAGCGAAGAAAGCGGGTTCGATGGTGTAGGGTGCTTCGGTGGCGGCGTAGTCTGACCATTTGATCGGGATCCGAATGCTGGCGAATCCTGCCTGACGGATCAGCTTCAGGTGCGATTCCACGATCTCGACGCTCCAGTTCTGGTCGCGTGGGACTTCCAGAAAGTTGCCAAGATTGACTCCGCGCCCCAACCGCCGATTGGCCTCAAAAATATCGCTCCGTTGAGTCTCCTCGTTGGGGCTCTCCTTGGGTTCCACGGCGGACAGCGTGGATCCCGCCAACGCAACGAGCAGGACTGTGAATCGGATCCATCGACTAAGTGTGTTCATCATTTCGACCTCGATACCAATCATGAAGGCGTCGTTTTGGCGGCCTGTGTGCTGGCCGACGTCACCGGAATCGGATCAGTATAGCCATCGTCCCCACCGTTTTTCTGGCGGAGTGGATCATCAGGCGGAACGGCGGGGCAAATTGATTTACAATCGTGACCGGACTCCAATCGCGGCCCCCACCCGTTACGCACGCCGACCCCCACGACGCACCGATGAAACACTTTTTCTTGTCCCTTGCGTTGACCGCGATTTCCGGCCTCTGGCTTGGCCCTGGCGTTTCGAGCTTGATCGCCGATGCCCCGCGACCCAACATTCTTTATTTCTATGTCGATGACATGGGTTGGGGGTCGATCGGCCCGAACGGCCAAGCCGATCGCCGCGCAAAGAATCTTCCTTCGGTGCGAACACCCAACCTGGATCAACTCGCCGCGCGAGGATTGAATTTCACACGCGGCTATGGATGCCACGTCTGTTCGCCTGCCCGATCATCACAGCAATCAGGGTTCCACCAAGGGCATACGTTCGCCGATCGCAATGACCCCAACAACGCAAAAAAAGCGATGCGGGCGGATGATATTTTGATGGGGGATGCGTTGTCGGCGGCCGGCTACGTGACGGGATACTGGGGAAAATGGGGATACGGAGGCTCCAAGGACCAGGCCAACCCCGTCATCGACAACGTGCAAACGTTGCCCACCTCGCACGGATACCGACACGTTCTTGCCGAACTGCACCATGTTCGGGCGCACACGTTCTTTCAGCCGACCTTGTGGAGCGCGCCCGCATCACCCGGTGCCGTCGGCGGCATCGAGCTGATCCCGAACTCAATGGCCCGCTACCAGGGTCGCGCGAACTATCCGAACACGCTGGCCCTGCAAGATCACCCCGACTATCCCAAGACGGCGTACTGCGATGACTGCTACGCCTTCGCCGCATTAGACTTCGTCCGCGATCAGGGACAACACTACAACCGATCCGGCCGGCCGTTCTTTGGCTTGCTGGCGGTGCAAATTCCCCACGCCCCGTTCGGTGAAATCGAGCGTCTGCCCGAGTGGGACCAAGCCTACGCCGACGACCCGCACTATGCGAAACTCGCCGACCAGACACGTCAATGGGCCGCGATGGTCACGCGCATCGACGCCCACTTCGGCAATATTTTGGCGGCGTTGGAAGACCCGAACAACGACGGGGACAAATCTGACTCCATTGCCGACAACACGCTGGTGGTCTTTCAAAGCGACAACGGCGGTCCGGGCGGCAAAAACCTTGTCGAACTCGACGCCAACGGCGGGCTGCGGGGGACCAAGGGCAGCATCCAGGAAGGCGGCATCCGCGTGCCGTTGCTGATGCGTTGGCCCGCCATGATTCATGACCAATCGACTCTGAAAGCTGGCACCGATGTTGATCACGTCGTCGACGTGACCGACTTGCTGCCAACCTTCTGTGAACTCGCCGGCGTCGAGGCGCCCCTGAGCATCGATGGCGTCTCCCTGGCGCCGACGCTGACCGGCAGCGGCCAACAACGCACACGCGACTTCATCATCCACGAAGCCGGCAACGGCCAATCGATCATCCGCGGCACTCAGAAATTGGTGCGGACCAAGAGAGGCCTGGAGCTCTATGATCTCCAATCCGACCACGCCGAAGCCAACGACATTGCCGCCGCGCATCCCGAACGGGTCAAAGAACTTGAAACACTGTTGTTGGGCGAGCGGGTCGATGAGCCACGTGGATTCGCCAACACCTATCATCATTGGACGGGGAAAGACGGTGCGTCGACCTCCGACGCCGCCAACTGGTCTGACTACCGTTATGCCAATGCGGGTATCACGTACATGACCGACGACGGTGCACCGCAATTGTCGTGGACCGCTCGCATCGACAACAAGGGCGATCATCCCAACACCGCCCACGCCGACCGCGACGTGGAATTCCTGGGTCTGGAAATCCGCGGTGGGGCTTCAAAAAACGCTGCCCAGTTGCTGACGCTCGGGCCAAACGTGAACCTGACTGGACGCAACGAAATTCGAATCGGGCCGAATGGGACGGTGTCGTTGAACGAGGGAACGATCTCGACGCTTCGCTGGATCGAAGTTCAAGCGGAAGGTGCGCTCGAGGGCACCGGCTCGATCGAGGGTACGGTGTACAACGACGGAACGGTCAGTGTGGCGGGAACCGACCGGCCACGATTGAACATCGTGGGCGACTATCACCAACCCGATCAAGGCACACTAAGCCTCGCCGATGTCGGCCAAACGCAGCCGGCGGTACAAATCACCGGAACGGCGTCACTGGGGGGCGAACTGGTCGTCGCGACCGGAGGCGGGTTCAAGCCGATCCCCGGTCATTCCTGTGTGATCATCACGGCGGACCGAATCGACGGAACGTTCAGCAATCCTGAAAACGAAGTCGTTTGCGCCGACGGAACGCGATTGACGATCGAATACTCTGACCATCGCGTCTCGCTACGGTCTCATTGAACGCCTGAGCACAACGGGAGGACTCTGTTTCATGTCGAATGGCTCGATCGAAGACGCATTGAGAATCACGCTGGCGGATTATCGTTTGACACGTGGCGAGAAACAAGCGCTCGCCAAAGTCGTCGAAAAGGTCGGTGGCGATGAACGGCAATTGGCATTCGCCCGCAACTTCGCATTCAAGCTGGTGCGAGAACAGCTCGGTGGTCCGAACGATGCCGACCTGATCGACTGGTTAGAAAACGTCCTGAAGGTGCTGGTGCCGAAAGACGCCCCGGATTCGGGTGCAATCCGATCCGAAGCGTTTTTTAGTCCCAGCGACGAATGCGTTGCTCGAATCAATCGTTTGTTCCAGTCATCGCGCAAGTCGGTGGATGTCTGTGTCTTTACGATCACCGACGACCGGATCAAAGACGCGATCCTGGCAGCACACCGCCGGCGGGTCGCCATTCGAATCATCTCCGACAACGACAAGTCCACGGACCTGGGATCCGACATCGACCAGTTGGCACGGCTGGGAGTCCCGGTCCGCGTCGACCGCACTGACTACCACATGCACCACAAGTTCGCGATCTTCGACAGGCGACAATTGCTGACCGGAAGCTACAACTGGACCCGAAGCGCGGCGAAGTACAACGAGGAAAACTTTATTGTCACAGGCGACGCGGCGCTGCTGGGTTCTTTTCGCAAGGCGTTCAACAAGCTTTGGCAGGAGTTGGGGAGTTAGGGACGCGGTCGACGGGGCAAGGGGATGGCAGAATAATACGGGGCAGAATGATGAAGAGAGGGAGGGAGATAAGGAGACAAGGAGTTAGGGTGGAGCAACAGATCAGAACAATATCATTCTGCCACCCCATGATTCTGCCTTCTCATCGTTTTGCCACCATCGTTTTGCCACCATCGTTTTGCCCCCATCGTTTTGCCCCCATCGTTTTGCCCCCCTCACGCCTCGTCACTCCCCTTTGTAGCCTCGCCACATCCAGACCAAGGTATCGGCGAGGGTGTGTTCGAAGACTCGTCGGTCGCAGTGTCGTGAGGCGCGGCTGAAGACGAATCGATAGTCGTAGCCTTTGGCTTTCAGTGCCGCGGCGGTCCGTCGGTTGGCCATCACCCAGTTGTGGTACGTCTCTTCGGGATCGTTGGCACGATTATCGTTTTCGGCCACGTGCGTGAAAATTCGCAACGGTTTCTTTTCACTGTTCTCGATCAACTTCAGGCCGGAATGGTATTCCCAGGCACCCAGCGGGTACTCCGCCTCTTCGGCCGCGTCATCGTCTTGCTGGTCGACGAAGGTGCCGGAATAAGTGATCAGACGACGGAAGAGATCGGGGCGGAACCAGCCCATCGTCAGCGCCGCGGCGCCACCGCTGCTGCATCCCATCACCGCTTTGCCCCAGGGATTGTCCGTGAAGACGATGTTCGGATAGGCGGCTTTGATTTCAGGGTTGTTGAGCACCGCCGGCAAGACTTCGTCGTTGATGAAACGGGCCAGACGGTCCGACATCGTGTCGTATTCCAGCCCTCGTTGGCTGCCGTAGCTATCGTTGCCACCGTTTTGCACGGCGATCGCGATGAAGGCAGGAAGTCGGCGGTCGGGATCCGTGGAAATCGTCAGGTTGTCCAGAGCGTTGCGGACCAGGTCCAATCGACTGGGGCCGTCATGCGTCACCAGGATCGGGGCTTTGGTGCCGTCGCGATACGCAGCCGGAACGTAGACCCAAATTTTCCGCTCGGTTCGAACCGGCTTCTTCGGGTCCAGGGTTTTGTCGTCACCCCGGAAGATGTTGCTGTCGGCCAAACGCATCGAAAACTCGAATAGCTTGCCCTTGGGGTTGCCGCGATCGGTCAAGTCGGGATCGATGCGGTAGTCGGGACCGATCGTGTAATCGCCGTTGCCTTCGGTCCCAGGATTCTCCTGGTATTCTTCGGCGGTTCCCGGCATCGGCAACACGGTCGCCGCTAGCAGGATCAAGATGAAAACGTGGAACGGTATGACGTGGGTGCTTATCGGATGGTTCATGTTGCCAGATGTTGGTTTAAATGGTTCCAGGGGGCGGGACTCGATGGGTGGCAGAATGATAGGTGGCAGAATGATGGACGTGGGGAGAAGGGGCAAAACAATGGAGGCAAAACGATCAAAAAGAAGCCCCCGGCAGCAAAGCACTCGGCAAGCCGCCCGATCATCGCACCATCATTCTACCCCGTTTCATTTTGCCTTCTTATCGTTTTGCCCCCATCGTTTTGCCCCCATCGTTTTGCCCCAATCGTTCTGCCCCACTACAGCATCCCTGCATCTTCAACCTCCCCCATCTCGATCCTTTCCGAGCGGATGTTTCTCCGGGTCGATGATTTCCTGAAACCCATTGAGCACGACGGGGACGCTTTGGTGAAAGCAAACGACGTTCAGTGAAGCGATGTTGCCGAAACAGCTTCATTTCCCCCGCCGAGAACTCACCGTATTGGATCAGTGACCGGCCGATATACAAGTCATTGGCATTGACCAGGAACCAGCCGTCGCGGCCTTTGACCAATTTGTTCCAGTGGTCCAACTGGGTAACTCGTTCCATTTCCTTTATCCTCTGCGAGTCTCCGTCGAACCGGAGATTGATCTTTTACGTATTTCCGTCTGTAATACCGTTTCAGGCCGCCCGGTCAGGATGCCGGCCGAATTGACACGCACCGTTTTCATTGCGGAGACCATGAACGCACCCCAAATAGACGAACAGATTGCCAAGTACTCGCAAATGTGCAACCGTCTGGCGGACGAGGTCGGGCGACTGCTGGTCGGGCAGGAAACGATGGTTTCACGTCTATTGATCGGATTATTGACCGGGGGGCATGTGTTGCTCGAAGGCGTCCCCGGGTTGGCAAAAACGCTGACCGTCAGCAGTCTGGCCCAGGCGATCCGGACCGATTTTTCACGCATTCAGTTTACGCCGGATATGCTGCCGGCGGATGTCATCGGCACCGAAGTTTTCAACCCCAAAGAAGCGACGTACAGCGTCAAACGCGGGCCGATTTTCGCCAATTTAATTCTGGCCGACGAAATCAACCGCGCCCCGGCCAAGGTCCAGAGCGCCTTGCTGGAGGCGATGCAGGAGCGACAGGTCACCATCGGCACCGAGACCTTCAAGTTCCCCCACCCGTTCTTGGTGATGGCGACGCAGAACCCGATCGAGCAAGAGGGGACGTATCCGTTGCCCGAGGCTCAGGTCGACCGATTCATGCTCAAAACCAAGATCGATTATCCGTCTCGTGAGGACGAGCGAAAGATCGTCGACCGGATGGCCGGCGGCAAAGCGATCCCTGAAATCTCGGCCGTCACATCGCCCGACGAAATCATGGAAGCCCGTGCGGTGGTCGAGAAGATTTGGTGCGACGACAAAGTCCGTGATTACGGCATCGACGTGGTCCGTGCGACACGTGATGCCGTCGGATCCGGAGTCGCGGCGTTGGAAAACATGATCGAAATGGGGGCCAGCCCACGCGCTTCGATTTTTCTGCTCAAAGCCGGCAAGGCACACGCGTTCCTGGAAGGACGCAGCTATGTGACGCCGCACGACATCAAATCGTTGGCCCCGGACGTGTTGCGGCACCGCGTCGTGTTGACCTACGAGGCGGAAGCCGAAGGCAAATCGGTCGACGACGTGATTCGCCAGATTTTGGACAACGTCCCGGTGCCTTGACTGGCACACCATTGGACCGCCCCTCGCTTCGCTCGCCCCACCTGCCAGGAGGGTGACGCACGAAACGGCACGACTTCCACGGCAGTGGGAGGAAATTACGTTACGGCAAATCATTACTGATTTTCGCAAGCTGGAAGCTTACGCCACTTTTTATGTTGCCTCGCGAAGTCATTCGAAGAGTCCGAGAGATCCAAGTTCGAACCGGTCGCCAAGTGGCCGATGTTCTCGCCGGGCAATATGTCTCGGTGTTCAAAGGCCGCGGCATCGAGTTCGACGAGGTTCGACCGTACATCCCCGGCGACGACGTGCGGACGATTGACTGGAACGTGACCGCCCGAATCGGTGAACCGTTTGTCAAGCGATACGTGGAAGACCGACAATTGACATTGATGGTCATGGCCGACGTGTCCGCCTCCCAGGATTTCGGTTCGGGCCAGCGGAGCAAACGTGACGCGACAGCGGAACTGAGCGCGCTGTTGGCGTTTTCCGCCACACTCAACGACGACAAGATCGGACTGACGCTCTTCCACGGCGCGATCGAACAATACATTCCGGCCCGCAAAGGCCAGCGACATTCACTGCGGGTCATCCGCGAAGTCCTGGCACACGGAAAGGTGGAAACCCAGACGCCGCGAAAACGCCGCCGTTGGCTGCCGATGGGACGCCGCCGCGCCTGGTGGCGAACCGGACGCCAAGCGACCAACATCGCCGGCGCGATGCAGTTTCTGATGTCCGTCACCTCGCGGAAATCGATCTGCTTTGTCATCAGCGACTTCCTAGGCGACGGGTTCCTGGAAGCCATGCAAAGTGCCAATCGCAAACACGACGTGATCGCGGTGTTGGTCACGGACCCCAAAGAACTGGAGTTTCCCAGCGTCGGCTTGGTCAATCTGGAAGACGCCGAAACGGGGCGTGTGGTTCAATGCGACGCGGGATCGAAAACGTTTCGCGATCATGTGGCCGCGGCCGCCGAAAAACGAGTCGAGGACCTGCGCCGCAGTTTCGGCCGGTCCGGGATCGATTTCATCCACATCGATGCACAAGGCGACGTCGTCGACCCGCTGGTGAAGTTTTTCCGCATGCGTCAACGGAGGATGCGATGATGGACGTCAAGTGCGATGTCGGTGCAGTGCCCCACGATTCGACCTCCCCTCGCTTCGCTCGACCCTCCTGCCAGGAGGGTGACGGGAGAACGCGCGACGATTTTCGCCGTCGGCAACACTGCCACCGTTTTCGGTTTACACCACTGCTGCTGGCCATCCTCGCAACCCTGGCACCATCCGCCTCCGCCGAATCGATTCAGCAACAACGGCAATCGGGACCGGTGTCCATCGAAGTGACGCTGGAACCGAAAGAGCCGGTGATCGGGGACACCCTCACGCTCTCCATCGAAGTGACGGCTGAAAAGGACGTCGAGGTCTTGATGCCTGATTTCGGCGACGCGTTGGATCGTTTTTCCATCGTCGATTTTGCGCCTCGCGAGACGATCGATGATGCGGGCCGAACGGTTGCCAAACAAACCTATCGACTCGATCCGCCCTCCTCGGGCCGACACGTGATCCCGCCGATCTTGATCGAATACGTCGACCGACGCCCCGGCCAGCAACAGGCCCCCGAGGGCTTGGACGCCTACGAAGTCCTGACCGATCGCATTCCGTTCGACGTCGCGTCGGTGCTGCCCGACGACGCGGCGGTCGATCTGAAACCGCCGATGGAGCGGTTGGCCCCGATCCAACCGCCGGCACCGTCGCGATGGCCGATCGTCGTTGCGATGCTGGTACTTGCGCTGGTGTCGCTACCGTTTGTCTGGCGAGCCATCGCGGCGGCACGGCGACGCAAGCGACGGCGATCGGCCTACGACGTCGCAACGGCTCGATTGAATAAGCTGTTGCGGGAACCACGATCGACGGGACCGCAAATCGATGAGTTCTATGTCGGACTGTCCTACATCATTCGCAAGTACATCGAAGACCGATTCGAAATGCGCGCGCCCGAGTTGACGACCGAAGAATTCCTCGCGTCGATCGGACAGTCACCGGATTTCTCGGCCGACCATCAAAGCCTGTTGCGCGAGTTCCTTCGCCAAGCCGACTTGGTGAAGTTTGCCCGCGCCCAACCGTCGGGCGATGAGATCGAACGAGCGATCGGCAACGTCCAGCGTTTCCTGGAAGACACGCGCGAAAACGCCCCGATGATCAGCGACGAGTCTGCCGAGTCGGATTCCGAGCACGAGACGCCGCCAGAAAGTGCAGGGCCGAAACGTCAGATCGAGGAGGCCGCACATGGGTGAGATCGAACTGCGTGACCCCGCGTTTCTGCTGCTCGCACTGCTGGCCCCCCTCGTGTTTTGGCTGGCCCGCCACAACCCGTCGCGGATCCGTTACTCCTCGGTCGCGATCGTCGAGGCCGCACCACGATCGCTGCGTGCGAGACTGGCGGGACTGCCCGCGCTGCTGATGGCGTTGGCGGTGTTGCTGATATCCGTGGCGTTGGCGGGACCACGGACGCCTGACGCGGAAACGAAGGTCAGCCGCGAAGGCATCGCGATCATGATGGTGCTGGATCGCTCGGGATCGATGCAAGCCCGCGATTTGGTCAAAGACGATTACAGCGTCGATCGGTTGAGCGTGGTCAAGGATGTCGTTCGAGGTTTTGTCTTGGGCGAAGGCGAGTCGGCCGGAGAAGGGCGTCCCGATGACACGATCGGATTGATCGCCTTTGCGGGCTACGCCGACAGCCTCTGTCCGCTGACCTTGGACCACGGCAACCTGACGACGATGGTCAATGATCTGGAAATCGTTTCGACGCGTGAAGAAGACGGCACGGCGATCGGAGACGGGTTGGCGTTGGCGGTCGAGCGGCTGCGGCGGAGCGACGCCAAGTCGAAGGTGGTGATCATGCTGACCGACGGGGCTCACAACGCCGGGGTCGTCGATCCCAAACAGGCTGCGGAGGTCGCTGCGGCGAGCGACGTGAAAGTTTATTGCATCGGCGCGGGAACCCAGGGGCGAGCGCCGTTTCCCGTCCAGGATCCCTTCACCGGTCGGACCGAATTGCGGCTTTTCGATGTCGATCTGGATGAAGACACGTTAAAAATGATTGCCGAGACCACGGGCGGTCGCTACTTCCGCGCCACCGACCGCGAATCGCTCGGTGAAGTGTACGCGGAGATCGACGCATTGGAGCGAACCAAGGTGACCGAGTTTCGCTACTTGCAATACAACGAACACTACCGATCCTTCTTGCTCGCCGGTCTGTTGATGGTCGGCGTCGCGGCAACTTCCAAGGCCAGTTTGTTCAGGACGCTTCCGTAAAGATGTCGGATTTTCGATTCGCAACGCCAGGTTGGTCGGCGGCCCTGTGGGTCGTCTTGGCGACCGTCATCACGCTGCTCTACCTGGAGCATCGACGTGGTGATGCGCTGGCGCGATTCCTGTCGCCCGTCATGCAACCGCGTTTGGTTTCACGTTCGTCGTTGATGCGTCGCTCGATGACGACGTTGCTGCTGGGACTCGCATCGGTTTGTTTTGTCCTCGCGCTGATGCGACCGCAATACGGATTGACCTACGTCAAAGCACCACGCGTCGGTGCGCAGATCATGTTTTGCCTGGACGTCAGCAAGTCGATGCTGGCCGAAGACGTCGCGCCGAACCGCCTGGAACGCGCCAAAGCCGACATCACCGACTTGCTGACGTTCTTGGATGGGGATCAAGTCGGATTGATCGGGTTTGCCGGGCGGGCGAGCGTCCTGTGCCCGCTGACACCGGACTACGGTTTTTTCAAATTGGTCCTCGACGGCGCCGGCCCAAATAGCGTGGGGCGGGGCGGCACGCGATTGGAAGAACCCCTCCGCAAAGCCTTGGACGGCTTCCGTTCCGAAAGCGATGTCTCGCGAGTCGTGTTCCTGATCACCGACGGCGAAGACCACGATTCGCACCCGTTGGATGTGGCCGAGGACGCGATCGAACGCGGCATCAAGATCGTCGCCGTCGGTCTGGGTGATGAAGCGGGCAGCGAGATTCGCATCACCGATCCACGAACGGGCGTGCAACAGCAGGTGCTCGATGCGGACAACCGTCCCGTCGTCACACGTTTAGACGGAGAAACACTTCGCGAACTCGCCTTGGCAACCGAAGGCGTTTATATCCCCGCGGGGACGGGAAGCCTGGATCTAAAATCGATCTATGACGCCCACATCAAGCCGCTGGTTCGCGGGGAATTGTCCACCGAAGGTCGCGCGATCCGGCGTGATGCGTTCCAGTGGATGATCCTGGCCGGGCTGATCCTGCTGATCGCCGCCGTCGTCCTGGGCCACCGTCGTGCCACCGATGCGATCGCGCAGCCAGACGGTCTGCCGGACGGAAAGCAAGAAGCACCGCGGCAAGCAACGCGGAACGATGCGGCCGCGAAAGCCGCGTTGGTGCTGCTGATCACAGCGATGATGTCTCCCGGTACCGCAATCGCCGACCAAACCGAAACGGACCAACCCGCGTCGGCGACCGCCCCGGCGGGCAACGCGGCCGGCGACGCGGCGACCGAAGCCGACGCAGTCGCGATCGTGGACGCGGACGAACCGCTGGACGCCCGGGAAAGCTACAACCGAGGACTCGATCGGCTGAGTGGCAATTTGGACGAAGCGGAACGTTTGCTCAACCAAGCCCGTCGAGAAGCCGGCAGCGACGGTGAAGTTCGGTTTCGGGCGACGTACAACCTGGGTTGGGTCGAAATCAATCGCGCCGATGCAATCATCGAAGAGGAACCCGAACAGGCCCTCCAACATCTGCAACGTGCCGCGGGCTGGTTCCGCGACGCGATCCGATTGCGCAGCGACGCCGACGACGCACGTCACAATCTGGAAGTCGTGTTGCTGCGAATCACGCAACTCCGCGATCAACTGATGAAACAGGACGATCAAGACCTAACGACCCAACTGGACGCCCTGATCACCGCTCAACGACAGACGATCGGCAATCTCCGCACACTCGTCCAACAGATCGCCGAAAGCGACGACCCGAACATCGCCGATCAGTACCGAACTTCGTTCCAACGACTGGCCATCGATCAACGCGTTGCGTTGTCGGACCTGCAAGGCTTGGTCGAACAGGCCGCTGGTGAATTGGAGACATTGGAATCCAAAGCGGAATCCGAACGATCACCCGAAGAAAACATCCGCATCGCACAACTGGTCAGTCTGTTGAGCTACCTGAACCAGGGCAGCCAACGGATCGGTCAATCTCGCAGCCAACTTCGTCGCCGCCAGGCATCACGCGGGTTTCGCCGCGCCGCGACGGGATTGAACCAATTGAAACGTGCCCGCGATCAACTGCGCCAGCCACTGGAAATCCTGGACGGTCTCGCGCGAGACATCGCCGAGACGGCACAGCACACCGCGCTCAAGGCGATGGAAAACCAAGGAATCGGCGGACAAGACGATTCACCTGCGATCCCCCGCTGGATCGATCAGGAGTTTTTAGCCGATGCACAAGCCGATCTGACCGGCCGCACCGAAGAGCTGAACAACCGGCTGACGGCCGGCCTGGACAGCATCTCCCAAGACGATCCAGCAACCGACGTCGCCCCCGAGCAACAAGCGTTTTTTGAGAAACTCAGCCGGGCGATGCCGCACTTGAATGCGGCCACCGATGCGTTGAAGACCGCTGACGAAAAACTCGCCTTTCCCGACTACGCCGCCGCAAGCGAACAGCAGGTCAATGCGATCAAGGAACTGCAACGGGCACGTGAACAATTTGCGGACTTGAAAACCTTGATCGAATTGGCCTACGCCGGCGAACAGGAAATCGGCGCCGCATTGGCGGAACTGGTCGGTCAACCGGAGACGGCCGAATCGCCGGATTCCGAGGCACTGCCCCCCGAAGCCGCAAACCAGCTCGTCGAGTTCATCAGCGAGCGTCAGGCGGAAAACCTGCGACGCATGCAACGGTTGCGAGACGAGATTGTCGCCGCGACCGCAAAAGCTCAAGCATTACAAGACGAATCCGCCGAACAGGAATCGTCTGCCCCAGCAAGCGATGAACCGTCTCAGGAGCTGCAACGACTCGCCCTTGCCATGCAACTGGCCGAACGTGCGAGCGACCAGATGAACGCCGTCGTCGCTGGCTTGCCAGACGAGAACGCTGGCGAGACCAAGCCGGAATCGAAACCATCAACCTCCGAAGACCGTCCCCTGTTAGCGGAAGGGCGCGAGCCCTCCGATCCCCGCCAGGCATCACCGTCCGAAGACCGTCCCCTGTTAGCGGAAGGGCGCGAGCCCTCCGATCCCCGTCAGGCATCGCCGTCCGAATCGCCGGCAAGCGACGACACCACCTCGGAACCCTCGACAGTCGATGGAGCCCCCGCCACCGCAGAGGCAACCTCACAAGAGCCGCCCGAAAGGCCGCAACCCTACGCTCTGTCCCAAAGCCATGCCGAAGCAGCCATCGAGACGCTGCAGGATCTTCGTCGCCTGTTCTTCTCGATCGTCGAACATCTGCGAGAAACCGCGCAGCGTCAGGCCGGGCTCAACGACGAAACCGAGCAAATGGCCGCCCTGCAATCAGAATCGGAAACGGACTCCGAACGTCAACTCGTCGATGCAGCCGAGTTGGCGTCACGGCAAAATGATCTGTCCGAGATTGCCGAGCAGATCGCATCCGCGTTAGAACAGCAGGCCGATGCATCCGCAGATCCGCCGGCCACCCCCAGCGGACAAGCGGCTCCCGTCGATCCCCAGCAACAAGAAATGATCCAGCAGAACGCGGAAAAGGCACAGAAGGCAGCCGGGCTGGTCAGGGAATCCACCCAACAGATGGCCAAATCATCGGAACAGCTCAGCGGTGACCAGCCGCAAATCGACCAGGCGCGACCGCCGCAGGATCTGGCACTCGAAAAGCTGATCGAAGCGCTGCGAGAACTGCAGCCGCCGCAGCAAGACCAATCGAATCAGCAGCAGAACCAACAGCAGCAACAACAAGACCAACAGCAACAGCAGTCCGACCAGAACCAACCCCAAGATCAGAACGAAGAACAAGACGCGCAAATGGATCCCTCACGCGTTCTGCAAGCCGTCCGAGACCGTGAAGCGCAACGACGGCGTGAAAAGGACCAACGTCAGCGCGCGGGACAGATACCGGTGGAAAAGGATTGGTGATGCCCATGAACTTGCAAGTCACTTACCAGCCGAAAGCAAACGCCGTCGCGACGTTCACCCGAGCGGGGTCTGCCATCGCCGTCGCGACGTGCGCCAGAGCATGGAGCGGCCGCCGCCTCACGCTAGCAGCGTCGCAGAAAGTCCTGCGTCGCACCTTGCTCAGCTCGTCGATGGTCCTGCTGTGGTGGGCGACATCCGCCGCGCAAGACGTGAACGTCCAGTTGGCGACCGAAGAACCGCCACACTATGTCGGCGTCAGCGCGATCGTCCAATTGACCGTTGACGGACTGGAAGCAGATCCGCAGCCGCAATGCGTCGCCGAGTCCTCGTCGCCGGACGTGCGGGTTCGATTGGCGGGGATCAGCCCGCGAATCGTTCAACGCATGTTTCAGTCGGGCACTCAAATTCGACGAATTCAACAAGTGACCCACACCATCCAATTTCGCGTCACGGCCGACAAACCGGGAGACTATGAAATTGGCCCGTTCGTGATCACCCAAGGTAAGACCGAAAAACGTGTTGACGCGATCACGATGTCCTTCGCCGAAGTCCCGACGACAGACGACATGCGGATCCAATTGCAGATGCCCGAATCCGCTTATCCCGATCAACGCGTTCCCGTCACCATCCGGTGGTGGTTCGCCGGCGACACCGACAACGTCAATCAACTCCGAATCGATGGAACGATGCTGGACGAATTCCAATTCGCCCCCGACCGCACGCCTGAGCGGGGCGGATCGCGACTGCCGATCGAGACGGAGGAGGGCACGATCGCGTTGGCAGCCACGGCTGAACGACAATCGGTCGACGGCAAGGAATTCACCGTCGTTTCGGCACAGCGGACGTTGATCCCGAACCGGCCGGGAACGTACGAGATCGCGCCGATCACCGCGACGATCCAGTGGGTCACTCAGTGGGACCAGCGTCGGCGATCCCCGCTGGGTGATTTCGGGATCGGCGGTTCGCTACTGGAAGAGGCCTTCGGCGGTCGTCGTCGTCCGGCGAAAGTCGAGTTGTTTCGCGCCGCAGGCGAACCGTTGACGTTCGAAGTCAAACCGTTCCCCAGCCAAGGCCGTCCGGAAAGCTTTTCGGGTGCCGTCGGGAACGGGTTTTCTCTCGATGTCACCGCCGATCGCACCGTCGTTCGAGTCGGCGACCCGATTCGATTGACGCTGCACTTGCGCGGTGATGGAAACATCGAAGGCGCGACCCTGCCACCGCTGTCCGCCGACGGCGGCCTGGATCCCCGGCACTTCCGATTGCCCGCCGGTGACGTGACCGGTGTCTTGCAGGACGATCAAGACGGCAAGCAGTTTGTGGTCTCGGTCCGCGTGCTCGATGAGAGCATCAACGAAATTCCGTCGATCGCTTATTCCTGGTTTGACGCCGAAACAGAACGTTACCAAACCACTCGATCCGAGCCGATCGCCTTGCGCGTCATGCCGGCACAGGTCGTCGGAGCGGACGCGGTCGTCAGCAATCAATCCGCTCTCTCACCGAGCGAGCCCGCGACGAACGATCCATCCGCTCAATCAGCTCGCTCCAGCGGTCCGCGCCGTTTTTCGCTCAGTGGCGCCGACTTGGCGATCGAACGCGATCCGCAGCGTCTGTTAACGGGATCCACCAGCTTACTCGCCCGTCCGTCATTGCAATTTGCCGGATACGCTTTGGGGTCGCTGTGTTTGATCGTTGCCCTGGTCGATCGAAAGCGGCGTCAAGTCGACCCTGCGATTCGAAAAGCTTCGGCTGTCGTGCGGGCCCAACGGGGACGCATTGCTGCGGCCGAACGGCTATCGGAAAAGGAAGCCGCCAAACAGATCGCCGAAGCCCTTCGCGTGGCCCATCTCGAGGTTCCCGAGACCGACCGTTCCGCCATTGAGCGGATCATTGCCGAGTGCGAATCGATCGCCTACAAGCCCGGTGACGACGCCGACGCAAGGATTTCGCCCGACCTGTTGGGTCGTGCCTTGGCAGCCATCGACACCCTGAAACCAAGCAACTCAACGGCATGATGCGGCCGATCGCTCTTCTGTTCGTCTTGATCCAAATCCTTTGCGGCGTGGCAGCGCCTGCAACCGCGGCGGGAGACACTGCGCCCAATGCCACTTACTTTGGCACTGAAGGAGGTAGCGGAACGGCGCGAGCCGTCCGGTTCCAGCTCGATAACACCCTGAAAGACCGGAGGGCTCGCGCCCTGCCGCTAACAACAAACACCCCGATTAGAATTAACGTTAGTGGCATTGACACTGCGCCCGCCGCCGACGACACGTTGCAGCAGGCGATCCAGGCCTACCGATCGGCCTTGGACCAGGCCCAGCGCGATCGACGACTGGAATCCTTTGCCCGCGCCGAAACCCTATTCACACAGGTGATTGTTGACCAACGGTCTCGCACGCCGAACCAACCGCCGAGTGCCGACCTGTACTTCAACCAGGGAAACGCGGCCTTGGGAGCGGAACATCTTGGTGCCGCGATCCTGGCCTATCGGCGTGCCTTGGCGATCGCTCCCAATCATCGGCGTGCGCGCCAGAACCTCGAATTCGCCCGGACGTTGCTGCCCGATTGGGTTCCGGTCCCGGAAGGGGATGCGATTTCGTTTGGGTCCTTCTTTGATTGGATGCAAACGATTCGGGCCGGCCAGTGGAATGGAATCGCCGCAATCACCTTTTTGCTGGGGATGGCACTGGCGGCGTTTTATCTGCGAACGGACAAGACGGTGGCGCGCAACCTGGCCGTCGTGCTTCTGATCGTCTGGATTGGCGTGCTCGCCAAATCCTGGATGCATCGAAGTGATGCGACCGAACGAATGGCGGTGGTGATCCTTCCAGAAGTCACCGCGCGGTCGGCCGATTCGATCCATTCGCCGGCAACGTTTCGCGCCCCCCTGCCCGGCGGCGTGGAAGTCACCGTGGTGGACGACCGCGACGATTGGGTGCGCGTGCAATTGTCCGATGGTCGCGAAGCCTGGCTGCCGGCGTCGGCGATCGAAACCGTCGCTCCGTAATTCTCCCAAAC
Source organism: Stieleria sedimenti (assembly GCF_025060895.1). GTDB lineage: Bacteria > Planctomycetota > Planctomycetia > Pirellulales > Pirellulaceae > Stieleria > Stieleria sedimenti. Next base: position 13,193 of record NZ_JANZKV010000192.1, on the reverse strand, counting down.
TTGTTCCCAGGCTCCCGCCCCCTGCGCCGTGAACGATTTTTTAGCGGCAGGGCGCGAGCCCTCCGGTGTGTTGGCAATTACAAGGAACCGGAGAGCTCGCGGGCTGTCGATTGAGTGGGATTGGTCGAGCCAATGGTGAGCCGCTGGCCGTCAGGCCTCGGGCGGGCGCCTGGATGCCCGGCCGCTTACGCGTCGCGGCTCACTCACTCAACCGACAGCCCGCTTGCGCCCTGCCGCTACAACCTCGTCAAACACAGGGAATAAATCGTTCACGGCGTTGGGCTCGCGCCTCCTGACCGCAAACCGCATCGCGGTGTCACGCCAGCACCTTTTTAATCACGTTGCCGTGCACGTTGGTCAGCCGGAAGTGAAACCCTTTGTAGCGAAACGTCAGCCGTTTGTGGTTGATCCCCAGCAGGTGCAGCACCGTCGCGTGAAAATCGTGGACATGGAAGGGATCTTCCGTTGCAGTGAATCCGAAATCATCGGTCACACCGTAGCTGCATCCCGGTTTGACGCCACCGCCGGCCATCCATAACGGACCGCTTTTGGTGTGATGATCTCGTCCGCTACCGCCCTGCGACATCGGCGTGCGACCGAATTCGCCTCCCCAAATCACAAGTGTGTCTTCCAACATGCCGCGTTGTTTCAGATCTTTCAACAGGGCCGCACATCCTTGATCGACCTCCTTCGTTCGCGCCGTGATGCCCTTGACGACACCGCTGTGATGATCCCATCCGGTATGATAAAGCTGGATGAAGCGAACGCCCCGTTCGGCCATCCGGCGTGCCATCAAACAATTGGAACCAAAGCTGCCGTCGGGCTTTTCTCCGACGCCGTAGAGCTGGCGCGTGGTCGCCGACTCTGAAGAGAATTCGGCCAATTCCGGTACACTGGTCTGCATTTGAAAGGCCAGTTCATACTGATTGATCCGGGTCAGAATCTCTGGATCGTCGACCTGGTCATGGTAGAGTCGGTTGAGCGATTCGATCGATCGGATCGTTTCGGCTTGACTGGTCGCGTTGATGCCGCTGGGAGACTTGAGATAGTTCAGCGGTTGCTCACTGCCGTAGAATTCCACGCCTTGATGTTTGCCCGGCAAGAAGCCGTTGTGCCACGCCGTGGTCGGAATGGGTTGGCCCAGCGGACCACTTCGCATGACCACAAAGCTCGGCAAATCGTCTGTCTCGGCGCCCAAACCGTAGGACAACCAAGATCCCATGCTCGGTCGTCCCGCGATACTGAATCCCGTGTTCATGAAGGTGTGCGCGGGGTCATGATTGACCTGATCGGTTTGCAAGGTGCGAACCACACAAAGATCGTCTGCGACCGTCTGGAGATGCGGCAACAGATTGGAGATTTTCTGGCCGGATTTCCCACACGGTTTGAATCCGACGTCCGTCCCGAAACATTTGAGAGCTTCGTATTGCAGGAAGGCCAGTTTCACGCCATCGGTCAACGACTTTGGAATCGCTTTCCCGTTGAGTTCGCGGAGCATCGGTTTGTCGTCAAACGTTTCGAACTGACTCGGCCCCCCGGACATGTATAGGTAAATCACCCGCTTGGCTTTGGGCGGATGATTCGGAAACGACTGCTGGGACGATGACGCGGCGGACGATCGCTCGCCGAGCATCGACCCGAGCGCCGCCGCGGCAATGCCACTGGCGGACCGCCCAAAGAAATGGCGGCGTGTCACGTCCAGGATGTCAGGATGATTCATGGTTCAGGACCGGCTCAGAAATTCGTGGAGGTTCAAGATGGCACGCGTGACCGCAGTCCAAGCCGCGATTTCGGGTGCGTCGTCGAGTGAAGGAGGCGAGGCTTGACCGATTGAAACCAGCCTCTGTGCATCATCGACGGCGGTTTGATAGTGGGCTCGTTGACTGGCCAACAGGTTTTCCAACACATCGATCTCATCCGTCGAAGGCCGACGTTGCAGCGACAACAAGAACGCCGATTCGATCCGATCCCGATCACTGTGATCCGAGGCGTCGCAGATCCGCATCGCCAGCACGCGCGCCGCTTCGACAAAAATCGGATCATTCAATAACGACAGTGCCTGCCCCGGAGTATTGGTGATGTTCCGCTTCGCCGTGCACTCTTGACGAGTCGGCGCATCGAACGCCAGCATCGTCGGATGGATGTTCTGACGCTTCCAGAATGCATAGAGGCTACGACCGTACTGCGCCGCGTCGGGACTGGTTTCCCAGAGCATGTGACGACTTCCATACATGACCTTGTCCGATCGTGACCAATAGGGATCCGGTTGATAGGGAAAGAAACTCTCGGTGGGAATTTCCTCCTTGTCACGCAACAGCCCCGCGGCGAGCAACGCCGAATCGCGGATACTTTCGGCGTTCAAACGGAAACGGCTTTGTCTGGCGTGCCAACGATTGCCCGGGTCACGCTCCCGCAGATCCTGCGATGGGGTGGAACTGAGTTGGTAAGCCCGGGTCGATGTCAACAATCGCACCATGTGGTCGCGGTCCCAGCCACTGTCGCGAAACTCACAGGCCAGCCAGTCGAGCAGAGCCAGGTTGGACGGCCAATCGCCCTGGGTACCGGAATCTTCGAGCGTCTCGCTCAAGCCGCGGCCGAAGAATTGGTGCCAGAGCCGATTGACCGCGACGCGTGCGACCAGCGGGTGAGCGTCTGAGAAAAGCCAGCGTGCCAGATCCAGACGCGTCAACGGTTGGGAACGTCCGGCAACCTCTGCTGCGTTCAAAAATTCTGGAAACGCCGGCGAGACGATCGGACCCGATTCGTCTTGATAATCACCGCGGTTGAGCAGCCGCGTCGTCTTTCGCTGACGTGCCTGCCGTGACACCAGGACGGGCATCGCGGTCGCACGCATCAAAAAGAGTTCCGATTCCAAGCGTCGCAACTCGGCCATCTGTTCGTGTTGAGTTTGCTCACGAAACGCATCGATGACCATTTCACGCTGCAGTTCATTCCGCCCGCTCGCATCGGCCTTGAGCGCCGACGCGACGAATTCAGCCCGGCTCTGATAGACCTGTCGGTTCATGGGTTGTTGCCACCAGCGGCGGATGGCGGTTTCGCCCAGCGCGAGTGCCGTCGCCTTGTCCGTTCGCAGTTCCAACCCGCTGTCACCCCAGCCGACCCGACCGCCGCTGTGCAACCAAGCCATGCCGCAGCGTTCGAAGGTCTTGCCGCCGACGGGTGGAATCTGTTTGCTGAACGGGACGCGCAAACGCACCCAACCCGACTGCTGCGGCAGGTCACCGAGCCGCACGACTCGCTCGGGAGCACTCCATGGTTGTCGCTCAGACAGTTGGCCTGACGTGTCGTCGCCCCAGTAGTAAGTTTCGTAGTTCGCGGTGTTCCAGCCCAGTCGGCCGTAGTCACCATTGGAGACTTGAAACCCGATCATGTCCGGGCGATCCTCTTCATCAATCCAAACGTCGACGTACCAGGCGTCTTTCGCGTCGTCTGTTTTTTGCCCACCAGGATTCAAGTAACCGGTCATCAATTCCGCGGCATGATGCCGGTGAAGCCGCCCGGGGTCGCTGTGGGTCTGGCGCGCGAATCGGCCATCAAAGTTCGCGACCGAAAAACTCCCCTCCACAACGCGAGCTGCCGGAATCTGAGCGGGAACCCAGACGAAATCGGCCCGAGATTCGGAATCTTTCAGTTTGGCGAGGATGGCGTTTTCCCACGCCTCGATCTCGTCGATCGGTGTGGTAGCAATGACCTGCTTCAACTCGTCGATCTTTTTCGCGAGCTGGCGATCTCGCCGCGCCGATTCGGCATCATCGTGGACATAGTGCAGCGGCTCGCGGCGATCGCCGGGCGTGTAAACGCCGGCTTCGACCAGGTCATCAAAAAATGCGGCCAGGCTGTAGTAATCCTTGGCGGAAAACGGATCGAACTTGTGGTCGTGGCATTCTGCGCATCCGGTCGTCATCCCCATCCAGACCGTGCCCAGCGCTCGAACATGTTCTCCCTTGAGCTTGTACAGCTGTTCGGTTTCAATCGCACCGGCTTCGCAATTGGTGTTGACGATGCGGTTGTATCCCGACGCGACCAGTTGGTCGTCGCTGGGATCGGGAAGCAAATCGCCGGCCAACTGCTCGATCGAAAACTGATCAAACGGCATGTTTTGATCGATCGCGTTGATGACCCAGGCTCGGTAGGCGCCCGACGCGATCGGTTCGTCGCTGACAAACCCGCTGGTGTCGGCCCACCGCACCAGATCCAGCCAACGGACGGCTTGGTGTTCGGCGTAGGCAAGCTGTGACATCCAGCGTTCGCGAAATTCAAAGAAGTGTTGCTCGGTCGGATCTTGTTCAAACGCCGCCACTTCCGCGGCCGTCGGCGGCAATCCGCGCAAGTCAAAACTGAGCCGGCGCAATCGTTCTCGCGGCGTTGCGATGGGAACCGGAGAGGCGCCCTGCTCGGCCCACACGGATGCCAATAGGGCGTCGATCGCAGCGGCCGCCCGCCCTTGACTTGACACCCCCGTACCGTCTGCAGCAGCGGGCACTTCGGGGCGTTCCAACGACCGCCACGCCCAATGTTGTTGGTACTCCGCTCCCTGATCGATCCAGCGCCGCAGCAGGTCAACGTCAGCGGCCGAGAGTTGTTTCTCGGAATCCGGCGGCGGCATGATTTCGTCCGGGTCATCGCTCAGGATGCGGCGCACGAATTCAGACTGATCGGACTCGCCGGGGACGATCACGCCGCTGTCGGTCGCATCGTCGAATGAATCCAGCCGCAGATCGGCTTCACGACTCGATTCGTCGGGGCCATGACAGAGCAAACAGTTCTCGCTCAGGATCGGTCGGATGTCACGATTAAAATCGACGCGTTCTTCGCCGGCCGCCACAACGGGCAGGGCAATCAAAAACGTCAACAGCACGCGGCTCAGGGGAATCATCATCGTGGCGTAAGCTTCCAGCTTGCGAATTCGGTCTACCGCAAGCCAGAGTGGCGTAAGCTTCCAGCTTGCGAGTTCGGTCTACCGCAAGCCGGAGTGGCGTAAGCTTCCAGCTTGCGTGTGAGTGCCCAATTCTACCTTCTCGCGCCCCTGACTTCTTGCACGGATCTCGAAGCGTTTGGTAGATTTTGACCATGCCCGGAACACCTCCCCACCCATTCCAAGAGCAGTTTTTTCGGAAACAACCTCTCGCGGAGTCATTCATTGCACTGTTTGACGCACTCCCGCAGACCTATTTTTACGCCAAGGACGTCGACAGCCGGTTTGTCAAGGTGAACCAACAGTTCTTGGACAACCATGGGCTTGCCGATGAGTCCGAGGCGATCGGTAAGACCGACCACGACCTGCATCCGCCGCTGCTGGCCAAGGCCTACATCGAAGAGGATCGACGTGTGATGTCGAGTCGCCAGCCGCTGCCCGGACAGGTCTGGCTGGTGCTGCATCGCCGCCAGACCCCGCGTTGGTACGTGTCGACGAAAACGCCGTTGTTTGATGTTCGCGATGAAGTCATCGGGATCGCCGGGGCGATGTACCGGATCGAGCATCAACAGGAACTGACGCGGCACCTGCAGGAATTATTGCCCGCGGCACGGCACATTGAACGGCACTACAACGAACCGATCTCGATGGCGGAGATGGCAGACATGACAGGGCTTTCCTCGACGCACTTCAATCGACGCTTTCGACAACTGCTGCGGATGACCCCGATGCAATACTTGCGCAGCATCCGAGTTCAGGCGGCACGCGATCTGCTGACGACCTCCTCCAGAACGCTTGCGGAGATCGCGATCGCCGTCGGGTACTCCGACCAAAGTCATTTGACCAAACGGTTCCGTGAAGTCACCGGCATCACGCCGGCCGCCTACCGCCGACAGTTCGTGAAATCCAGCGGCGAGTGACGTCGTGCAGTTTTGAAAGACACCCTCCTGGCAGGGATGAGTCTCTACATAAGTCACATGATCCGTCACGCGGTCTGCCCCGTCATGACGGTGACGCATCACTGCTAGGGAGCGATCGGAAAACAAGTGGGATAGGCTTCCAGCCTGTCAGTCCGGGACGACACCGTGGCGTAAGCTTCCAGCTTGCGAGTCCCCTGTGAATCAATAGGCAAGCCAGAGGCTTACCCCACGGTGGCTTACCCCACGATCCAACAGAAACAAACCTCTCGCCCTCTGATTCGTCGCTCGTTGCGACAAACGTTTCCTCCGGTCACAGCGCCTTTTCGAACGCCTTTTTGCCTCCGACTACCGGCAATGAAATGGACGTCGCGTCCAAGTCGATCGTCAACTGCGTTCCCGGTGTCGGATGCAGCGTGAAGTCCTTGTCGCTGGAAAAGATCATCAATCCGATCTGCTGGCCTTCGGGGATGACTTGATCGTCGGGTTGAAGATCAAACGACACTTCGTAAAACGTTCCCGGCTCCAACGGTTTGCTTTCGGTCATCGAGCTGCGGTTTTGCGGATCGGCCCAACCGCGGGTAATGATGTTGTCGGTGATCTTGGCGTTCTTGTCGTTGTTCCACGGCAACGAGACCAGCCAGACCGACAGATTGGCGGCAGGTTTACTGCTGGCCAGTTTGATCGTCATGCGGGGCGTTCCGGAAAGATGAATCGGCTTCTTGAATTCCGATGTCGTGTAGATCAATCGGTGCTCGGTCCATTCGGCTTGAGCCAGCGAGGCACCATCGAACGAAAAATTGTCGACCAGCGTCTCGGTGCCGGCGTCTTGAGCGGCTTGCGTGCTCAGCGATCCCCGTTGGGGTGCACCGCCGGACAAATAAAACGTGACCGGTGACGCGTCTGGATTGGGGTAGTCGGGATAGGACGTCGGTTTGTCCTGCTTGTCGCCCTCGCGAACGATCCACGCACGCGGGTCCTTTTCGACACCGTTTTCGACGCCGTGCAAATAACGCGTGAACCAGCGATTCATCATTTTCATCGGCGGTGGTCCCCCGTGTCCGCCCTGATGGAAAAACGCCTGTGTCGGGACACCTTTTTTCTTGAGCGCCTCGTAAATTCGAACGCTGTGCTCGGGGACCACATTCCAATCGTTGAAGGCATGAGCCATCAAGACGGCGGCCTTCAACGGTTCCAGATCATTCAAGTAGTCTCGCCCCGCCCAGAAATCATTGTAGTCACCGTTGACCCGATCAAAGTTCTTCAGCATCTCTTCATCACGGACGGTGCAATCGCAGTACTCACGTCGCGCTTCATTACCGCTGTGAATGAAGTCGTACAGGTAGTCGATGTCTTCGCCCAGGTAACCGTACGGGTGACGCACCAGTCCGTTGGAGCGGTAGTAGTGATAGTACGAGGTGTTGGGCGCGACCGGGATGATCGCTTCCAATCCATCCACGCCGGTTGTCGCCGCGGCCAGCGGGATCGTGCCGTTGTAGCTCGTCCCCGTCATACCAACTTTGCCGGTGCACCAATCCGCGGTCACCTTTTCGTCGCCATCGGGAGACGTAAACCCATCGGCACGACCGCACAGCCAGTCGATCACCGCCTTGGGCGCCAGCGACTCGTTGTCGCCGCCCACAGTCGGACACCCCTGGGACAGTCCGGTTCCGGGTGACGACGAATGGACCACGATGTAGCCGCGCGGCACCCAGTCTTTTTCGTGCCGCTTGGAGATGATCGGACGCATCCCTGTTCGCTCGACGGCGTCAAAGTGCTTTCGTTTCGGTGGGTCCTCGCCGAGTTCCTGTCGCGGGTTCCAAAAATACTCGTCTCCCTTCGCGCCGGTGCCGGCAAAGTAGGGACTGGAGTTATAAACGACGGGCAACTTCAACCCTTCGCTCTCCGTTTGCCGTGGACGCGTCACACTGACGTGCATCCGATCCAGCTTGTCGTCTCCGTCGGAATCAAACTCGGTTTCGACCCACAGATCGTGACGGATCCAATAGTCGGAATCTTCAAACGCTTTGACCACCTGGGCTTCACCGTCCTTGAACACCGGCTTGGCCGGTTCCTCCGCCGTCGCGATCGATCGCCCGGCAGCGAGACAGGTGACCAGGCTGATACAAGCCAATGCGGTGCGCGTCAATCGAGAGGTGTGCATGACGGATCTCTTTAGAAGTCAAACTTGAAGTTGGCACATGATGACGACACGATTCGTTCAGGAATGCCGAATTGCCGTCAGCTGTTGCATTGTCGTAAAACCAAACGTTTCATCCAGTAGGCGTAGGTCAGGCTGTGCCTGACATCCCCTGGCATGCACAGCATGCCCTACGCGGCCACCCAAAAATCTTCCTACCCAAAAATCTTCCTACCCAAAAATCTTCCTACCCAAAAATCTTCCTACCCAAAAATCTTCCTACCCAAAAATCTTCCTACCCAAAAAATCTTCCTACCCACCAATTTTTTGACCCACCAATTTTTTGACCAACCACTCTTCTCCCCCCATCACGACCTGACAATGTCGCCGATCACGTTGCCGTGGACATCGGTCAGGCGGAAATAGCGGCCTTGGTATCGGTACGTTAACTGTTCGTGGTCGATGCCCAATTGAGCCAGAATCGTGGCTTGCAAGTCGTGGACGTGGACGGGTTTTTCAACCACGTTCACGCTGTACTCGTCGGTCTCGCCGTACGTCATCCCCCCGCGAATGCCACCGCCGGCCATCCAGTACGTGAAACAATTCGGGTGGTGATCGCGTCCGTACACCTTGTCCGTCAGTTTACCTTGGCAGTAAACCGTCCGTCCGAATTCGCCGCCCCAAATCACCAGCGTCTCATCGAGCATGCCGCGTTGCTTGAGGTCGCTGAGCAAGGCCGCGGTGGGTTGATCGGTGTCACGACATTGCGCGGGGACTTGTTTGGGAGCGTTGTTGTGGGCGTCCCACCCGCGGTGATAGAGCTGGATAAATCGCACGCCGCGTTCGGCCAAACGCCGCGCCAACAAGCAGTTGTAGGCGTACTTGCCGACCTGCGTTGCCTGAGGTCCGTACATGTCCAGCACGGATTGCGGTTCGTCGTTGACGTCGATCAATTCCGGCACACTCATTTGCATCCGGTACGCCAATTCATACTGGGCGATCCGCGTGGCAATCGTCGGGTCGTTGAACTGATCGGCGCGGTCTTGGTTCAACTTCTCGACCGAATCCAACATCCGTCGACGCTGGGTGCGGGTGACGCCGGCGGGATTGTACAGGTCCAGGATCGGATCCCCCTGGCCGCGGAACTTCACGCCTTGAAAGCGGCCTGGCAAGAAACCGGCGCCCCACAATCGGTCATACAGCGGCTGGCCGGCTTTGGCAGATCCGTTGGACGTCATCGCGACGAACGCCGGCAGGTTGGCGTTCTCGGTGCCCAATCCATAATTCACCCAGGCACCCATGCTGGGGCGACCGGCGATGACCGATCCAGTCTGAAACAACGTTGCGGCCGGATCGTGATTGATCGCTTCGGTGTGCATGCTCTTGATCACACAGATCTCGTCAACCACCTTGGCCAAGTGCGGCAGGGTTTCGCTCAGCCAAATGCCCGACTGCCCGTGTTGCTGAAACTTGAACGTGCTCGGCGCGACGGGAAACGAAGTCTGGCCCGATGTCATCGTCGTCTTTCGTTCGGCCGGATAGACCGATAGCGGCACCTCTTCGCCGAACCGTTTGGCCAGTTGCGGTTTGTAATCAAACAGGTCCATCTGCGAGGGGCCGCCCGACTGGAACAAGTAGATCACACGCTTGGCTTTGGGAGCGATCGTGGCAAAGGCCGACGCGTCTCCTGCCGGTAACGCGTTCGCTTCGGCTGCACCAAGCGGATTCCCCCCGCCGAGCAGGGTCCCCGCCGCGATCGATCCCAGCCCTAACGTGCTACCGGACAGAAACGCTCGTCGGTTGTGCCGTCGCTTGAATTCTTCCAAGGGGTTCATGTCAATTCTCCGCAATGGCCTCGTCGAGGTTCAAGATCGTATTGGCGACCAGTGTCAGCGCAGCCAATTGGCTCGGGTCCAACCCCGGCGTGTTGGGTGTTTCTCCGACGGACAGCAATTGCCGCGTCGCCTCGGTGTGCTGTTGAAAATCGTCGTGATAGGCATTGAAGTCATCGACCAGGACGGCCAGCTCATCGGGGCGCGGCTGTCGACTGGTCACCAACCGGAACGCCAACGCGATTCGCCGGGAGGGTACCAGTCCATCGGGTTTCATCACCCGTTCGGCCAGATGCCGAGCCGCTTCGACGAAGGTGATGTTGTTCATCATCGTCAACGCTTGCAGCGGCGTGGTCGTTTCGTCGCTTCGGACGATACAGGTTTCACGCGCGGCGGCGTTGAAGGCCATCATGGTCGGTGGCGGGACGGTGCGTCGCCAATACGTGTACATGCTGCGTCGATACAGTTTTTCACCCGTGTCCTGTTTGTACTTCGCGTTCGAAATACTACTCCAGATCGCCGGCGGCATGTACGGCTTGACCGACGGCCCGCCGATCACATCGCTCAACAAACCGCTGGCGAAGAGCACCGAATCGCGGATCGCAAATGGCGAGAGACGCTTTCTCGGGCCGCGAGCCAACCAGCGATTTTCCGGATCGCGTTCACGCAACTCATCGGACGCGGAAGACTGCTGGCGATAGGTTGCACTGGTCACGACCAACCGGTGCATCGCCTTGACATCCCATCCGCTCCGGATGAATTCCGTTGCCAACCAATCGAGCAACTTCGGATGGCTGGGCAGTTCTCCTTGCACGCCAAAGTTCTCGCTGGTCTTGACCAAACCGACGCCGAAGTGGTGCTGCCACAGCCGGTTGATCGTCACGCGCGCCGTCAGTGGGTGATCGGGATCGACCAGCCAACGGGCGAGCCCCAGCCGATTCCGCGGCCAGTCACCGTTCCACGCCCCCAAGACCGGCGGCGTGGCGGGATCCAGTTTTTCCGACGTGTCCGGGTTGTCGTACTGTCCCCGATCGAGTCGATACGTGTCACGTGGTTGATCCAGCTCGTGCAGCACCATCACGGTGTCTTCGCCGCCCGGTTGCGGACGCGGTACCGACGTCTGCACGACCTTGATCTTGACGGGTTCAGGAACGACGAATTTCAAGTCATCTTCGGAAAGGTTCGGCCATGTCTGGGGTACCTTGATAAACGGCGGGCTGTTGCCGTTGTTGGGACCGAGCCCGGCTTCATCGATGTTGTTGAAGAACGCGAACAGGCTGTAAAAATCTTTCTGCGAGATCGGATCGTACTTATGGTCGTGGCAACGCGAACAAGTCATCGTCAGCCCCAGGAACACGGTGCCGGTCGTTTCCACGCGGTCGGCGACGTATTCGACGATCCATTCATCCGGGATCGAGCCGCCTTCGGAATTGATGCGGTGATTGCGGTTGAATCCCGTTGCGACTTGAGTCAGAAAATTGCGGTCACGGATCAAATCACCCGCCATTTGCTCGATCACGAATCGATCGAACGGCATGTTGTCGTTCAGAGCGTTGATCAACCAATCACGCCAGACCCACATGTAGCGGAGCCGATCGTTCTGGTAGCCATCGGTATCGGCGAACCGAGACGCTTCGAGCCAATCGACGGCCATGTGTTCGCCGTAGCGTGGAGACTCGAGCAACCGGTCCACCGCCCGCTCGTAGGCGCCGCCGGAACGGTCGTTCAAAAACGCATCAAGCTCTTCAATGGTCGGAGGCAAACCGGTCAGGTCAAAACTGACGCGGCGCAGCAACGTCGCACGATCAGCCGGCGGCGATGGACTCAATCCCTCCGATTCCATTTGGGCCAGCACAAATCGATCGATCGGGTTTCGCGGCCATTGATCATCGGCGACCGCTGGCAGATCGGGACGCAGCGGCGGAATGAAGGCCCAGTGCCGATCGTCTTTCGGCCAGTCCGCGCCCTCGGCTAGCCATCGTTTCAACGTTTCGCGATCCCGGCGTCGCAAGCGTCGATTGGAATCCGGCGGCGGCATCCGCACGTCTGGATCGTCGCTGGTCAGACGCTCCAGCATGTCGCCGGACGTCAACACATCGGCGGCCAAAGCGGCCTCGCGATCATCCAGCCGAAACCCGCCCTCGCGGGCATTGGCATCGGGACCATGGCAGTGGTAACAGGCATCGGACAGGATCGGCCGAATGTCGGCGGCGAAATCAAGCGTCGCGGGAGATTGCGGATCGGCGCCATGCATGGGGCGACCAAAGCCAACCAGCAGAACCGCCAGTGATGAAACTGCGACTCGAATGGAATTCACGTTCAAAAAGACTCACAGGATGGGAGTGCAACCGGAGCGGTCGGGCGAGCCCGCTCGGCGAGAGAGCGGGTGAAGGTGGGCGTGCGTGACGAGCGAAACGCACCTCCCATGATACACCTAAACGACCGGGCGCTCGCGCTATTTTCCCGTCGATCATTCGCTCGATCAAGCAAAGGGTGCATGCCAACCGTTTCTCGCCACGGTCAGACCCTTGAACCTGGCACACGGAAATCCGTGCCCAAAAACGCGTTTTGGACGACACGATAAAGAAACGCGGCTCCGGCGCCAGGTCAATCCACCGGAGCGTCGGAGCGGTCCAGGCGAGGGTGGTCAAAAAATGGGGTGGTCAAAAAATCACTCTCCGCCGCTCTCATTTTTTGACCACGAAATCTTTTGACCACCACTCCTTCCAACCCACAGCACCCTCCGTCGCCAACGCCGGGGTGCGCGGATGATCCGCTTCATCCCCGAATCCGAGGCCCAATCTTGACCGCGCCCCCGACACACCCTACCATTGGGTGGCGGGAGATATTCCGCAGTCCAACCACGGAATATGTACTTTTTACCGCGGTCGGACCACCAATAATTAATTGTTCACGCTGCTAACCGACGCCTGACGAAAGCGCCCACTTCTTCTTTTGCGTCTTCTCGCGTTCTTTTGTGGCAATTGATTGGCTGTCGTTGGATCGTGACCCGGAGGACGCCCACCGGATTTCATCGAACCTCTGTTTCCTGAGATTCGCATTTGATGTCACGGTTCGATAGGTGCGCGGTCGACTCGGCCGACGAAGACAAACCGTCGCCTGTCGATTCCAACGCTGACAACCGACGCCTGTCGTGCAGGCCGCTGATTGGGACACTGGATTTCCCACGGCGATTCCGATCGAGTACATTGGCAAACAGCGGCGATGGCACGTGCTGTCGTCGTGGCCGGACGCGTGAACCAAGTGGTGCACCGCAGTCGGCGAGTTGAGTTTGTTTTTGAGTTCAGGTCCATCGCGCCGACGCGGTGACCACCGCCGTTCCACAACTGAATTGATTACTACCGGAA
>NZ_JANZKV010000191.1:13380-40455 GCF_025060895.1 Stieleria sedimenti | reverse complement strand
CTCGCGCTGGCGCGAACCGGCTGATATCAAACAAAGATTAGCCGTTTGGCGCGAGCCTACGGGCATTCAACTAAGGAAACGACGCTCAACTTAGCGGTATTGGGGAAAGATCGGACGGCTTGCGCCCTACCGCTTTTAGCAGTAGCAGGAGTCAGCGGAACAACGGTGCAGAGGATCACCGCCCCGAATGCTCGGGCGCGAAACGGAGCAATTGCCCATTTTCCAGGGCCACCGAAATCCGTCCCGCGTGATCGATCGACACGCCGCCTTTGACGGCCAGTGCGGGCAACGGTTTGATCCAGTTGTCGCTGCCGTCGCGGGTGTTGATCGAAACCAGGAACGAATCGGATTCGTTTCCATCGGGGTGGCCCGTCGCCAGCAACGTTTCGTCGGTGACGGCGAAGCTGGTGAACCGTCGATTGCCCTTGTCTTGCCAGATCGCTTGGGGGGCTTCACCGCCGCGACGGACCCACCGCGCGGCTTCTTTGTAGGGTTTGGGAGTCCCCGGTGCCAACGGCTTTTGGCGAGCCAAGTTGACGAATTGGCTGCCTTCGTAACTGGCGTCGTGGCTCAGCTGGCAGCCGTCGCTGCACTGATAATCCAACGAGACGTATTTTCCATACGCCGGATAATACGGGTAGAACGCCGTCCGGAATTGCGAATTGACTTGAGCCCGTGGCGTATTGAGGCACTCCAGTGTTTCCAGGTCATAACGCGCCGTCTCGTAAACGCCGCCGGCAAGAAATCGCAGTTCACCGTCGACGATCGTCAGGTTGCCCTGCAGACTGATGCCGTTGTTGACTTCACGTTCCAACGTTCCCGACGTCGTGTTGGAAACCTTCAGCGCTCCCGTCATCGCATCGAGTGCGACGACGTGGGTGCCGTCGTAGTGCGTGATCCCCGCGGCCGCGTAAACCGTGTCGCCGTCGACCACCACGCCGCCCGCAACGGGCCATGCGGAAACGAGACGGTCATAGACGGAAATCCAGTAATCTTTCGGACCGACTCGGTACGACCACAGGAATCGTCCGTCCCGGGCCGCGAAGGCGTAGACCCGACCGTCGGCTGAGCCCACGTAAACGCGATCGTGGGCGACCGCCGGCGGGTAGTAGATCGGTCCGGCCGTGTACGCTTTCCAAACCGACTTTCCCTCTCCGTCGATCGCTTGGACGGCACCGGTGCGATCGGCGATGAAGACCATGTCGCCGGCGGTGACCGGCGCGGTCGGCAGCGCATCGCGACAAACTTGGACCGCCCATTGTTGTCGGACATCCTCGGGGATCGCGACCGGTGAGGTGTCCGTGCGAGCATGGTTGCCGCGGTAGGTGGTCCAGTCCCCGGGATGCGTGTCTAGCGAATCGACCGCCGCTTTGATGTCGCCGCGGACCAAGCGGGGTTCGTTCGAGTCGTCCGTTTCGTCGGCCGCATCGTCCCCGGGACGCAGTCCGATGTTTCCGTAGAGCGACAATTGGCAACCACACATCCAAGGCCCCCAGTACAGATGTCCGCCCGCGACGATGACGCCATCCTGACACGGCGGACGCATCGGGTCGATGTGCTGGGCCGTGTTGGACTCCGTCAGCACGCGAATGGTGCCGCCGTCGGCACGGTAGAAGATGCTATCGGCGCAACCGGTCGCTCGCGTGCAGGCGCGGCGGGCGGGAAACGTCGCCAGCACGTCGCCCGTTGAGTAGTCGAACTTCATTCCGTTTTCTGACTTTTGCGGACCGGCCGCCCAAACGCCGTCGTCACGTAGCACCAGTTGCAGATTGCCCGTCGGGTGCGTCCAGGCAAGTTTGCCGTCGTGAGCGGAGGCGACGACCATGCGAGCGCGTTGTGGTCCGGCAAAGAACAGGTAGTCCGCATTGCACTTCATGTAGCACGTGGTGGCGTAACCGGTGATGTAGTGCTGTGCCTTTTGATTGTCGCCGATCGCATCCAATAAGTCTTTGTCCGTGTTCTTCCAGTTCAGCTTTCCCGTGTACCGATCGATCGAAGCCAGGAATTTGCCAGGGCAATAACAAAAGATCTGACTCTCGTTCATGCACACCGCGCGGGCGTCTAAGAACTCGTCATCGCGATAGTGCCACAGTCGTTCTTTCGTTTTCAAATCGATCGCGACCAGCGTTCGCCCGAAGCCGAACGAGGTGCGGGGGTCGTTGTAGTCGTGGCCGTCCCACATGCCCCAAGGCCAATGCCCCAGCCCGCGTCGAATGGCGCGTTGGGTTTCCAGTTTGGCTTCGGGGTTGCCGACCATCGCGAACAGGATTCCGTGACGCATCGCCATCCATTTCCAGACTGGGCCGTCACTGATGTCGGTCCCCACCTTGATTTCATCGATGGTTTCTCCGGTCCGACCGTCGATGATTTTGCAGGATTCGTGGTCGCCCAGATAAAGCGCGTCGTCGGTCGCGACCATCGTGTTGCGATGCAGCATGAAACCGGGAGAAAGCGGACGTCGCCACAGGATCGTTCCGTTGTAGGCGTTGATGCACAACAACGTATTGAGCATTTCGTTCTGGTTGGCCTTGTGGGCGATGTGCCCCATCGCTTTGTAGATCCGTCCGCCGGCGATGACCGTCTGTTCCGGCATGGGGCTGAATTTCGGGTACCCGATGAACTGGGTTCGCAAGCTGCCGCGAACCAATTGGTCGTCGGATTGCGGATTATTGTCCGGCCCGTGGTAGGGATGTGACCAATCGTCCGCACCCTGGGGAACCGGTTTGGTGAGGGCTTGGTCGCCGAGAAACGCCACACCTTTGGGACGCAAGACGCGTAAGATTTCTTGGCGCGGTGGTGTGTCGGTGTCGGATTCGAAGACCAGGATGCGGTCGGCTAGGTTATTGCCCAGATGAATGGACCGACCCGATCCCGTTTGGACGAACAAACGCGTCCCCAAAACACCCGCCGCATCGGCAACTCGTCTGACGTTGTGGGCTTGGCGAGCGTCAGGGGTTTGGAAATAGACCGTCAGTTCACTGGCCTGGCAAAGGTCGATCAAGTAGTCGACCTCGCCGTCGGGCAATCCGACGAGGGCGACGATGCCCTTGTCGATCTCCATCCGCTTGAGATCGTCGGTGGCTTGTCCGCCCAGAACCGTCGTGACGCCGCAGAACATCATCGTGGCAAGAATGGCCGGAGACACAGATCGGAGTACCATCGTTTCGTCCCGTTGCAAGTAGGTGTTGCATGTTGGTGACTGCACTGACCAATCGGTCATTGTAGCGGGCTCGCCGACGGGATGTCGCTCGCTGACGCATCCCGCTGAGGGCACACCAGCACGTGGCGTGAGCCCAATGCCACTTACTTTGACGCCAAGCGGGGTGTTTTTGTTAGCGGTAGGGCGCGAGCCCTCCGGTCTTTCACGGTGTTTTTGAAGCGCCACCGGACGGCTCGCGCCGTTCCGCTAACACGGTGGGTGTTTTTGAAACGCCACCGGACGGCTCGCGCCGTTCCGCTAACACCTCTAGAGCGAAAGTCGATGGCATTGGGCGTGAGCCAGTGGCGCGTGTTTCATCACGGGCCGGTCGCTGACGCGTCCCGCTGGGGTGCGGGATGACGTCGCACGTGGCAGCAACCGACTGGCCAGCGGCAATGTTGGCGTGACGGGCTCGGACAGGTTAAACTGGACGTCGGCCGAAATTCGCCAACACCCGATTGCCGGCGATTTCCGCTCCTGCCTCCCACCTGCCCCTCTTGGTCATCCCTCCACGCACTCGCGGAATTTGCCAGTGATGCCGAATCACGCGTTCCAGAAACTCTCGGCCCTGGCGATCCTCGTCCCGCTTCTGCTGTTGCAGTGTTTTTCCTGCGCGGCCGTCGCGTCCGAAGCGGATTCCTCTGCCGAGATCATTGCACCGGCACTGAAACAGCACTGTGTCAAATGCCATGGTGCGAACGACGAAATCGCGGGCGACGTGAACTTGCTGGCGGTGCGTGCAGAAGGTCTCTCACAAAACACGGAACTCGTCCGCGGCTTGATCGATGTGCTCGATTTGGAGGAGATGCCGCCGGAAGATGAACCGCCGCTGGACCCGAAACTGCGTCGCAAATTGGTTGCGGAACTCAAAGCGATCCTTCAGGCGGCCGTCGCCGAGAAGAAGGTTTTCGCGCACACTCCGATCCGGCGGATGAATCGTTTTCAATACAACAACGCCGTGATCGATTTATTCGATTTGAAATGCACCGTCTTCACCCTTCCCGAGCGGATGGTGCGCGAACACAAAGGGTACTTTCAGCCCGAAACCGGACGGATGGCCGAGGTTGTTTCGGTGGGAAGCCGTCCGCTGGGCAAGTCGCAGTTGATCGAACCGCGTTTGGCGGGGGTGGCGGCGTTTCCGCAAGACCTGCGCGCCGAACACGGTTTCGACAACCGCGGCGACCACCTCTCCTTGTCGCCCTTGTTGATGGAAGCCTTTCTGACGCTCGGGCAATCGATCACGCAAAGTCCCGATTTTGTTCCCCACAACGTCGGCATCTGGCAAACGTTTTTTGCCGCGCCGGCTGACGATGCCGACTTGGACGCGGAACTGCGACAGCGTCTGAAACCCTTTCTGTCCCGCGCCTTTCGACGGCCGGTCGGCGACGACGTTCTCGGTCGATACGTTCGCTTCACCTTGCGACAGCTTACCACGGGAGTCGAATGGACCGATGCGATGAAATCGATCGCCGCCGCCACGATTTCATCACCAACGTTTCTCTATCTGTACGATCGATCCGGCGATTCGACGACGGCCCAAGTCGTCGATGATTTGGAACTCGCCTCACGGCTGTCGTTTTTCTTATGGGGCAGCATCCCGGATACAGAGCTGCTCGAGCTTGCTGCGGCAGGGAAATTGAAACAATCCGGAACCTTGGACGCCCAGGTCACCCGGATGCTCAAGGACAGAAAACTGAAACGGTTCTGTGACAGTTTTCCCGCCCAATGGCTGCAGTTGGAACGGATCATTTCGTCGGTCCCGAATCCACAGAAGTATCCCGAGTTTTACTTCGCCAAGTACCGCGACAGCATGCACATGATGATCGAACCGCTGCTGTTGTTCGAAACGGTGTTGATCGAAAACCACCCCATCACACAGCTGATTGACTCCGATTTCACCTATCGGTCGGTGCTGTTGGAAGACGCCTATGGCGAGCTTCGTAGCGAATCTTCGGATATCAACAAACGAGGCGGCGGAGTGACGGTGTTGGAGTTTCGTCGGGTTCCCGTATCGGATCGGCGCAGCGGAGGCGTGATCACCAACGCCGCAGTGATGACGATGACCTCCGGTCCCGACCGAACCCAACCGATCACGCGTGGGGCTTGGATCGCGACCGCTATTTTCAACAATCCGCCCGACCCGCCGCCGGCCGATGTGCCGCCGCTGGGTGAAAAACCGGCGGCCGGTGAAGAACATCTGACGCTGCGCGAGAGGCTTTCGCTGCACCGTGAACGAAGTGATTGCAAAGGATGCCACGAGCAAATCGATCCGCTGGGGTTCGCGTTGGAAAACTATGACCCGGTCGGCCGGTGGCGAAGCCGGTATGAAAACGGGCGTGCGGTGGACGTCGCGGGCACCTTATTTCGCAAGCACGCGTTCAAGGATGTGGTCGAATTCAAGGATGCGGTGCTGGCCGAGAAAGATCGGTTCACCCGCGCGTTGGCCGGCCACTTGCTGTCCTTCGGACTCGCCCGTGAATTGTCGGCACCGGATCAGATCGCACTGGACCAAATCGCCGCGGCAACCGCCGACGATGGTTACAAACTCCAAACGCTGATCAAGGAAGTGATCCGGAGCGAACCCTTTCAAAGTAAAACCAACCCCAAGGCCGAATGATGCACCGCACTTCACGACGAACCTTCCTCCGCGGACTCGGCGGCGCGGCGTTGTCGCTGCCTTGGATGGAAAGTCTGGTCACGGCCGGATCGGCGATTCGCGTGCCCAAGCGGATGGCGCATTTCTACGTGCCGATCGGCGTCGTCCGACGCGGGTTTTTTCCCGGCGAGGCCAACGATGTGATCCCCAAAGGGAACCTCGGCAATGTCATGACGTCGCTGGGCAAGCAGGATCCTTTTTTCAGCGTCAAACCGCTGGGCGAATTGACGCCCACGATGCGTCCGCTGGACCCCTTCAAGAACAAAATTAATTTGATCACCGGCATGGACCGGACGTTCCAACAAGGGACCGATGTCCACGCGCAATGCGCCTCGTGTTACTTGAGCAGTGCGGAACCGTACACGATCAAAGGTACCGCCTGGCCGCTGGATCGAACGCTGGATCATCTGGTCGCCGATCGAGTCGGCAAGGCGACACCGTTTGCGACGCTCGAATTCAGTTGCAACAGCCACCGCGACAACAAGGAATCGATCTACTTTGACAACATCTCTTGGTACGGCACGGGGCACCTTGCGCCGTCGATCCGCGACCCACGGAAGATGTATCACCGATTGTTTTCGACGCAGGAAATCGATCGCTACCGTGACGTGACCGATCTCGTCTTGGAGGACGCCAAGTCGTTGCAACGCGACCTCGGGTACGCCGATCGGTTGAAATTCAACGAGTATTTCGATTCGATTCGGACGATCGAAACGCAAATGGATCGGCTGGAAAACATGAAGGCTGAACTCGCCAAAGTCGATTTCGACGAGCCTCCCGAAGCCTATCTGCCCCGCGGGGAATATATCCGCTTGATGGGTGACCTGATGGTCGTTGCGTTGCAGACCGGGCTGACCAATGTCACGACGTTTATGGTCGGACCCGAGCGTTGGGACACGCCGTACATGTTTGAAAGTCTGTTCGATCAACCGCGAAGCCATCACCAGATGTCGCACAATCAAACCAAGATGATCGACGATCTGTTGAAGGTCGATCGTTTCCACATGGAACAGTACGCCTACTTGATCGACAAAATGGATCGGGTGGAACAGGCCGATGGGACGTCGCTGTTGGACAACACGCTGTTCACCTATGGGTCCGGGTTGGGTGACGGTTCCACGCACCAGTACAACGATTTGCCGATCATCGTCGCCGGCGGAGGCGAACGCGTTCAGTCCGGTCAACACATCAACATGCCCGAAGGCACACCGCTGGCGAATCTATGGCTGACCCAGGCCCGCATGATGGGGCTGGAGATGGAGCGTTTCGCCGACAGCACCGGCACGGTCGATCCGTTGTTGGCTATGTAGGTCACGCTGTGCGTGACACATGGCTATGTAGGTCACGCTGTGCGTGACACATGGGCTGGCCCCCTCTTCCGATGACGAATGTCCTGGATCGCTGGAATCGCTTGGTTCCTTTTTCCCGATCAGCTCCAACAGCGAATCTGGAAACCGACTTCAAAGCGAGGTGTGTCGGCAGAAAGATGATTGTCGGTAGTCCTACGATCAGCAACGACAGCCAGGCCCACGCAGGCATCCAGCTTTGAGGCTGGGCGTCGTCCATCCCGTACACATAATTCACATTGTGTGGCTGATTGGGAAAGTCCAATTCGGCCCCTGCTGGAGGAAGCACGAAGAAACAAATCAGCATGAGCACCCATGCCAGAATCGTCCACGCCGCAAACGCTCGACGGTCGTATCCCAGTCGCCAGACGAAATACAGCAACATCAGTGGCAACCAAAAATGAAAGAACGACAATCCACGAGCAAACAGCGAAATCCCGGGATCGAACATATAGTCCGTCATTCCGGTCAGCGGCAACTCGATCCATTGCGCCAGGAAATCGATCTGCCAAAGTATCTGCGGAATCGTAATTCCGACCGCGGCCATCGAAGCGAAAATCGGCTTCTCCGTCCATGTGGCGAGGAGAGCCAGAAAGAGTGCGACATCGCAGTAGTACAGGAAGTTGGTCGGCCCGTATTCACGCCAGTAGTACGGAACTAAAACGGCAACGAAAGCGGTAAAAGCGAGTTTGACCCACAGCGGAACCCGCTGAGGTGCCGTAACGGCCAATTTGTTTTCCATGGAGATGCTCGTCAGCAGGGACTCAACCGAATCGATTTCGCGGACCAGCGTCCGCTCCCGACATTGAGCCTCTCGGATAGCCTAAGTTGCGCACCGTATAATCAAGGGCCGTCAAATCGATCCTTTTCGCTATGTACCATCCAATCCGCGATTTTTGAGACAACCATGAATCACTCATTTCGTTTCGCTCGTTTCACCGTGTCGCTGATCCTCTGTTGCATTGCCTCTGCCGTCGTTGCCGCTGACAAACCCAATATTCTGATTCTGTTTACCGATGACCAGGGTTACGCCGATCTGGCATGCTACGGCAACGAAGCGAATAAGACGCCGCGGTTGGACCAGTTGGCGGCCGAAGGAACTCGATTCACCTCGTTCTACTCCCAGACGGTCTGCGGGCCTTCGCGATCGGCACTGCTGACCGGACGCCAGCCGCTTCGCAGCAAGGGCTGGGGCATGCCGGCTTCGGAAATCACGTTCGCCGAGTTGATTCGCGGGTCGGGTTACCAAACCGCCTGCATCGGCAAGTGGGACGTGTCCAACCGGAAAGCGATCCTCGACCGCATGCCCAATGCACAAGGCTTCGATTACTATTTCGGCACCTTGGGCGCCAACGACAGCGGCAAAGTCCGGTTTCACGAAAACAATGAACCGGCCGGTGGGACCGATGACATGGGCAGCCTAACCACACTCTACACCGACAAGGCGATCGAGTACCTGAAAGACAAACGCGACCCAGACAAACCGTTCGTGTTGTATCTCGCTCACACCATGATGCACACCATCATTGATGCCTCGGATCGTTTCCGCGGTAAATCGGCGGGAGGATTGTACGGGGATGTCGTCGAAGAGTTCGATTACGAAACGGGACGGTTGCTTGATGTAATCGATGACTTGGAATTGCGCCAGAATACGTTGGTGATCTACACCAGTGACAACGGGCCGTGGAACCAACCGAAGTACACCGACAGGAAAAAAGGCCATCCCGAAGGATCCATTTTCTGGGGCCAGTCCGGTCCGCTCCGCAACGGCAAAGGGTCTTGCTATGAGGGCGGCTATCGACTGCCCTGTATCGTCCGTTGGCCGGGAAAGGTGCCAGCGGGACGAGTTTCCGATGCCATTTTCGCCACCATCGACTTCATGCCGACCTTCGCACGTCTGGCCGGATATGAAGTTCCCAATGATCGCCGCATCGACGGTATCGATCAAACCGACCTGCTGTTGGGGAAACGCGAAACCGGACGCGAGCATTTTTATTTTAACAACGCCGGCGTGCGGCAGGGCGATTGGAAATACCTCAAGGCCGACGCCTTCTTTCACGGTTACGCGGTCGAAGACGATCGAAAGAAGGTCGAAGAACTCTACAACCTGAAATCCGACCTGGGCGAGCAAACGAATCTGGCCGCGGAGCACCCCGAGAAAGTTGCTGAGCTGAAAACGTTGATACACCAGATCGAAGGCAACGATCCGCCCGAAACATCACCGATTCAAATCAAGTAGCCGGGGGCCGAAGGTCTTGTCGGCGTTGGCGAGACGCGACCGGCAGAATGATTCTCACTCTGCGATCTGAGCGGTCGGGACATGATTCTGCCCCATATGATTCTGCCATTTCAATTCTTCTGTCATTCCGCCTTCAAGACGAGGGATCGATTTGCCGATTCACAAAAGCCTCGAGTTCGACGTCCAGTCGGGCGACTTGCTGTTTGAGGGTTTGCAGGAGACCGGGGACGGGGGCCAGGTCTTCGTCTTTGCCCAGTCGTTCGATTTGCTCGGCGAGTTCGACGACGGGTTTGGCGCCAAAATTTGCCGCGGCGCCTTTGAGCGTGTGGGCGCCACGGGTGACGACTTTGACGTCGCTCGCCGCCAGCGCGTCTTCGATTTCCTTGACACGCTGCCCCGCCTCGTCACGTAAGACTTTCGCGATTTCCGTTAAGAACGCGTCGTTGCAGCCGCGCATTCGATTGCGGGCGTGTTCGACGTCGATGACCTCGTAGTCGGGTTGTGGACCGGGTGTGACTTCCCCGTCCGCCTCAGCATTGGGCTGGACGGTTGCATCATCCGTGGCGGCGGGGGAATCGTCGGGGGCGTGTCGCCTTAGGACCATGGCCAGTTCCTTGGGGTCAATGGGTTTGCTGATGTAATCGTCCATGCCGGCTTCCAGGCATCGTTCGCGATCCCCTTTCATGGCCGCGGCCGTCATGGCGATGATGGGGATGTGGTTTCCCGTAGACGCTTCTTCGTGACGAATTTGTTGGGTCGCTTCTTGCCCATCCATGACGGGCATCTGCCAGTCCATCAAGATCACGTCAAAGTGGCCGTCTCGCCAGGCCTCGACGCCGAGTTTACCGTCATTGGCGATTTGGACCTGGTGTCCCATGCGTTCCAGCAACCCGCTGGCCACCCGTTGGTTGACATAGCCGTCTTCGACCATCAACACACGCAACGCCACATCGGCCTGCTCGACATCGTGTGATGGATCGATGTCCACAACGTCATCGGGCGACACCACGGCATTCAGGATCGTCTCGAGAAACTCCGATTGCACCACGGGTTTGGTCACATAGCTGGCCACGCCCAGGTCGCTGCATCGTTGTTTGTCCTCGCTGGTCGCCGAGGAGATGATGATGGTTTTGGTGTGTCGAAGCTGATCGTTTTCCAGCATCTTGGTGGCGACATCGTAGCCATCCATGTTCGGCATCACGCAATCGAGCAGCACCAGCTGGTAGGGCGAATCGGCCACGGCGGCGCGTTCGAGTTCCTCCAGCGCCGTTTGCCCATCGGCGACACACGTCGGGGCCAGCCCCCAGGACTGAAGCATCTCGTTGAAGATCAATCGATTGGTTCGGTTGTCGTCGACGACCAGCACGGGCAGACCGGCCAGGTCCTCCAAGGCCGCCGGAGGAGTGGGCGTCAGCGGTTGCCCGATTTCCAAGTTCAAATTGAAGTGAAACGTCGTCCCTTGGCCTAGTTCGCTTTCCACCCAGATTCGACCGCCCATCATGGAGACCAGTTGACCCGAGATGGAAAGCCCCAAACCGGTGCCTCCATATTGACGCGTGGTTGATGCGTCGACTTGTGAAAACGACTCGAAAATGCTGTCTTGTTTTTCCTTCGGGATGCCGATCCCCGTGTCGCGAACCGAGAAGTGCAATTGGGCATGCGTTTCGCTGCGGTCTTCCAGTTCCACGGCGACGACCACCTCCCCGGCCTCGGTGAACTTCATCGCGTTGCCGACCAGGTTGACGATGATTTGGCGGAGCCGTCCGGGATCGCCGACGACAACTTGAGGGGCACCCGGGGCGACGCGGCAGGCCAGTTCCAGTCCCTTTTCTGCGGCGTGATGACCCAGCGAGCGGGCCGTCCGTTCCACCGTGTCTCTCAGGTCAAACGCAATCGATTCCAATTCCAGTTTGCCGGCTTCAATTTTGGAAAAATCCAGAATGTCATTGAGCAGCCGCAGCAGCGAGTCGGCCGACCCGCGGACCATCCCCAGGTATTCGCGTTGTTCCGATGAAAGTGGTGTTCCTTCCAACAGGTCCGACATGCCGATGATCCCGTTCATCGGCGTGCGAATTTCATGGCTCATGTTGGCCAGAAATTCGCTCTTGGCTCGATTCGCCTGGTCGGCCTCTTCACGCGCTTTCTGTAGATATTGATTGGATTCGGCCAGCTCCCGCGTCCGTTCTTCGACCCGATCTTCGAGCGTCACCTGAGCTCTCACCAATTCGTCGGTCATGCGATTGAACGAGGTTCCCAGTCGCCCCAGTTCGTCATCCGATTGAACCGCGACCCGTGCATAGCGATCACCGCCGGCAATCATGTCCGCGGTTTTGGCGAGTCGCGAAATCGGAGACGTGAATCGTCTGGCCAAGACAAACGCCCCCACAACGCTCAGCAACACCAGCGCGGCTTCCAGGAACCACTGCATGTTGCGTAGTTTGCCGATCGGCGCGAACGCTTCATCGCAATCCATTTTCACCACCATGCCCCATTTTCGGAATTCGGGGTCTTGCAAGCTGATGGGGCGCCAAGCGATCAACACCTCGGTTCCCGCATAGCGGCCGATGTCTTGGCCCGACTCACCAGCAATCGCTCGATCCATCGCCTCCGTTCCCAGGCTCGCCGATGCGTCGTCGTGCGGCTTCGCCGAGGGGATCAGGTAGTGCAGTTTGTTACCTTGTTGCGAGGCAATCAGCACTTCACCGGAGTCTTCCAGGCCGGTGGAATCGTGCAGGATCTGGATCAAGCCATCGACGTTGAGCAGCACCATCACGACCCCGAGGAATTGCTCGTCGTTGGTCTTTGCCGGCGCCGTCAACCAAGCCACGTACTGGCCGTCGCCGTTTTGAATCGGAGTCCCAAAATGGGCGTCGATGCGTCCTTGTGAATAGTCGGGGGAATCGGAGTAGTTCTTCTCAAGCTGGCTTTCGTCGGTCGACGCGATCACTTGGCCCTGAGGGTCGGTGATCGAGATGGACAAGAACTCCGGGGTGCTCAATTTGGCATCGATCAGGATCCGTTGGACGCCCTGGCGAAACCTCGCTTCGCCGACAGTGCCCTCGATCCGTTCGGCAAGATAGCTCCGCAGGCGGGTTCGGCTGGCGACCAGCAGCGCCCGCTCTTTCTGCTGATCGACGTAGGCGAGCACGCGTTGTTGGCGATCGTGCGCGGCGGTCTGCAATCGCTGGTGGATCTGTCCGGTCAGACTGCTTTTGGCGAATTGAAAACTCGTCAAATTCGCCAGCGTCGCGGTCAAAAACACGACCACCGCAACGAAAATCGTCAGTTTGGTTTGTAAATTAAGACGCATCCCATTGATTGTACGTCTGGAAGTCGATTAAAGGTCGCTCAGGATGATGCCCGCGGCGTTTCGTCCGCAGGCCCCCATCACGCCGCCTCCGGGATGCGACGCAGCACCGCACAGGTACAACCTCTTCACGGGCGTGCGGTGGTCTGACCAACCGATCAGCGGGCGTGACGGTCCGAGTTGATGCAGGTGCATCGCCCCTTGCATGATGTTGCCGCCGGTCAACCCGTACGTCCGCTCCAAATCCAGCGGCGTCATCGCGTGAGTGAACAGGATCTTGTCGCGGATATCCGGTGCGAATTCCTGCAGCATGTCGATGCAGCTTGCGACCCATGCGTCTTTTTCGTCATCCCAGTGCCGGCCGTCGGACAGTTGGTAGGGGGCGTACTGGACGAACAGCGACAGGACGTGTTTTCCCGGCGGTGCGAGACTGTCATCGACGTTGGACGGAATCGTCATCTCCAGCACCGGTTTGCTGCTGTACTTGCCCGCCAGCGCTTCTTGGTAGCCTCGTTCAATGAATTGCATGTTCGGCGTGGTGTGAATCGTGCCACGCAAAAGTAACGGGTCGACACCAAAGTCGGGCAATCCATCCAGGGCAAGATTGATTTTGCCGCTGGCCGAGGAGTAGTCGATGTTTTTGACGTGTTGAACGAATTCGTCGGGGAGGTGCCGCGAGTCGAGCAGTTGAAGCAGCGTTCGGTTGGCATCGACTCCCGAGGCGACCGATTTGCCGACGAACTCGCCGTCGGAGGTCGACACGCCGCGCACCGAGTTGTCTTGGACCAGGATCTCTTGGACCTCGACTTCCATCTTGATGTCGACTTTCAGATCCAGACAGGCCTGACGGAGTGCCGCGGCCAGACCTCCCATTCCGCCTTTGATGTACCCCCAGACACCGCGCGATCCCCCAGCGTCGCCCATCACATGGTGCAGCAACACGTAGGCGCTTCCCGGTGAAGACGGACCGTGGAACGCGCCGATGATCGCATCGGTCGCCAACGTGCCCTTCAACAGATCCGATTCAAACCAACGATTGAGAATCCGATCAGCCGCGCCCGTCAAGACTTCCATGGCGCCGGGGTCTTCGTACAGCAACTTCTGCATCAGCGAACCGGTCTTCAGCCCGCCGATCAGGTTCTTGGCCCTGTCCCACAAACCGGCTTTGCGCAGACGACTCGGCAGCTGCGGCGGTACGGTTTTCAACAGCGGTTCCAACCGCTCGGCGATCTCGGTCAGCATCTTCTCGTAAGCCGGGAACGCTTCGGCGTCTTTCTTGCTGAATCCCGCGATCGATTCAAAATTCCGCTTGGCGTCGTGGCCCAACACCAGATGCCGGCCCTGGCCATCGAAGGTGATCGATGACGGGTCGCGGCGCAGGACCTGGTATCCGTATTCCTTCAGCCGCAAATCGGCGATGACTTCCGGTAGCAGCAGGCTGACGACATAGGCGGCGGGCGAAAATCGAAAGCCCGGATAGAGCTCTTCGGTCGTTGCACATCCGCCCAGCGTCCCACGACGCTCCAACACGCAAACCCTCTTACCGGCCTTGGCCAAGTAGGCCGCCGTGATCAATCCGTTGTGGCCACCACCGATGATGATTGTGTCGTACGTAACCATGTGGGGTAAGCTTCCAGCTTGCGTTTAAACCGCGTCGACTTCTAAACCGCCTCGACTTCCCAGCCCTTGCGGAAGTTCGGCATCAGGAACTGCTCGACGTTGTCATTGCCGCTTGCTTGAAAGGCCTTGGCATCCCAGTCAAACCCGCCACCGGCGCGAAACGCGGTGTTGGCCAACAGGACCGACTCGGCCAGCGGGCCGGTGTAGTCGACAAAGTCGCACGTCGAACGTGGGCCGCCCTTGCAGGCGTTGATCCATTCCTGGTGGAATCCCGGGGACTTGGCGATCGTTTGCTCGGGAGTCTCCGGGTGGCCGCCGTCGTTAAGCGTGACCTTGTAGCCGTTGAATCCGGCTGTGATCGTGCCCTTGGTGCCGACGAATAGGGTGTTGTCCCCTTTCTCGGGAACCGTCTTGTGCTGTTTGAACACGTCGCCCAACGATGCATGCCACCAATGCAGCGTCAATGCACCGTGTCCTTTCTCCGCCGGGAATTCCAAACGCGTCTTCATTGACGTGGGAGTCCGCTGGGGATCGATTTGATCGGGGCTGGGCACCTCATCCAGATCGACGCGGTTGGGATACTTCAGTTGCAACGCCCAAAATGGGATGTCTAGAATATGGCAGCCCCAGTTGCCCGTTTCGCCGGTGCCGTAGTCCCACCAAAAACGCCATTTATAAGGACAGTACTCCGGCGAGTAGGGACGTTCTTGGGCAGGTCCCTGCCACAGATCCCAGTTCAGATGGCTGGGGACCGGAGGAAACTCGGTGGGCATGTCCGGCATGCCTCGTGAGCCGCCGACCGCGCAATAGACTTCGGTGACCTCGCCGATCACGCCCGAGCGAACCGCTTCGACGGTGCGGGCCATGCCTTCGTTGGCGTGTCGCTGGTTGCCGAGCTGGGTGGCGACATCCATCTTTTTGGCGATCTTCGTCAGCTCGCGAGTTTCCCACACGGTGTGGGCGAGCGGTTTTTCACAGTACACATGCTTGCCCATCAACATCGCCTGGCGGGCGGGATGAAAGTGGGTGTGGTCGGGCGTGCTGATGACGACGGCATCAATTTGCTTGTCCAGTTGATCCAGCATCACGCGGAAATCTTGGTATTTCCGGGCCTTGTCGAACTGTTCAAAACGCTTGCCCGCTTTGACTTCATCGACATCGCACATGGCGACAATGTTTTCGCCGTTGACACCGCTGACGTTTGCCGAACCACGGCCGCCGACTCCGATGCAAGCGACGTTCAATTTTTCATTGGGCGACGCGGCAGGCGCGGCCGGCGTCGAACCGAGCCAATAGCCGCCGGATAGGACAGCGGAGGTTTTCAGAAAATTCCGTCGCGAATCGGAGGGGCGTTTCATGTCTAAATCTCGGAGAGCATCGGGCGGGTGGGAGCCGTTTGGTGGAGAGAGAGCTGTTATCATAGTCTACGACTTGCCTGCGGACACCGCACGACGCCGATCGAATTCCCGCGACGGCGGCATGCGAACACCAAACAAGAACGTTAGCGAGGCGGAATCTTGATCGTTCACTGCCGACCCGCGCACTGCCGACCCGCGATTTGGATGCGGATCTTTTGTGTGTTTTGCTTGATCGCGTGGCTCGCCGAGGTGATGCCCGCCCAGTTCCCCTCCGCGCCGCAGATGCCAAGTCCGGGGGGCGGCGGGCGCTCGTTCGGCGGACCGTCCGGCTCGAGCCGTTCGTACACGAGGCCCTCCTATTCTCGGCCCTCGAACCCGCGGCCCTCCTACAGCCAGCCCCGTTCGACGCCCAATCGGTTCAACTCGCCACGCCCCGGCGTGCCCTCAAGTCGGCCGACTTATCCCGGCGCGCCCTCCTATTCATCGCCGGGTAACTCGTTTCGCCCAGGCTCTTCGTTTCGCGGTCAGCCTCACGTGCCGTTCGGTGCGCCCGGTGGTCGTGCGGTCGGCCCCGTGTTTCGAAACCCGCTCGCGACCAATGCCAGTCGGCCACCGGCATTCAATCCATCCAGCACCATCCGAGGCATTCGCGTTCCCACGCCTTCGATGCCGGGAACGTCGAACGCACCGAGTTACACGCCCGCCGCGGCAAATCGGATCGAATCGCAAATCCAGGCCAATCTGGCGACGGACCGATCACTCACCAGCATGATGTCCGCGATCAATGCGATTGATCAATACGCTCCCAACGCAGCCTTTGCGTCGAAATACCGAAATGAAGCACTGCAGATGGCCCAACAGGGCCTGAAGCAGAACGCGTCGACACCACTGCCTTGGATCGCAACGGCAAAGCTGTCGGCGCAAGTCGGCAATGATGCGTTGTTTCGTCAAACCACCAGCGAGTTCGTCCAGAAATTCCCCAACAACCCGCACGCCCAGTATTTCAAAGGGTTGCAGTCCCTCATGGACGAAGATTGGCAATCAGCGGAGATCGCGTTGCGCAACGCGAAGGCATTGGGGCTGTCCGATGAAAGCATCGCGCAGATGTTGAAAGTGGCGATCGACAATCAGAAATGGGTTTGGGAATACGCCGAGATTACGTTTTGGATCATCATGGTTTGGTTGATCGGTTTGGTCGCGATCTACTTGCTGGGCCTGTTGCTCAGTCGTTTTACGCTCAAGGCGATCGAGCAAGACCAGTTGGATGCGCGATCATTCGCTACTCGATTGATCCGGCGTGTCTATCGCGCTGTCGTCACCGTGGCGGGCGTCTATTACTACATTTCGTTGCCGGTCATTTTGGTGTGTGCGGTCGCATTGCCGTTGACGATCGGATACGCGGCGCTTTCCACCCCGTATTTGAATTTGATCCTGTTGGCGGTGATCTTGATCGGCGGAGTGGGCGGAGTGATCACGGCGGTCAGTGGGATTCGCACCGCGATGATTCGCGTTCCGGAGTCTCAAGACGGAATGCAACTTCGCCAGGGCGAGTCTCCAGAATTTTGGAATCTCGTCCGCGATGTTGCCGAGACCATGGGGACGCGGAGCGTCGACGAGATTTGGATTTCACCGGGCACCGATTTGGCCGTGACCGAACGTGGTCGTTGGTGGGACAAGCTGCGCGACAAGGGGCGCCGCGTTCTGATTTTTGGCGTCGCGTTGCTCGACGATTTCAAAGTCGATTCCCTCCGCGCCATCTTGGCACACGAGTACACGCACTTTCGAAACCGTGACACCGCCGGCGGAGACGTCGCGCTGAAGGTGCAGTTTGCGATGCATCAGTTCGCCGATGCAATTAGCGAGCGGGGAAAGATTCGATGGTGGGATATCACGATCCACTTCCTACGGACCTTTCATTATCTGTTTACGCGATTGACGCTCGGGGCCAGCCGTTTGCAGGAAGTGCTTGCCGATCGCGCAGCCGTTGAAACCTACGGTAGTTCGGCGTTCGTTGACGGACTGAAGCATGTGATTCGGCGTGACATTGAGTTCGATCACATCGTGTCGGGCGCGATCGGTGACAAAATCAAATCGGATCTCGCCCCCTCGCATTTCTACGCACCGAAACCCCAGATCAATGCGTTCGACCAGCGAGAGATTGACGGAATCATCCGTGGAATCATGTGCCGGAAAACAACGGTTTACGACTCTCACCCGGCTCCCATCGAGCGTCTTGCTCTGGCACAGCGATGGAAATCGGCCTCGCGGTCTGACTCGGGACTTGCGATCGAGCTCTTTGACCAGTCCGGCGCTCCGGTTCGCGACGAAATGTCGACGTTGCTTGCCGATTTTGCCGAGAAACGTGCCGAAAGCGTTTTGGAATTCAATCGGGTCATCATCGACGTGATGACGGACCTGATCAAACAGGGCGATTTGGATGCCCGCTTGCAGCGTGCCCAAGTGTATTACGAGATCGCGGAATACGAAAAATCGCTTGCGGACATCAACGTGGTGATGAAGCAAGCGAATCAACCGCCGGAGGTACGGTATTTCAGAGCTGCGGTTCAACAGTCGGCCGGGAATCACGAAGAATCGATCGCAGACCTGCGTGAAATCTTAAAACGCTCACGTTCCCAGCCGCAAGATTTTGCCTGCTCCGTCGCGTGCTCCCTGGGCCGTCAACTTTGGCAGCTCGGACGGCTCAAGGAAGCCGGCGACGCGATGGACCAGGCGATCGGTTTTGACCCGGAGCGATTTGAGGCGGTCAACTCGAGGATTGAAATCGCGCGGCAGCTCGGAGCGGATGGCAGTGACGAAATCACCAAATTGAAAGCGTCCGCGTCCAAGCTTTGGCCGCCCATTGAACCGCAGCAAGGCGGCACGCAGAAGCTCGACACCGACAATCGACAAGCGATGTCCTCGTGGCTGGTTGCACAAACGGTCGCCGGTCTGGCCGCAATCTTCGTGCTCTTGATTGGCGGCGGACTCTATGCAGCCAGCGGCATGGTGATGGCATCGCTCGATCGCGGGCAGCCCGTTGTGGTTCCGATCGAAAAATCGGCGGTGTCCGGCAAGCCGGAAACGACGCAGACCGATCCCTCGGCGAGCGTCGTCGAGTCAAACGAGGATGAACCGGATGGAAACGCCCACGCATTGAAATCGGTCGCGGCGGCGACATCGGAAGGATCAGTGCCGTCGCCCCAGAAGACGCCCGCGACGACGCCACTCAAGCCAGTCGTCGCCGTGACGTTTGATCAAGTCGGCGACAATCTTCGAACCATCGCCGACGCCGTCCAACGGTGCATCGATCGGGGATTTTACCGGGACACCGCGGTCCGCACCG
This sequence comes from Stieleria sedimenti, assembly GCF_025060895.1. GTDB lineage: Bacteria > Planctomycetota > Planctomycetia > Pirellulales > Pirellulaceae > Stieleria > Stieleria sedimenti. The sequence goes on along the minus strand of NZ_JANZKV010000191.1, from coordinate 21,387 downwards.
ACGACAAGCTTTCTTGGCGCGTGCATCTGTTGCCGTTTCTGGGCGAGGAAGCGTTGTATGCGGAGTTCAAGCTGGATGAACCCTGGGATTCAGAACACAACAAAAGGTTGCTGGATCGAATGCCGGCGGTCTATCGCTTTGGCACCGACGCCGATTCGACTCGCATCCGCAGCATTTGGCGGCAAGGCGTCGGCGCGCAGATGCCTGATATTGGCAACGGCGTCTTTTTTAGTGACGGTAGCGAGCAAACTGCCGTCATCCTGTTCGCCGGAGAGGGAGCGAAAGTGGAATGGACGCGTCCCGAAGCGAAGCCGATGGTCGATGACGAGGTCGCGTCCGGGTTTTTGATCTCGTCGACGACGCCAACGATCGCCGTCATGGGGACGGGAGACGTACATTCCTTCCCCGACGGAATCCATCCCCTCAAGTTGCAAGCACTGATTTCAATCGCTGGCAATGAACACGTGTCGGAGCGCTGGTTTGCCGCCGACACGGCAACCAAACGTCCGCCCAACGGATTCAAACTGGGCACGGCGCCGAGTGATGTCGTGCGAGAGTCGAAAGAACCGACCCGACCCATGGTGGGGCGGTTTAATTGGATCGGATCCAAGCTGCGAGAACTGAAGTTGCCCCCGGGAAGTCAGCTTTCGTGGAGGGTTCATTTATTGCCCCTGATCGGTTATCAGTCTCTGTATCGCGACTTCAAACTCGATGAACCTTGGGATAGCGTTCACAATTACGCGTTGATCAAGAAAATCCCGGAGGTCTACACGTTGGGATCACGCCCCGGGCGAACACGCATTCGCGCGATTGAACCGGTGATTCGGGCTCTCCGTTCCGATGCCCCGCATCTGGAAAACAAGCTGGCGATCGTTTTCGCGCCGACACACCAAGAGGTGACTTGGACGCGACCGGAACCGCTGCCGACATTGATTCGCATGCCCAAGGCCCGCGGGATGTTGGTCAGCGGAAAAACGGTTTCGTTTGACATGCCGTCCCCGGTGAATCCGGAGTGCATGTCTTTGATAGATCCCGCGGTTGAAAATCAGTGGGCGGTGAAGATCTGGAGCGAGTCAGATCTCGTCGCGACGAACAGACGGGCGCCGCGATACCATCGACCGGTCATGATCAGGGGCGACATCGCACTGCCCGACCCGGTGCCCGCGGTGCCGGCGGCGGGGGCAACCAAGAAGCCTTACTACACGATCGTGGCGGAGTCCTCGCTCGCCCGAATCAGCCGGGCGTTGCAGCAATACACCAGCAACTACCGCACCTTCCCCAAAGTGCAATCTGCGACGAGCGGCAACACGTTGAAGTTGAGCTGGCGCGTCGAGTTGTTGCCGTTCTTAGGCCATCAAACGCTCTACGATCGCTTTGATCATGACCAACCATGGGACGCAGACGCCAACCTCGCGTTGCTCGACGAGATGCCAGAGGTTTACCGAACGCAAAACGGCGAAAAATCACGGACTCAAATCTGCATGTTCATCGGCCGCGGAATGTGTTTGTCCAACGAGCGGATTCGTGATTCACTGGTCAGCAAAGACATGCCGATCACCGACAGCCGCGCCTCGACCATCTTGGGCGGAATGGTTGGCACGGACAAAGCGGTGCCCTGGACGAAACCCGTCGACATTGAAGTGGATCCGGAAAACCTGGTTCAGTCACTCGGAAAGGTCGGCAAAAGTGTCGGGTTGATTACCGGGACGGGATGTCAGATCTTTCCCAGTTCCTTGTCGCCCGAAATTTTCCACGCGCTGGCGACGAGCACCGGAGACGAATTCGTCGATGCCCCGACGCTGATGCGATATAGCGCCCACGTGAATGGATACCCGTATGTCGGCGAAGACCAGGCAAGGCTCTTCGAAGCCTACGGCATGCGAGTCGTCTTGTCTTGCCTGGTGCAAAAGTATCAGCGAAATCCAGAATTGTTGGACGACCGCAATCTAAGCTGGCGGGTGCACATTCTAAGCTCGCTGGATTACCTGCATCTGTACAAACAGTTTCGGCTCGATCAGCCATGGGACAGCCCGCACAACCTCAAGTTGATCCCCTACATGCCTGACATCTTCCGGGATGCCGATGCAAGTTCCAGTAGCACCACCACTCGTCTGATGACGATTCGTGGCGTGGGGGCGGTCAGCAATCCGTATCTACCGAGTACGCCATATCAAGCGATCTCCGATGGACCGGACAAGACGCTCTTGATGATCCAGACGCCCAAGGGTCATGAAGTCACTTGGACCAAGCCCGATGATTTTCCGTTTCTGATCGATGACCCCATGAACGGCCTGGAGAATATTCCGATTGCAAAAGGCCTGACGGTGGGCTTCGCCGATGGCCAAATCAATTTTTTGCGTTCAGCCATCACGCCGGACGCCTTCAAGTCGCTGGTCACCCCACGCGGCGGAGAGCGAGTCATCGTCGCCGAGCAGGTGATGCGGTAGCGCGGGCGCTCGCGGCAAGATGATCGCGTCCCGCTTGGGACTTCACCCTCCTGGCCGGCATCGGTGTCCACACCTCTGAAGTCACTCTGCCTGGCAGGGAGGGTCGAGCGCAGCGAGGGGCATACGCACCAAGTTAGCAAGCAACCCTCCCGTGTGCGGGAGGGTCGAGCGCAGCGAGGGGAGGGTCGATTGGCTGTGACGGAGTGATTTTGAGCCCCGGCGAACCTCCCCGGCCAGTCTACGACCGACGCAGCAAGATCAAATCGGCGGCCAGGGTGACAGCCATCGCAGTCAACGATTCCGCACGCGTTTGTTGCGAGTGTCGGACGGCGCGGTAGGTCATCGCCAACGCATCGGCGATCGCATCGGGTTCTAGCTCGACACGATGTCGCCAGTTCTGGTGTTCCACAAACTGCAAACCGGCTGCGGAGAGTTCATCGACAACCGCTTCCCACCGGCTTCTTCGATGCCCCTCTTGTTGAACACTTTCACGAAGCTCGATCAAGTCCTCCTCGCCAGGCACGGCAATGATGCAGTTGCCGTCGGAAACGAGCACCCGCGAAATTTCATCGGCCGGTCGGCGTCCGAACAACGAAATCACTTGATCGACGCTCCCGTCCGCAGCCGGCAACGTGCGGTCCGCGTTGGCCAACACCCAAGTCGCCTCGGGCCAACCCCGTGCGGCGAGTTTGATCGCACGTTTGGACAAGTCGATGCCGCAGTAGCCGTTCGGAGTGTCCGAAAACAGTGCCGGCCCAAATGAGCCTTCGCCACAGCCCAGGTCGAGCGTCCTGATCGATCGCGAATCGTCTCCCGCGGTCGGCGTCTTGATCCAAGGCCGCAGCGTTTCGACCAACCCGGTAGCGAGCCCACGCTTGAGCCAACGATGCCGGGCCAGGACGGCGTCGTCGGAGTCGCCGGGTTTGAGCGATTTTCGATCTTGCGGTTGCAGCAGACTCCAGTATCCCGCCTTGGCGCGATCGAAGTGGTGGCCGGAATCGCACCGCAGCGCGTTGTCGTGCTGTTTCAGCACTGCCGTACAGTTTCTGACGGTGCAGCGTAGTTCAAACATCACGCAAACTACTTCAGCAACGTGTCGGCGAAGTCCAGGAAAAAGTTCCAGTCCAGTTCACCAAGACCGTGTCCGCCGGCGCGGATGTGATAACCGGTCTGGCCCTTGATGCGTTGCTGCCCCAGCGGCGGCATGGTCGTCGTTTCGATCGCGTCTTTTCCCAGCAGACCGAACACGGGAGCGGCGGCGATGAGCGACGCGTACTCGCCTTTCGGATCCGCCCACAGGTCTTCGTCGGCGCTGGCGACATAGACGCCACGCGGTGCGATCAAGGCGATCACTTCGTGCTGATCGACGGGCAAGTCATGCTCGCGACCGGCGTAGTCGGAAAACGGTTTGCAAAACCAGTGGGGGAAGGACGTCGTGATCCGCTTAACGGTTTCTCCGTATGCCCGTCGTGACAGCGCGGCGCCGCCACACCCCGAGTTGTTGCTGTAGGCGATCGCGAAGCGCTCGTCTTCGCACGCCGCCCATAGCGACGTTTTCCCGCCCCGCGAGTGGCCCGAGACCGCGACGCGTGAGGCATCGATCGATTCGATCGTTTGCAGATGATCGAGCACCCGACTGGCCGCCCAGCCCCAAGCCGACAGGCTGCGCCACGCGGTGTCTTCGGGCGGTTTTCCGTCGGCAAAGAACGAGCGGATTCCGTCGGGATAGCCGTCTTTTTTGTCGGGGTCGACATGTGAGGTGTGGAACGATGCCGTTGCGTAACCGCGCTCAATGAAGGTTTCCACCGGCCAAAACGGATCGGGTTTTTCGATGGCGGTCGCCAGCGGAACAAAGTAGCGGTTGTTGATGTGGATCACCGCCGGGGTCGACCCCGACGCCTTGTTGGGCACAAAGACGACGAACGGAAATGAAAACGTACGATCGTCGACTTGGATGATCGCTTTCATTTCGCGGCCGGTCGCGGCGCCGTCGAACGCTTGCGTGTTTTCCGCCGTCTGCTCAAACCTCAGCGAGTACTCGACGTCGGGCCGACGCCCATAAACCTGCTCACGAAACAACTCCAGTAGCTCGCCGCGACGACTGTCATTCCACTCCTTCGGCGAACGGATCAGGTCGCCCCCGCGAGTCACCAGCGGATTCGGCAACGTGTACGGCGGGACTTTTGATTCGACGTAGTTGAACTCGCGGCGTTGCCGGGTCAGTTTTTCGACCAGATCGGGATTGGCTCGCCAGGCGGATGTCGCCTCTTGGCCGATGGAGGGACTTGCCGTGAACGTCGTCGCGGCGAGAAGCATTGCGGCAGGGAGAAGGTACGGGTGTCGTTGCATGATAGGGTGGGGTGGTGCGGCGGCGGGGTAGGGCATGCTGTGCATGCCTGCTGTCACGCACAGCGTGACCTACACGATTTGTCAGTAGGGGTGTAGGGCATGCTGTGCATGCCTTCTGTCACGCATAGCGTGACCTGCACGATTTGTCAGTAGGGCCAGGCAGAGCCTGAGAACGAGTCACCGAGTCATTTGGACGAGAAACAAAACAAATGCTTCTCACCGCGGATAAAAATGCGGTCTTCGATCGGAACGGGCGATCCGATCACGGACTCTGCCAGATCGTTTTCGGACAGCAATCGAAATGTGCCGTCGGCCACATCGGCGACGAAGACGACGCCGTCTTCACGTGCCGCGTAAAGTTTTCCGGCCGCGATGGTCGGTGATGCGTAATACGAGTTTCTGTTTTTGGGGAACGCATCACTCCAGATCGTTTTGCCCGTCGCCGGATCGATGCATTCAACTTCACCGCGGTCACGGACCAGGTAGACGTGTCCGTTGTAAGCAGCGGGCGAGGGGACGAAGGTCGAGATGTCATCGCGAAACCAAACGTGGTTCGTCTCGGTGACGTCACCGCTCCCGTCCATCCGGATGCCGTACAGTCGCGGTGCACCCTTGTCGTTGCGGCCGAAAGCGACGACCGCCATGTCATCGATCAGGACCGGTGAGGCAACGACCGGCCAAAGTTGATTGGAGTCGGGATTGAAATTCCCACACGACCACACCACGTGTCCGTCTTGAGCGTCGTGGATTGTCAAGTGTTGGGCGCCCCAGACCAGCAATGATTCCTTTCCCTGATGATCGATCACCAGCGGTGTCGAATAGCCATGATCACATTCACGCGGCGTTTGATAATTCCTCGCTTCCTTCCACACGATGTCGCCGGTTTGTTTATCGAATGCTGCTAGCCATGATTCACCATTGTGCATCCGCGCAAAAACGACATGTCGCTTCGTCAAGACGGGCGACGTCCCATGGTCCCAGTACAGCGTGTCTTTGCCGAAACGATCGACCAAATTTGTTTGCCATCGCACCGTTCCGTCGAGTTCCACGGCGGCCAACGTCCCGCTTTTGAAGTACACGAAGATCGCATCACCGTCGCTGACCGGGGACGCGTTGCTTCCCGATCCGTTGCGATGTTTCCCTTTCACTTCGGGGCCGAATTTCGTCAGCCATTTTTCCTTGCCCGACCAATCGATGGCCACCAATGCATCGACACCGTCGCTCGGCGCGGTGACGTACAGGGTCTGGTCGACAACGATCGGAGTGGAGCATCCCTTGCCGGGCAGCGTTGTTTTCCAACGCAGGGTCTGGTCGTTGAGTTCGGACGGATAGTCTCCCGTCGCCACACTGCCCAGGTCCGCCGACCCGCGCCATTGCGGCCAATCGGCGTGGGTGTTGGACTGGACCAGCGCGAAAGCCAAAGCAAACGTTGACAACATGAAGCCGTATTGTTTCTTCATTGGTTTCTCAGTTGAAGATGAATTGCCGGATTGTTGTGGGATAGGCTTCCAGCCTGTCATGCTCTGAATCGACAGGCTGGAAGCCTATCCCACTCTTCGTCGGGTACCTGACCCCTTTTCCGCTTCCAGATCAAACGACATCAGGTACCGTGAACGCACCACGCGCCGGTCGCGTCAATAAACGGTCCGCTTGCGGATCGTCTTTGAAGGTTTCTTTTTCCGGATCGAAGTGCAGCGTGCGATCGACCCGATATGCGATATTGGCCAAGTGACACAGCGCGGCAGAGTGATGCCCCTGTTCGATCTCGGCGGAGAGGAATTCAGGGTTGCGTGCGCGGACTGCGAGTGCCCAGTTGCGGAAGTGCGGCAGGTTGGAAATCGGGCTGCCCTCTTCAAACGCGCTCGGGCCCGGCTCGCGATTGCGTCCCAAAAACGTGTAGTAGCTCGAGTAGTCGGGGATGATCATCGTGCCTTCGGTGCCCAAGAAGATCGTTCCGACGGGAAAGTCTTTTTGGACGAACGGATACTTATCGCGAAAGCCTGCTTCGGCGTTGGTGTACCAATCGCGAACCGCGAATTCAACCATTCTGCCGTCAGCCCATTTCAGCGACGTTGACAAGACACCCGGTGTTTCGGCGCTGCTCTGATGAACGTTCTCTTGCATGTAATTGGAACCCACTGATGAAACCTGCACCGGGTGCGTGTCCAATTTCAGCCCCCATCGCAGGATGTCCATTTGATGGACGCCCTGGTTGCCGATTTCTCCGTTGCCGTAGTCCCAGATCCAATGCCAACGACGATGTTGGAAGTTGCTGAATTCGTGTACGGGTGCCGGTCCACACCAGGCGTTCCAGTCGAGTCCATCGGGCACCGGTCGCGGTGCATGCTTGCCCAGGTCGCCGCGAATTTTGTAGGCGATGCCGCGGGCAAAGTAAACCTCGCCGATCACGCCTTGATGCAGTTTGTCGATGCCTTCGACGATGTTCGGTGACGATCGACATTGCGTCCCGTGCTGGACAATCCGGTTGTACTTGCGCGCCGCCTGGACCATCTTGCGGCCTTCGAAGATATTGTGCGATCCGGGCTTTTCGACATACACGTCTTTGCCCGCTTGGCAGCCCCAGATCACGTTCAGCGAATGCCAATGGTTGGGTGTGGCGAACGTGACCGCGTCGATGGACGGGTCGTCCAAAACGCGTCGCATGTCATCGTAGGTTTGGATTTTGTGACCACTACGCTCGGTCCAAACCGTTTCGGCGGATTTCAGTTTCGCTTCATCGCAATCGCAAATGCCCGCCAGTGAGACGCCGGAGGTGGATTCCTTTTCCAATTCGACCAGGCTTTCCGCGTGGGCTTTGGCTCGTCCACCCATGCCCACGATCGCGACGCGGATCTTGTCGTTCAAGTTTTGTCCGCGAACGATCGCCGGGGCGGCGAAGACCGCAGCGGTACCGACCGCGGCGGCTTGGATCGATTGGCGACGCGTGATCGGCTGAGTTTTTTTGTTCATGTTCGTCTCGTTTGATCGGGTTTTTGAGGGCGTCTTGGCAGGCGATGACCACCGCCGGTGTCGGCTGTGATTGTAACACGAATCACCTGCCTGGTTTGCGGAACGACCCAAACGACAGAGAGCCAACCGCCGCGTGGCAAGGACGCTGGTGCATGGGAATTCAGCGCACGTTGGTGTCTAGCCTTTAGGCGATCCTTCGCTCGCTGCGGAGCAGCGAGACGAAGCGGCTAAAGCCCAATAC
>NZ_JANZKV010000191.1:9392-13318 GCF_025060895.1 Stieleria sedimenti | reverse complement strand
AAGCCTGCACACCAGCGGGTGATCCGAGGTGTTTCGCAGCGCTACTGCACGCTCAACTTGCGACAGTAGACCGTCGAGCCGTTAGTCACGTACAGGGTGTCGTGATTCGCCCCGGCCAGTGTGCAACTGGTCAGCGGTTTCGTCGGATCGGGCGTCGGCAGCACGCCGCAGGGGCGTCCGGTCGGATCGAAGATTTGCACACCGACCGAGCTGGTCACGTAATAACGCCCGGCTTTGTCGACCGCCATGCCATCGCCCCGCGACGCGGTCAGGTACGGTGGGGCTTCGTTGAACTTGAATTCGCCCTTGGCGTCGATCGCAAGCCGCATCGGCATGGTCGGCATTTTGGCGTCCAGGCTGCCGTCGGGGTTGACCCGGAGCGTCCAGGTGCTCTCGCCGCCGGAATCGGAAACCGCCAGCGTGCCCCCGTCGTTGGACAACGCGATTCCGTTCGGCCGCGTGATGCCGCTGTCGACCGCGGTCGTCTCGCCGGTCTTCAAGTTGATCCGCGTGACCTGTTTGGCCCGTGTCTCGGTGATGAAGGCAAATCCATCCGCGCTGACGGCCAAGTCGTTCGGCTTGACACCGCTCGCGACCACGCTGACCTGGCCGGATTTCGGGTCGATCGAAATCACTCGATCCATCGCGCCCTGACATCCATACAGCAGTCCTTCGGGACCGAACATCAACCCGCTGATCGACTCCTTGGCGATCACGGTTTGCTTGCCGTCATCGGCACTGACACGATACACCGCCGGCGCCTTCATGTCGCTGTAGAAAAAATTGCCATCGGCGTCACTGCACGGGGCATCGGCGAACCCCAGGTCCGACGCGACGACTTTCCATGATTGGCCGGGAATCAACAGGTTCAATAGCGTCAAGTCCCCACGCAGGTCACCGCTGGTGTCCAGCACGGGCTGGTGTGTCTCGTTTCGCCACAGCCATTTCATTGCTTCGGGAAAACGCGCGCTGCCGAAATCGGCATTGTGCGCGTAGCCTTCGGCCCAATCGAAACGGGTGTCGTAACCCATGTACTTCAGCGCCGATGCCATTCGCTGATTCGCCCAAGGCCAGCTTCCGAACGCGTTGTCGACATCACCGCTGGTGTCGGACATGTACACTCGGATCGGTTTCGGTTCCGTTTTACGAACCAGTGCCGGATAGACGTCGCCGCCGCGAAGGTTGGTGAAACTGCCGACATTCGAATAGACTTTTCCGAACTGATCGGGGCGCTGCCAGGCGGCCGTGAACGCACAGATCGCGCCGGAGCTGGATCCGCCGATCGCCCGCATCGCGGGATCGGACGAAAGGTTGTAGCGTTGCTCGACCGCGGGAAGGATTTCCTCCAGCAAGAATCGCGTGTAGCGATCACCCAGGCTGTCGTATTCGAAGCTGCGGTTGGAAGGCTTTTTGCCTTGGCGAGGTTTTGATTTGTGATGTCCCGGATTGATGAACACGGCGATGGTCGGAGGCATCGCGCCGCGTGCGATCAAGTTGTCAAAGACGATCGGGATCCGCCAGCGTCCCTCGATCTCACGCATCCGTTCGCCGTCCTGAAACACCATCAACGCGGCCGGCGTGTCCGCTTGGTATTGTGCCGGCACATAGATCGCCCAATCACGGATCGTGCCTGCAAAGATCTCCGACTCCCAGGGCTCCATCTGCGCGACGGTCCCCTTGGGAACCGAGTCGTCGGCAATGGCATCGGGATGCGGTTGCCACTGGGGTTTGGTTTCCGTCGATGGGATCACGGTCGACTCGGAGTCATCCGACCACAGCCAACGCAGTGCGGCCGGTAAGACTTCGCCGCCCCACTTTCCACTGTGTCCGCCTTCGGTCATCACCAGCTTGTAGTGATAGCCGGCGTACTGCAGCGCGGCCGCCATGTCCCGATTTCCCAGTGGCCAGTTTCCGTGCAGATTGTTCAAGTCATCCGTGCCTTCTTGCAGGTAAACCTTGATCGGTTTGGGAGCATCCTTCGTTTTGCGAATCAATCCGGGATAAGCCCAACCGCCGCGGATGTTGGTGAAGCTGCCGATGTGGCTGAGTACCTTGCCGAACTGATCCGGTTTTTCCCAGGCGACGGTGAACGCGCAGATGCCGCCTGACGAGATCCCGCACACTGCGCGGCGTTTGGCGTCGTCTGAAACGTGAAGTCCTTTCAACGCAACGGGCAGAAACTCATCGACGAGGAACGTTGCATAGCGGTCTCCGAGTGAATCGTATTCGAATGAACGATTGCTGCGGTCTTTCGCGCCGGGCTTGGTCGCCGGAATCGTGCCGGGGTTCACGAAGACGGCGATCGTGACCGGCATCGCGTTTTGATGGATCAGGTTGTCAAAGACCGTGGGGACGCGAAAGGCGCCGTCCGGTTTGGCGTAGTTCTTGCCGTCCATGAACACCATCAAGTTTGCCGGCTCGTTTTCGTTGTACTGCGCCGGAACGTAGACGCTGTACTGCCGCGTCGTACCAGGGAACACGCGACTGTCGGCGAACACGCCTTCGGTGAGTTTCCCTTGGGGAACGTCCGGCTGGACCTGACGATCGGACGCGTTGGATGGAGCGTCGTTCGCGGCAGACACGGTGGTCATCGCCAGCAAGACGACCAAGGCGAGTAAGGCTGTGGGTTTCATGGTGTTTCAGGAGGGCGGCGAAATGCGGGGAGGACGTGCGGGAGGCTGCACATCATCGTTTGCCGCAGACCGGTAAGCAAGTGCCGCTGGGGGGAGGTGGAAGGCATGGGGTCAAAAAATGGGTTGGTCAACAGATGGGTTGGTCAACAGATGAGTTGGTCAACAGATGAGTTGGTCAACAGATGGGAGCTGAATGCGGGAGGCATTGCGCAACCTTGTCCCACTAGCTGACTCCATTTTTTGACCAATCAATTTTTTGACCCTCTCTCCGCGCCCCAGCCGATCGCTCACCCGTCACCGCTCGAAGGGCCTCATTTCGAAATGGCTGGCGGTGGCCCAGCGACCCGAGTCCGCTTCGCCTTGATAGAACTGAAGGCTGACTTGCGGCGGTGTGGAGGCGTCTTCCGGCAGGGCCGCTGTGCCGACGGCAACCCATTCTTGTTCACCGGGTCTGCGATAAAAACCGCTCAGCTCCGATCCGTCGACGACGAATCGCAGTTGGACGGTTTCGCCGGGATAGGGAACGATTGCGATGGTGCGCGTTCGATCCTTTTCTTCGCGTCCCATCACGATGTTGGTGATGCCGTGTTCGATCTCCAACCCGATCTTGACCATCGTCGAATCGCTGTAGTACCAGACCAGGTTCGTTTGTTCCCAGCGTTTCTTCGGATGTTGCTCCAATTGCACGCGGACGTCGACGGAAGTCTGCCAGGCCCGAGGCACCGGATGAATCAGCACGTTTTTCGCGTCGTTGGCCTTGCCCCACATGTTGCCCGGTTCGACCAGAACCTGCAGGCCCGAATCGGTCAGCTTCCATCCGTCTTTGTTTTCCCGCAGCCATCGCCACTGATTTCGCATCGAACCCTGAAAGGTATCGACGATCGGTTCAGCTTCGGCCCGATCTTCCGCAGCCTGGCGTTGGGCGCCTTCGCCATCTTGGCCGACGACAACCGGCGGCGACGCATTCACCAAAATCACGATCAGACAGAGTTGTTCCAAGAGATAGGGTTTCATGTTGCTTGATGTCTACTTGCATTTCATTGCGATGACCGAAAACTTGGGCACATTGAGGTAGAGTTTACCATCAGCTTGCACCGTCGGTTCGTAGGTGATCATGTTTTCAGGGCCTGCGCTGCAAACGTCTTATCGACTTCCGCGACGATCAACTCCGCCACTTATACAATCGACGTCCCGCGCCGCGCCACATCAGAGCTTGGGGTCGCACTAGCGCACCCCAAGACCCGACTCAATGGCACGGGTATAAGCGTTGGTTTGCAGGCTTTAGCCCAATAC
>NZ_JANZKV010000191.1:0-9327 GCF_025060895.1 Stieleria sedimenti | reverse complement strand
AGCCGCCCATTGTCGCTGCTATGCAGCGACAGGAAATCGCCTAAAGGCTAGACACCAACGGTTGCGGAATCTGCGATCAAGACGTAGGCCGGGACCGGTCCTGGACCACGTACTGGTTCAATCCTTTATGATAGCCGACCCTTGAATCCGTTTCCGGCTCGCAAGAAGGTCGCGCATCATGCTCCTCTCTCTCACTGTCCGTTTTGCCGCGTGTTGTCTGGCGCTGATGGCAGCGTCGGCCGGCGCCGAGCGGCCGAATGTGTTGTTCATCGCGATCGATGACTTGAGGGTTCAGTTGGGATGCTACGGTCAGGCAGCGGTGAAGTCGCCGAACATCGATCGGCTTGCGTCTGGCGGCATGGTTTTCGAACATGCCTACTGTCAGCAAACCGTATGCAATCCCTCCCGCGCATCGCTGCTGACGGGCATGCGGCCCGATACGCTGCGGGTCTGGGACCTGCCGACACATTTCCGTCAGAACATACCCGACGCGGTCACGCTTCCTCAATGGTTCAAATCCAACGGCTATCACACGCAATGCGTCGGCAAGATTTTCCACAACTGGCGACAAGACGAATGGAAGGGCGACCTCCGATCCTGGAGCGTGCCTTCGGTGCTGCACTACAACAGTCACTCCAACGACAAGCCGAGGGTTGACGGTACGGTGCCGCCGAATCTGGCGTCGGGAAAAAATGGCATCGAATGCCGCGACGTTCCCGATGACGCCTACTTCGACGGGCGAGTCGCGGAAACGGCTGTGGAGTCATTGCGGAAGCTCAATCGACGTGACGATCCGTTTTTCCTGGCCGTCGGTTTTTGGAAACCGCACACGCCCTTCAACGCTCCCAAGAAATACTGGGACCTTTATGGTCGCAACGAAGTTCCACTTCCAAGCGATGTGCAGCCACCGAAAGACGTTCCCGAAATCGCATTGACGAGCGCCCGATACACTGGCGGGCCAAAGTCGGAAGAGTTGCGGGAAATGCATCACGGACATCTTGCCGCGATCAGCTACCTGGACGCGCAGGTCGGTCGCGTGTTGGATGAATTGGACGCACTGCAGCTGCGAGACAACACGATCATTGTACTGTGGTCTGATCACGGGCTGCATCTGGGCGAGCATGGTCTGACGCGAAAGACAACGGCGTTTGAACTCGATGCCCGTGTTCCGCTGATCATCGATGCCCCCGCGCACAAAGCAGTTGGACGCACGGAAGCTCTGGTGGAATTGCTGGATCTCTACCCGACGCTCACGGAACTTTGCGCGTTGCAAACACCTAGCGACGTCGAAGGCGTCTCCTTGGTGCCGCTGCTGGACGACCCGTCGGCAAGCGTTCACGAAGTGGCTCTCACCCAAACACCGCGTCCCAATTATCTGCGCGGCAAACTGCCCGAAGTGATGGGGTACTCGATTCGCACCAAACCCTTCCGCTACACCGAGTGGCGGGACTTCAAGACCGAACAAGTCCTCGCCCGCGAACTGTACGATCACCGCAAGGACTCGCACGAAACCGTGAACGTGGTCGACCATGACGCGTATCAAAACGCCGTCGCCGATCTTGCCGAGAAACTGGCAGAAAAACTGGCCGCCCAGTCCGCCGTTGCCGCTTCACGCTCCGATGATCTTCCGCACCCCGTGACGAATCCGAGCAGCCCGCACATGCTGGATCTGCAGACCACCGGCTCCGATGTGTCGCGAATCGATTTCAACCAACTCCCAAGGGTTCCTTCACAGCACGCCATCATCAGTGACGTCCGAGACCGCGCCGGAACCCGGGTGCACCAGCACGCTTATCTCGCGCATTTCGGTGGCAAGTACTGGGCGATGTGGAGTGATGGTCCGGGCGTTCCAAGACCGGGGCTGTCGCCGGAGCAACTTCGCAACGTGGTGCCGGGGCACGATCGACCGGACACCCGCGTGTCCTACGCGACCAGCGATGACGGGCTGCACTGGAGTGAGCCGGCGGACCTGTCCGGCCCGCCGCGGACACCCGGATTTGGTTGGATCGCGCGCGGGTTGTGGGTCCGTGATGGCGAGTTGCTGGCGTTGGCGAGCCATTTCAACGCGCCGGGTTATCCCGGCAAAGGGCTCAGTCTGGAAGCGTTTCGTTGGGACGCGGGCGACCAAGCGTGGAAAGCGCTTGGCACGGTGATGGACGACACGCTCAACAATTTCCCGCCCAAGCGATTGCCGCAGGGCGAGTTCATGATGACGCGTCGCGACCATCGCCAGCAGGTTTCCGTGATGATCGGCGGGGACACCGCTTTCGACGACTGGAAGATCCGCCCGCTGGCCAGCTATGACGCCCAGGGGCGGCCAGAAGAACCGTACTGGTACGTGCTTCCCGACGGCCAGAACCTTGTCGGTCTGATTCGCGACAACGGACGTTCGGGACGATTGCTGCGAACCTTTTCCAGCGACAAAGGCCGGACCTGGAGCCCGATCGTCAAGACAGATTTTCCTGACGCGACGAGCAAGTTCTTTGTGCTGCGAACCTCCCGGGGCTACTATGTGCTGGTGTCCAACGCCAACCCGCGACGTCGCGACCCGTTGACCCTGGCCGTCAGCTCGGACGGGCTGGTCTTCACCCACCTGTTCCAACTCGTCGGCGGTCGGCACGTCGATTACCCACACCTCATTGAACACGACGAACACCTGTTGATCGCGTTTTCCGGCGCCAAGCAAACGATGGAAGTTCTCAAAGTATCGCTCGACGATCTCGACGCGCTGCTTTGATCACCGCAATCTTCCAACTCCCGTTGACGATTTCCTTTGCTCGTCGTCACCACGTCGCATACCATCCCCCTGCACGAGTCCTGCCATGTCGTCCCGTTGTTGTCTCTCGCTCGTCTGTCTATTGATCGGTCTGGCCAATTGTGCCCGCGCGGCCGATCGACCGCCGAACATTGTTTACATCATGTCCGACGAGTTGGCGTATTACGAACTTTCGCACATGGGCAACGAGCGATTGCGGACGCCCAACATCGACCAGATGGCGCGCGAGGGAATTCGATTCACCCAGGCGCTGGCGGCGGCGCCGGTTTGCGGTCCGCTGCGTGCTTGCATGATGACCGGAAAGCACATGGGGCATTGTTCGGTTCGCGATAACCCCGGCGGCACGCCGCTGCGCGCCGGCGAGCCGACGATCGCCAGCATGCTGAAGCAACGTGGCTACGCAACCGGCGGATTTGGCAAATGGGGCGCCGGTGGTCGGGGATCCACCGGCGTACCGGAACGGCATGGCTTCGACGACTTCTTCGGATACTACGACCAGGTTCATGCGCACTCGTTTTACCCGCCCTACCTAGTGCGAAATAGCCGAGAGGTTCCGCTGCCGGGCAACGATGGGGGTCGTGAAGGAGAAACGTACTCGCACTACGAGATCATGAAGCGGGGCAAAGCGTTCATCCGCGAGAACAAGGATCGACCGTTCTTTTGTTATTTCCCCGTCACCCCGCCGCACGGGATGTATGACATCCCGGCGGATGATCCCGCCGTAGCCGCTTACAAGGACGACGCGTGGTTCAATGATCCGAACGTTTCACAAGAGGCGAAAAACTATGCGGCAATGGTCACGATGATCGATAACGATCTTCGATCGGTTCTGGACTTGCTTCGCGAACTGGACCTCGAAGACAACACGATCGTTTTCTTCACCGGCGACAACGGCGGCCAAGATCGGTTTCGCGACAACGAACATCCACGCGGCTACTTCGGCCCGAACAAGAACCCCGTGACCGGCGTCGAATTCCGCGGCGGCAAGGGGAATCTTTACGAGGGCGGACTGAGGATTCCGTATCTGGTGCGCTGGCCCGGCAAGATCCAAGCCGGTCAAGTCAGTGATTTGGTGTTCAGCCAAGTCGACGTGTTTCCGACGCTCGCCGAACTGAGCGGTGCCGAAGCCCCTGACGATCTCGATGGCATGTCGATTCTGACCGAATTGATCGGCGCCGACGCAACGGGACACAAGCAACCGCAGCACGAGTTTTTGTATTGGGAGTACGGTCCACAGACGGCGGTCCGGATGGGGCAGTGGAAAGCGGTCCAGCCCAAACGCGACGGACCTTGGGCGTTGTATGACTTGGACAGCGATGTCAGCGAAACGACAGACGTCGCCATAGAGCACCCTGACGTGTTGGCCAAAATGGTCGCCCACGCCAAAGCCGCTCACCAGCCGGTTCAACCCGGAACGTTTGAATCCAAAGAGTTGCACGAGCGTGATCGGCAAGCGAAATGGGGATCGAAAGGAAATCCCGCTAAGAAGAGCAGCAGCAATCGCGGCCTGCAGGTCAACCGATTGACCGACAAGAATCTGCTTTCGGCCGACGAAATGAAGCTCGTTCGATACAGCAGCGAGAACACCGGTAACGAAAAGCATGCGGCCAACGCGATCGATGGGAATCCGGAAACGATCTGGCACTCCCGATTCGATCAAGGTGTCGCCCAACCGCCCCACGAACTGGTGATCGATTTGGGCGCGACGTACCAGATCGACGGCTTTCGCTATTTGGCCCGACAAGACGGCGGTTGGAACGGAGCCTTTGCCAAAACCGATTTCACCATCAGCGGTGTGGCAGACTCCTTCGGAGAACCCTCCGCCGAGGCGACGTTTGGCAAAGTAAGGACGGCTCAGAAAGCGGATTGTGAAGCACCGGTGCGCGGCCGCTATGTCCGCGTGCGAGTGTTTTCGGAGGTCAACGAAAAACCATGGGCATCCGCCGCGGAGATCGGGGTTGTCGGTCGGAAAGTGCCCTAGAGCTTTGTTCCAATTCAATCGTGGGGTAAGCATCTTGCTTGCCATCTGCGAATCGCAGGACACCCGCAAGCTAGAAGCTTACGCCACTTCGACTCCCTCCTCTTCAAACGGTCGATCACCATGCGTCACTCTTCTCTTTTCTTGGCATGCTTTCTGGTAGCGGTGCCGCTGGTCGTCAGCCGCGGTCAGGACTCTGTGGGTCTCGCCCAGGATTCTGTGGTGCACCCCGATCGATGGCCCACCGCACGCAGCCCGATCGGTTTGGATGACGCGATCGAAACGCGGATCGGCGAGTTGATCGGGAAAATGACGTTGCGGCAGAAAGTGGGCCAAGTGATCCAGGCCGACATCGGATCGATCCAACCCGACGATTTGAAGACCTATCCATTGGGATCGATCCTCAACGGGGGCAATTCCGCGCCGGGGGGAAACAATCGAGCGGCTGCAAAAGATTGGCTGTTGCTTGCCGATGCATTTTACAACGCCAGCCGCGAATGTGATTTGCAGGGCGGCCCCTTCATTCCGTTGCTGTGGGGGACCGACGCGGTCCATGGACACAACAACATCGTCGGCGCCACCTATTTTCCGCACAACATCGGCTTGGGGGCGACGCGGAACCCGGCATTGCTTCGCAAGATCGGCGAGATCACTGCCAGGGAGATTCGTGTGACAGGCCAGGAATGGACCTTTGCCCCAACGATTGCCGTGGTTCGAGACGACCGGTGGGGAAGAACGTACGAAGGTTATGCCGAGCATCCGGAAGTGACGGCAAGTTATACGGGAGAGTTGATCGAAGGGATCCAGGGCGTCGCGGGTGACCCTTCCTTTCTGCAAGGAGAGCACGTCATCGCCACCGCAAAGCACTTCGTCGGAGATGGCGGAACGACCGGCGGCAAGGATCAGGGTAACAACCAGATGTCCGAGGAAGACCTTCGCGATCTGCAGGCAGCCGGCTATCCGGTTGCGATCAATCACGGCGTTCAATGTGTGATGGCATCGTTCTCCGAGTGGCAGGGGAAACGCTTGCACGGTCACAAGGGATTGCTCACCGATGTGCTGAAAGGGCGGATGGGCTTTGACGGATTCATCGTCGGTGATTGGAACGCGCACGCCCAAGTTCCCGGTTGCACCGCCACCGACGCGTTGCCCGTTCTTGAAGCCGGACTGGACATGTACATGGCCGCCGACAGTTGGCGGGGACTGTTCGAAACGATGCTTCGTCAGGCTGAATCCGGCGACGTGGACATGGCCCGATTGGACGATGCGGTTCGCAGGATTCTGCGGGTCAAACTCCGCGCCGGCCTGTTCGAAGCGGACTCCCCCTCCTCTCGACCGCTGGCCGGAAAGTTCGACGAACTCGGTAAACCCGAGCACCGAGCCGTCGCCCGACAAGCTGTACGCGAGTCGCTGGTGTTGCTCAAGAACAATGGCGGCGTGTTGCCGCTGCGGCCCAACGCAACGATCGTCGTCGCCGGTGACGGTGCCGACAACATCGGCAAACAGAGCGGTGGCTGGACACTTTCCTGGCAAGGCACGGGCAACTCGAACGACGATTTCCCCGGCGGAACGTCGATCTATGAAGGGATTCGTCGGCAGGTCCGGGCGGCGGGAGGTCGAGCGATCCTGGTCGGTGATGGCAAGCCGGTGGCAGACTCCAGCGCGATGAAACCCGCCGCGGCGATCATTGTGTTCGGCGAAGACCCGTATGCGGAGTTTCAAGGGGATGTCGAAACGCTCGCCTATAAGCCGGGCGATGACAAGGACTATCGACTGTTGAAATCGTATTCGGATCGGGGCGTTCCGACCATCGCGGTGTTTCTGACCGGTCGTCCGCTGTGGGTCAATCGTGAAATCAACGCGTCGGATGCCTTTGTCGCCGCGTGGCTGCCCGGTTCGGAAGGAATCGGTGTCGCCGACGTCTTGTTGGCCGATCGGCAAGGGCAGGTTCAGTACGACTTCAAAGGCAAACTTTCCTATTCATGGCCGCGCACCCCGATGCAAACGCCGCTGAATGTTGGCCAAGCCGAATACGATCCTCTGTTCGCGTATGGTTACGGTTTGACGTATTCGGATTCGACCACGCTGCCCCAGCTTTCTGAACAGGCCAGCGGCGGCGAGACGGCACTGAATCTGACCCGATACTTTGATCGGGGACGCGCGATTCCACCGTGGAGAATCGTGTTGGCCAGCGAAGCAGAGCGGATGGTCTTGACTGAGACGCGTGGCGGGACCGCAAACGATGCGATTCGAGTCGTCTCGGCCGACGAGTCTGCACAAGAGGACATCCGCACGATCACTTGGACGGGGAAAGGGCAGGCGTCGTTCGCGTTGGCGGCGGAAAACCCCGTCGATCTCTCGGCACCCGAGTTTGCGTCGGCTTCGATCAAGATTCGGCTTCGCGTCGACACCCCGCCCTCGTCCGACGTGACCTTCGCTCTGGCGACGAGCGGCGGCTCCAAGTCGGTCTCGCTGGGTGAACGAATCTCCGGTCAGCAGCCCGGCGTCTGGCAAGAGCTTTCGGTTCCCGTCGCAAACCTTGGGACCGGAGACGCGCTAAAATCTGTGACCGCCGCGATGGTGATTCAAACCTCGGGCACGTTCAAGATGAGCCTGGCGAAGGTCCAACTGGATCTTTTGTGACCAAATAACTGCGCGTCCCTCGAGTGACGTAAATCGCTTCTTCGCTCAGCCGCCGGCACAGTTCGATCAGGAATTCGATCAGCCGGTCAAATTCGTTTTCTTTGTTGAATGACACTTCGAATCGTTCCAGCACGTCGTGCGAGAGCTGGGCGGTTGGGTCGATCCAATATCCTTTCACCGGAGTCGGGGATTGGGTGTAGGCTCGATAGCGATGCATCAGGAACTCATGGATCGCCGAACGCGCGGTTTGAGTCCCGTGATAGAAGCGGGGGTCATCCAGCTTGTGCGACGGAATATAAAACTCCGTCATCGTTCCCAGTGCCAGGATGTGTGGCGAGTTCTTGGTGCCCATCAGCTGAATTGCTTTTGCATGGCGTCGAGAAAGGCTTGCAGTTGGTCACCGGGTAATTCATTGATGCCCGCGGCTGCTTTGCGTCCTCCGCCGGTCGGGAATTGACGACACAGTTCGTCGGCCCCGGTTTTGGTTGCCAGCGGGGCGCGGACGCTGACCAGATAGTCGCCCGATGGCAACAGGCTGGCTAATGCATGGGCGCGGTCCGGGTTCTCGCGCGCCAGCTGGTTGCTGTACACGCCACTGACACGCCGCGAAAACGATTCGTTCGGAAACGTGAACGCGGCGCAGCGTTCGGTTTCCAACACCGGGGCGATCGACTTGGCCCGATTCATGTCGCTTTCGAAACCCTCGCTGAGGGTTTGAAAGGTGGTGTCGGACGCGATGAACTCGAAGGGATCGGCATACGGCTGGATCTTGCGGTACAGCTGATCCGGCGGGAAATACAAATCGTCCAGCGTGCTGCCGTAGCCGTTGTAGTTCAGCAGGGTGCCGAGCGTTTCGAGTTGGTCGAGTTGCGATTCGGTCAGGTTCAGTGGCTGTGCGGCAAGGCGGGCGGCGTCGTGCAAGTTGTCGCCGAACAGCGCCGTCACGGCCCAGGGCAGAAACGCACCGTCGAGGTGACGATTGACAAGCAGACCGGTGCAAACGTCTCCGGCGGTGTCGATTTGCACGGACAGGTTATTTGATTCGGGAATCTCGCCGGAAAAATGGTGGTCGAAATAGGCGACCGCGACGTCTTGCTCGAGTAGCCGCACCAATCCCTCGCGGTTCTTGTCGAGCGAAATGTCGAGCACCGTGACGCTGTCGCCGGATCGGGCCTGGACGCGTTGAAGCAGGTTGATGTCGCGTTTGACGCCCGTCACCAGCGTGCTCTCTCGCGGCCGGGCCAAGCGAAGTTGGTGCAAGGCGCAAATGCCGTCTGCATCACCGTTAAACACGTCGAAGTGGGCCACGTCAAACTCCTGAATCGAATGGGAAACGTGGAATGTAGCGTGGCCGTGGTGATCCGAAAACCGAGGTCGGGTTTTCTGATATCCTTCCGAGGTCAGACATCAACAAAACGTTGGCAGCAAAGATGGGAATCTCGATCCACTACCGCGGCACCCTCGACCGCCTCGAAGACGTCGAGGAATTGGAGGACCGTGTGACCGACATTGCATTTTCGCTCGGCGGACATGCCACCATTTGGCGTTCGTTTTCCGAGCACGATCGCTCGCGTTTGGTGCGGGGATTGATCGTTGAAATGGCACCAGGACAGGATACCCTGAGCTTGCTGGTTTCCCCCGAAGGACACTTCATCCCGTTGCACCAGATCAGTGCTGCTGAGAAAGGCCTCTTGTCCGAACCACCCGATTGTTTTGTCAAAACCCAGTTCGGCGGAGTCGAGGGGCACGTTGCCGTTGCCCACTTGTTGGGCGCGATCAAGGCGCGCTACTGCAGTCGGCTCGGCATCAATGACGAAAGTGGGTTTTACGACAATCGAAATGCGGACGAACTGGCCGGCAAGATGCAATCCTCGGGCGAGGTGATCGACATGCTCGCGGACCAACTGCGCCCCTAGTATCTCACCCATCG
>NZ_JANZKV010000190.1 GCF_025060895.1 Stieleria sedimenti | reverse complement strand
TGCCAGAGGGAGAGAATCTAGATCGGTTGCCAAATCCTGCGGTAAAAGAATCGACGTCCCACCGAAAGGCTTAGCGTGGCGGTGGCAGCCAATACCAGCGGCCGTTGACGTAGTGCATGACGAAATTGCCGGTCAAATTCCGATCGTTGCCGTTAAAGGTCGCCAGCATGCGATTGTCATTGACCTGGATGTTGACTTGGCCACTCTGGGCAAAACCGATCGCGTCATCAAATCCCTGAATCAACAAGCCTCGTTTCTGGAAGACGAATGCACTGGCAATCCCCATTTCTTGAACGCTCATTTGTGACGCATCGACAAACTGTGTGAGAAAAGCGCCGAACTCTTTTCTTTCCAACAGCCCGACCGCGTCACGCAACTGATCCAACAGTTGATTGCGGGCCTGCACCTTCTCCGCCACCAAGGACTGCACAATCCAGTAGGCATCTTCGCCGATCAGGTCAGAAAGCGTCAGATATTTCAAGTCTCCCTTTTCATTGACCAAAACGACGTCGCCTTCTTTCGCACAGGAAACGAGCCAACCGTTCATCTTGCCCCTACCTCCAGCGGCGGTCCATGTTCGGATCGGTTTCCTCCGAACTGCTTCGAGTTGTTCTGCGGGGATCTGGCGACGAGGTTCGGTGATCCCGTCGGCACGTTTCCTGACATCAATCGTCACCACTTCTCTGTTCGCTCTGGTTCCCAACGCGCCCCACAGGCCATAGGGGCTTTTTGATCCCGGCGGAGTCAGCGTCTTGCCCGTCCCGTTCTCGCTGAGTCCGACGCTCGGATTGCTCGGGTCACCCGCGTCGATGGTGTTGGTCACGAATCGCACCGCGCCATCGCAAAAGAGCGCGTGTGTGCCCGGTCCGTGGTAGCTCGACGCCGACATCACCGCGGTGTGGTCACCCTGGTCGGAAGTCGCCGACGGCGAACCCGGCGGCAAAATGGTTTGAAACCCGGTTGAGCGCAACAGCCCGTCACACCACCGCGCTTCCCGCCCGGTCGGCCAAAACTGTTTGCCTGCACACCAGCGCCGTTGGTGTTTAGCCTGTAGGCAATTCTCCGTCGCTGCGATGCAGCACAGAGGGCTAAAGCCCAATACCGCTAAGTTAACATGAATGAGGGGGCCCGGACGCTGGCGCGAACCGGCTGATGTCAAACGAATATCAGCCGTTTGGCGCGAGCCTACGGGCCCTCATCTGAAGATACGACGCTTAACTTAGCGGTATTGGGCTAAAGCCCAATACCAACTCGACCGGAGGAAACAGGGAAGAGGGGTTC
>NZ_JANZKV010000019.1 GCF_025060895.1 Stieleria sedimenti | reverse complement strand
TAAAGCCTGCACACCAACCCTCTTGCCCGTGCCATTCGGGGCACGCGCCCCAAAATCTAGAAGCTGACAACGCACTAGCGATCCGTCGGGAGCTCTTCGTCGACCAAATCGTCGTCGGCCTCCTCGGCGGTTTGCCGTTCCGCCAATGCCAAGCGGCGTCGGGCATCTCTCGCCAGCACGTAGCCTTCTTGCCCGAACACGCCGGCGAGCACGAGGAACGCGCCGACCAATCCGAATTTGATTGTTCCCGACCAGGTGACGAACAGAAAGGCCGCGATCCCCATGGTGGCGAACCCGAGAGCCACGGCGCCTTTGAGTGCGGCTTTCATCTGGGTGTCACGCGCCTGAATTCGAATGCTGCGTGAGACGGCATTGCGGGCCGACTGGTTGGCAAGTTCACGCATCGCCGAAAGGTTTCGCGACAGCTCCGGTGCTTGGGAACGCGGAACCAACGGCACGCTGTCCTTGATCGACGGTTCGACCGGCTGTGACTGGTCCAACTCCGCTTCGTCCGATTCGTCCAACTCCATCGCGGAATCGTCTTGTTCGGTTTCGGCGGCGGGAACGCTGGGTGGTGCTGGCGGAGCCGGCTGCTTCGGTTGATCATCGCCCTGAACACGCTGCAACAAGCGGCTCATGTAGGCTTCGATCGAATCGTCTTCCGGCCCGTCGTCCGCAGCGACGACGGTGTCGTGTTCGGACAGCAGTGCCGTCTGGGAAGTGTATTCTTCTTCGGCGGCGCCGCGGTCAAACTCGTCTTGCGCCTGATCGAAAGACTCCGCCAGACCGGTCGCGTCGTTTGCCAGTTGTTCGTCCTCGGCGGGAGACTCCAGGCTCCACGCGTCGGATTCGCCATCGGATTCATCGGCGGAGAACTCAATCCCGCTGTCCATCACGAAGGTCGCATGATGGCCTTCGTCCGCGGAATCCTCGGATTCGGCTGATTCAGCGGAGACATCGTCGGTGGAGGAGTTGTCCTGATCGGAGTGATCGTCATACGAGCTTTCGTCGTATGCGTTTTCTTCGCTGTGTTCCTGTGGTGCTTCGTCGTCACCGGCCAAGTCGCGGATCAGCATCGCCGCCAGACTTCCGGCGGGTGCTTCAGCGTCCTCGCCGGATTGGTCTTCCGCGACCGCTTCGTCTTCTTCGCCGTGAAGGAGTGAATCCAATCCTGGTGACGCGTTGTCATCGAAGTCGTCGGTGACACCGTCCCACTGCTGCGTCGCCTCATAGTCGTTGGCTTCACCGACTTCGTCCGCATCGGTCTGCCAGGAGGACGGGTCCCATGCGTTTACTTCCGGGCCCGCCTGTTCGGGTTCAGCCTGTTCGGATTCCTGGTCGAGCACCTGTTCGGGCGAGTGTGTCTCGTCATCGCTCGATGACGGGTCTGCGCCGCCGGGCATGAAGCTGGACCAATCCAGTGGCGACTCTTGTTCGGTTGTCGATTCCCTCGCGAAGTCATGTGCGATGTCGATGTCCGCCATTTCGCCGGCCGGTGGGTCGGTGTCGCCATGGTCTTGTTCGCCATGGTCTTGATGGTCTGTCCAGGCCGATTCCGATGGCGGTGCTTCGTAGTCCGAGATCGCCTGTTCGACGTTGTGTTCGATCTCATCGATCGCGCCATCGATCGCCTGCTCGGGCAATTCATCGTGCCAGGAAACGCCTGGATCGATTCCTGCTTGACCTTCGGACGGGTCTCCAGTGATGGGGTCGGAGCCTTGCCGGTCTTCGGTCGTGGAATCGGTCGCATCGGAAAGCGATTCGGTTTGCGACCAATTCACCGGCTCTGACTCGACGTCGTCGGTAGAGGCGTCGTCATACCCTTCGTCGTATCCCCGTTCCTCGTACAGATGGCGTCTTTGTTCGACCGATTGTTCGGACTCCAACCGCCAGCGACTCTCACCCGACTCGACGAATTGTTCCGTCGCCGGACCGGGGCTGTGAGCCGGTTCCAAGTCTGATGCCTGGGCGGTTTCTTGGAGATGTGCCTGGGCGGTTTGCTGTGCCGCGGCGATTTCATCACGCAGTTGTTCGATTTCGTGCCGCAGCGCCGACTCGCTTTCTTGTCGCTCGGTTTCCAAACGCGAGACGGTTTCGGCGTGTGTTTCTCGCAAACGCTCGATTTCCTGGCGGGCCGAATCGAGTTCTTGTTCCAGGATCCGGAACTGTTCCGAATCGATCACCGCCTGGGTGGACGTTTCGTGATCGTCGTCACCCGACGAGGATTGTGCCAGTTCGTAGGAGAGCGCTTCGTTGGCGGATTGAAGCTGACCGAGTTCGACATTTGCCGCGGCCAGCTGGATCGAGAGGTCTTCGATCGTCTGCCGCAGTTGGTCGCATTCTTGCGTCCAGGATTCTTGCTGGGCCGATTGATTGTTTTTGGTTTGGTCGACCAGCAATTCGAGTTGTCGGATGGACGCGTTGGCGCCTTCATGGTCGATCCGCAACTGGGACGCTTCTTGCGTCGCTTCGGTGACGTTTTCTTGCAACTGGCGAATATTTTCGCGCAGTTCTTCGGCAACGGCTTCGGCATCGGTGCGGGCCGCTTCGGCGGTTTGGCGAGCGGCCTCGGCTTTGGCACGGGCTTCGTCTGCTTCGGCCCGGGCCTCTTCGGCGGACGCATGCTTGCGATGCAGTGCGGCGATTTCCTCGTCCGTTGCCCGCTCGCTTTCTTCACGATTCTCTTGAATCTTGGCGAGTCGTTCTTCGAGTTCGGCGATCCGTTTTTCGTGGTACGCTTGTTCTTCTTCGGCAGCGCGACGCGATTGTTCTGCGTCTTCTCGCGTCGCCTGAAGCTCCCGGCCGGTCGCGCGCAGCTTCTCGCTCAATTCATGCTGGCACTGTTTGCTCTCCTCTCGGATGCGGGTCAGTTCTTCGCGAGTCGATTGCAGATCGGCCGACACACGCTCCAGTTCGGTTTCGGTCGCCTGACGTTTGGCTTCGCTGTCGGCAACGCTGTCGATCGCTTCGTCACGCGCGGCTTCCAGTTCACTCCGCAGACGCTCGTGGTCTTGTTGTTCACGCTTCTCGCGGGCCTGCAACTCGCTGTGTCGTTCCCGCAGTTCCGTCAGTTGTTCGCTGAGGGTGGAAAACTCATCGCGCATCCGACCGACGGCATCGCTGGCCGATTGAGCCTGCTGCTGGGTTTGTTCCAGCTTTCGCTGCGCCTCGGCGGCGTGCTCGGCATATTGCTCTTCACGCTGTTGCCATTCGGCCTGGCGTCGTTCGAGTTCCGCTTGTCGCTCGCGCAACAAGTCACTCTTGTGCTGCAACTCGGCTTCCTTTTCTTGCAGCGCCTCGCTGGTCTCGATCTCCCGCATTCGCAGCGATTTCAGTTCTTCCTGGGTCGCCGCATAGGTCTCTTGAATCTCGCGGACGGCGGCTTCCTGGGCGAGCAGATGACTTTCGCGATGCTGCAGCGATTCGGCCCGACTCCACAGCTCCGTTTCTCGGCCGTGCAATTCAGACTCGCGTTGATCGCAACGGCTCTCGCGCACCTCGCATTCGGCGTGCCGCGCATGCCACTGCTGACTCAACTGAGTCAGCCGCTCGTGCAACACCGATTCGCGGGTTTCCAACGAGGCGTGTCGCGGTGCGGACGACTCCGGTGCGGCAAGCAGCTCGAATCGATACTGACCCATGCGGATGATGTCACCCAGCCGAAGCACCGATTCGGTGACCCGATTGCCGTTGCATTCCAGCGGCACCGAATAGGCGCGCATCAGAATCCGGTGTGCGTCACGCAGCAGGACGGCGTGCATGGGGCGAAGCGATTCGTCGTCCAGTCGGATCGAGCACCCTTCGCCGCTGCCGAAGGTGTAGCGGTTGCCGGTCAGTCGCAGTCTGCGGACCGGGGCACCGGGGCGAATCACACGGAACTCCAGGGCCGTCTGGCCCGTCGCCGGAATCGACCGCGAGCCCTCCCGCGACGCGCCGCCAGCGGCCAGGCCGCCGAGCCGCGGCAGTGTCTGGGTCAACGCATCCGGAACAATTGCGATCCGAGATGATTCGTCGTCGCGCAGATGTCCCGCCGATGCCACGAATTTGATGTCGTGGTTGGACTGATGCAGATCGGTGGGGCTCGAGGGGCCGTCGTTTTGGTCGTTCATCACGACACGTTCCTTGCGTCTTTGCTTGCAAAATTGCCTGGATGGGGTCGTTGCCGACAGACAAGACCGTTTTCAGAGTTTCGGACAGACCGGTCGCTGGGGTGAACCAAAATCAACTGATCGGTGCGGTTTCAGTTCTCAACGGTCGTTCAAACGGCTCTTGAGGGTGGTGTCTAGACCCCAACGCAAACTGTCTCGTCGCAAAAGCAGATTTGGGGCGGGCGAAATTTGCGGAATATCGCAAAAATGGTTGCTCTGGCGCCCTTGCTGGGGCATAAGGGAAAATTCGTTGTCTTTCAAGGGTGACTTTACCAGCGGCGCCTCTACTATTTCACAGCTGTGGTTGCCCAGTTCAGTTCAATTGGTAGGCGAATTGCGGAACTAAAGGCTGGCAGGGCTCGTAAGACCGACAGGCATTCATAGAGATTTAGGTGATCCGATGGCAAGAAAAGACTCAATTAAGAAATTGCGGGCGACTCTCCTGAAACGACGCGACGTATTGATTCGGTCCGCCATCGGCGACCTCAGTCTCTTGCAGGGCAAACCGTCCAAGACCGGCGACGTGCTCGATGCGGTCGCCGACACGGTGCAAGCCGAATTGAACAGCCAGCTGTTGGAGGTCGAGGGTCGTGAGTTGGAGGCGATCGATGCGGCGATCCAGCGGTTGGACGAAGGCAAGTACGGAGACTGCGAGCGTTGTAAAAAGCCGATCCCACTGACACGGCTCCGCGCGGTGCCGTACGCGCGAGAATGTATCGGCTGTCACCGACTTGCCGAGAAGCGCAAGTCCCACCCCGCCGCGATGATGAGCCGGGTGTTTGATTCTTACCAGGCCGACACGGCTTGACCGTATCGGTTGTGACCGTTGTGTCCTGCTGTGACGGCCGAGATGCTTCGATGGACGTCGAATCATTCGGCCGTTTTTTGATGCGCGGGCGATGACGATTCTGACTTCTCGCCGGACGAGGGATAGCGAACCGGACTGACGAAAAGTTCCTTGCCGCAAAACGACGATGCGTACAATGCGACGCCTCCCCGTCGAACCTCCCTCTCTCTGTTGAAGCTTTTCCGATGGTCGACCTCTCCCAACCCAGCGGACGCACACGATGTCGTGTGCGCAATCCTCGACGACTTGCGATGACACTCTCCGGCGCGGCACTCGCCTGGATGTGTTCAACGCATTTCATGTCCACGTCGGCGTCCGCCCAAGACGCTTATGGCGGCGGCAGTCGATATGCTCCCGCACGAGCCGCACAGCCGAACGTGTCACCGCAGCGTACGCCGGCGAGCGCGTCGATCGAAAGCAATGGCAGTCCCCGCGCATCGGGGCCGACGTCGATTCGCTCTTTGCGTCCTTCGCTCGCTCCGTCCCGCGGCGCGTCGCCTCAACTTTCTCCGATGATCGACTCGGCAGCTGAGATCGGCGGCGCGGTCCCCACCGCCCAATCCATCCAGGCGCAGCGGGAAGCGTTGTTTCAGGAATTGGCCGATGAGTTCAATGCGTTCGATCGGCTGGGCAATCTCGTTCGAAAAGTGTCTCAGCTCGTCAAGCCGAGTGTCATTCATATCGAAGCTCACAAGACCGAGACCAAGGGCGGGCAGTACGAGTCCTACGATGAAGCCGGCAGCGGTGTCGTGATCGAAACGGCCGACGGGGTGTGGGTGTTGACCAATCGACACGTGATTCTGGGATCGCAGCCCGCAGAAATCTTGCTCCGCAGCGCCGACGGTCGCCAGTACCATCCGTCACGCATTCTCTCGGATGAAAGCACCGACGTGGCCGTCATGAAGGTCCCCGATTTGCGGCTTCCACCGGCCCGAACCGGCGACAGCAACCTGGTCAACATCGGAGACTTCACGATCGCGATCGGCAGCCCCTTCGGCCTCAGTCATTCGGTCACGTTCGGCATCCTCAGTGCCAAGGGACGGCGTGACCTGTCGTTGGGCAACCAGAAGATCGATCTGCAAGATTTCTTTCAAACCGACGCCGCGATCAATCCCGGCAACAGCGGCGGCCCCTTGCTGAATCTTCGCGGCGAAGTGATCGGCCTGAACACCGCGATCGCCAGCAGCAGCGGCGGCAGCGAAGGCATCGGTTTTGCCATCCCGATCAACATGGCCGTCCAAGTGGCCGACGAGTTGATCCGCCATGGACGGTTGCGTCGCGGTTATCTGGGTGTGACCCTGGAACCCGACTTCACCGTTTCCGACCTGGGACCCTTGCAAGCGGTCGCCTCCGGCGGTGCCAAGGTCAAAGGGGTGCGGCATGGTTCGCCGGCGGCCAAGGCCAACTTGCAGCGCGGTGACATCATCGTCGAATTCAACGGCAGCCAGGTCGACAACGATGACCATTTGGTCGCCCAGGTCGGACTGACCCCGATCGGTTCGGTGGTCCCGATGATCATCTACCGCGACGGCAAACGCTATCGCACCGAAGTCCAACTGACCGACGTCAACTAGTTTCCGTTTCGGTTGCCCTCCCTGACAGGGAGGGTCGAACGCAGCGTGGGGCATACGCACCAAGTTAAGAAGCAACCCTCCCGTGTGCGGGAGGGTCGAGCGAAGCGAGGGGAGGGCTTCCGACATTGACGCTCCATCGTGGCTAACAACTTTGGCGTTGCGACAACCCACCCCGCTCCGAGCGCACACTCCTCCGCGCTCCCCCCAGAGAGAGGGTGGCTGCAAATTCGTTGATGAACGGTGAATCATCACGTTCACTTCACCGTTGATCCACGCGGTTGATTGCCGCCCGCCAGGCGTTGGCCGCCCGTGCCCGCGCCGTCGCCGAGGCGTTCAAGTCGAATCGCGGACCGGGACCGTAGAACGAGCGAAGTAAGTAGTTCGCCGTCGCCCGCGCCGCTGGATCGGAGGCTTGCAGCATCCGCAGCAGTTGTTCGCGTTTGGTTGCGTTCGGTCGCCGGCCGGACCACAGGTCGACGAAGAACGATCGGACGGTGGCGAACGTCCGGGCGTTGTTGCCACTGGCTTGCAAGCGACGCCACACAAGCTGATGCCGCGGGTCTTTCGGGCTGACGGTGCGTAGGTGTTGCAGGGCGGCTTCGCGAAGCAACGGATCGGGGGAGCCGATCAGCCGCAAAAGTTGGTCGCCGCTGGCCGCCACCAACCACACACGCACCGTTACGGCGGCGTCACCCCGCACCGCGCCCGATGCCAGGGCTTGCATCAAGGTGGCTCGAACGTCATCGCTTTCGCTCAATTGTGCCAGCACGTTACGTCCGACTTCGATGCGGTCCACGCGTTCTCGCGTCCAACGCGGCAGCCGCTCGGGCGTTTCCTCCGCCGGCTCCACGGCAAGCAAGGGGCCTTCGAGCTTCAAACGCGAATCGGCGACCGATCGCTCGTTCACCTTCACCGGATTTCCCGTCACATCGACTTCCATTCCCGTGACCGTTTTTCGCACCACCACATCGCCGCCACCCTGACCGTCCGACGCAACGCCCTTCAACGACACACTGTTGGCGATGCTCCGGCCCAGTCGGACGACACTGTTTTCATTCAGGCCCAGCAATGCGATCGAACCGTGCAGCAGATGGATCGTGCCGCCGGGCGTCAATTCCAGTTCGGTGTCCGCGGCGATGACCAGTTCGCCGCCCCCGGCCAACGCGGCCGCGGCTCGACACAGCGGAAGCGTTTGTAACTTCATCACCCGACCGGGCCCCTCGGCGGCTAAGTCAAACGCGCTGCCGACCGTCACACTCGCCGGTATGGACTCGCTCGATGACGAACCGGCCGCCCCCACCGACGATTCGCTGCGAAGCAACAGGCCGTCAATCTGGCTCCACTGGGCGACCAGCTTTTGTGGCGTCCGGGGAACCAAGGGGCGCGATTCGCTGTTCGGTGTTCTCGGCGTAGGCGTCAGCGTTTCTTCGGGTGTGGCTTCCACCGCCACCATCGGCGCGTCGGCTTGGACGTCCGTTGCGACGGCGACGTCGGAGGGGGCAGCCGGATTGCGATCCGAAGGCGGCTCGATCGCAGGCGTCGGTGCAACGTCAGGCCGTTGGGATGATTTGGATTCGGGATGCTCGACCAACAGGGGCGCTTGCCCGTCCGGTTGTCCGGTCGATGGATCCGCGTCGACGTTTTGGTCGGGAACGACCGGTTCGGGTGACTTGATTCGTTGGCCGTCTTCGGCGATCGGATCATTCGTCGGTGTCATTCCCGAGCGAACCCACCAACCGATCGCCAGCAGGACGGCGGCGGCGGCCGTGAACCAGACGATCCCTGCGCCGTTGACTCGCGTCGCGTCGTCAGCGGCGGGCTTGGTCATCCGCACCAACGGCGGCGTCGAGGGACGATCCGATGGTGGCCGCTCCGTTGCGACCGTTACCGTTTCCGCGGACGGTGTGTTTGCGTGTTGCAACGCGAGCAGATGCGAGCGCAGATCTGGCGCCAGCCCCACCATTTTCGCTTCGCCACGGCTGCGCACCGCCGCGACGATTTCCATCATCAATCCGGGATCTGATTTGGCCGCTTCCGTGATTGCCGTCAATTTTTCCGGATCGTCCATCGTGCCGTCGACGTAGGCCGCGACGTCGTGCAGGGGGACGGGGACGACGCTGCTGGTTGCGTTTTGCCGGTGTGGCGTGCCGTCGGACACTTCGTGTATCAATTGACGAACGACGCGACCGAGGACGCCGGCGTGATCTTCGGCGCGGACGCCGGAACTGGCCCCGGCCGCGGAGACTGCATCGAGTCTTCGCTGGACAAGCTGCAATAGCGTTTTGCGGTTGAAAGAATTATTCGGTTTCATCGTCGATCCATTGCCGGAGTCTTTCTTCGGCGCGGCGAAGCGTCGTGCCGATGGAACCGATCGGAATGTCGAATCGGTGACTGATTTCTGCGTATGTTTGTTGCTCCCGGTAAAACGCAACCACCAAGTCTTTTTGCCGTTGCGGCAGGCGATCGACCAGCGTCAGCAGTCGGTCTCGTTCTTCCCTGTCGATCAGCAGCGATTCCGGATCGACCGCCGAGGGTCGATCGTCCAGATCATCCAACGAATCACGTTGTCCATGCGAATGGCGCACCAGTTTTGCCATCACGCGGCGTGCCACGCGGGTGGCGATCACGGCCAGGTAGGTCGCCAGACTACTTTGATTGCGAAACGCTCGCAGGGCGGCGGCATCGCGAGCCAACAAGGTCGCAAACACCTCCGCGGTCACATCGTCGATCGTCGACCAATCACGCCCCCTTTGAAACACGGCCGCGACGTCCGCCACACGACTTCGCACCAATGCCCCATAGCGATCGATCAGTTTCTCCCACGCCTCGCCGCTGCCGCCCAACAGGGCGTCGATCAATTCCGCATCAACGACCGAAAGCTCCGACGACTTGCGGTCGCCGGAGCCGATGCCGGTGCGCGTTGGGAGGCGTTGTTGCTCGATCGTCTCGGGTGTCCAATGATGCTCGGAGATCTACACATCGCGAATAACCCTCCCTCACAAGGAGGGTCGAGCGAAGCGAGGGGAGGGTTGGTCGGCCGTGACAAAGCACCGGCCCGCTATTCTAGACGCTCGCTGCCAGTGCATCACCGGCTTCCTCCGAATCTCCGTCATCGCGGCGGACAATGCGGTCGATGTCGTCGACGAACAACTCATCGAGCCGATCGGCAAAGATGACGTCCACTTCTCCGTCGCGGGCACGGATCACGTCCGCACCCAAGCCGCCGCGCAGGTCATCGTTGCCCGCTCCCCCGATCAGTTCGTCATCACCGCGCTCGCCGCGGATGCGATCGTTCCCGCCGCCGCCGTGCAGAAAGTCATTTCCTGCGCCCCCGCGGATCCGGTCGTTGCCGTGCCCTGCAAACACCATGTCGTTGCCGCGACCTCCATCGATGATGTCGTCACCGCGATTGACATCCATCGTCCGTCTGGCGTATTCCAGCGGATCGGTCTCGCCTTCGGGCAGCGAATTGGTCGCGTCCCCGAAGATCCAGTCGTCGCCCGCGCCGCCCCGCAGAATGTCGTTGCCCGCACCGCCGATGATGTAGTCGGTCGAAGCGCCGCCGGCGATGCGGTCATTGCCGGCACCCCCGAACAGCACGTTCACGCCCGCACCGCCGCGGATGCGGTCGCGGCCGTCGCCGCCTTCGATCAAGGTCGGTCCGCTGCCGGCGGCCAGCCGGTCGTGGCCGTCACCGCCGAAAATCTGGGTCGGGATTTCGACGCGACGTGAAACACGAACGGCGTCATTGCCCGGCCCGGCAAAGATCTTCATCAGGCTGATGTTGGCCGCCGGGAAATCTTTGGTGCGGCCGTCGATCGAGACCCGCAGCCGTTCGCCGCTGCGGCTTTGCGCGACCCAGATGCGGTTGTTGTCGGCGTCGCCTTCGATGACCAGCAACCCGTCCGGCGATAGATCAACGGCGGCGGCCATCACGCGGCGGGTTTCAAGGGTTTCGCCCCGCAAACGACGCGGTTGCAAGCGACGGGAGGGGGTAGAACGACGAGTTGAAGAATTTCGAGAAGTCACAGCAGCGTCCCTAACGAACCGGAAACGAAAAGCAAACAGCCGACACGTTCGGCTTCGGTGCCCCGTTAGTGCCACCCCGCCCGTCGGCGCTTACCAGAATCTTTTAGTTTTTTGTCGGTCCCGCATCAAATAGCTGATCCTGAATCGACATCCCGAAGGGATCCAAGCCTGTAGCCGGAGGCGAGCGAAGCGACACCTCTGGAAAGCCTCTTACTGCAGGATATTGCAACCATTTAGATTCTCTCCCTCAGGGGTTCTTCGTGGATTTAAGTGGCTAATCGCTCAGGACCCAGGTTTTTCCAGGCATTGCTGCGATGTCCGAATGGGGGTTGGAGGACAAACGCTCGGTTCAAACGACCCTCCGCCGACACGGGGGCCGGCGGAGGGCACGAAGCACCGTCGGCGCATCGCAG
>NZ_JANZKV010000189.1 GCF_025060895.1 Stieleria sedimenti | reverse complement strand
AACTTAGCGGTATTGGGCTGTCGCCAACAGAAAAAGAGCGTGGCGTCATTAAAAAACGGCACGCGACAATCAGTGTCGCGTGCCGTCTCGATTTCTCGAAGGCGAGGCTTGGGGCCAGGCTCAGATCATTTCCTTGAGGCCCTTGAGCGGACGGATGACGACCTTCTTGCTGGCCGGTTTGGGCTTCAGCCAGATTTCACTTCCGTCGGACGGGTTGCGTCCCTTGCGCTTCGGTTTGGCTTCCACATCCTTGCGTTGGATCTTGCACAGACCCGGGATGGTGAATTGACCGGAGCCGGTGCGGCCCATTTCACGAGCGATCTCGTCGGTCAGCGCGTCGAAAACCGCGGCGACATCTTTTTTGGACAATTCGGTCGACTCAGCGATGTTCGCGATGATTTGAGTCTTCGTAGGTGCCTTCGGCGGAGCTTTAGCCATTTGGGAGAACCTTTTCTGATTGCTTATGCAGGAAGGGTTGAAGAGGGGATTGCGATCCCGTGTGTTTGTGACGGCCAAGTGTTATGTTGGGCGAAAGGTTGGTGCAACCCGGCATCGTCCAAAAAACCCTGCAATTTGCGGGGTTTCCGGCGATTCTTAGCCGAACGAACCGTAGCTCGCGTGGGAAATCCCCGGGGCCGAATTCGTCCAAAAACGCTTAAAAGCCCGTGTTTTCGCAGTTCCAGGCGGCTTCGGCGATCGGTCCGTCGCAACCACGCCGCCGAAAAGCCGTCTTTGACGGCTCGGAAAAAGCCCCAAAAACAGCGGCCAAATTTCCTGGCCGAATCTCAAAAAAACCGCAAATCACCGCCTAAAGCGGAAAAACCGACTGAGCGGACTCGCACTCAGACCGGCCCCGGAGGTCGCTTCAGCCTCCGCATCCGACTCCGCTTCGGACGTCTCGCTGTCCGTTTCCGCGCCCGTGTCGTCTGTCTCCGAAGCCGCCTCGGAAGCCGACATTCGACTCGCGCCGGCAGGGGAGACTTCCAACGCCGCCGCCGGTTCGCTGTCGGCGTCGGAATCGTCGGACGTGGTCGGAGCCAGCAGATCGGAAGACAACATCGGTGCGGCGACCTCGTTGACCGACGTCGCCTGGGCCACCGATTCCCCTTCGCCCGAACCGGCAGTCGAGAAGATGCCCGTCGCCGGTTCACCCTCAGTCAGCTGGCTGCTCACCGCGTCGTCTGCCGAGGCGTCCGACGATTGCGTGCCGATTTGTTCGCCTTCACCGCTGCCGGCAGCGAGCTGCGTTGTCGCCGCACTGTTTGCCGCGGGGGTGCGGCTGTAATTGACGGCGTTGCCGTCCACGTTCACGCGGAACAGTCTCAAGTCGCCGACCTGCCCGCGCGGCTGGACGATATTTCGATTGCTGATCAGGACGGCTGCATTCAACGTATCGGGATCGGTGCCGCCGGCGTCGTCGTCTTCACCGGAGATGGTCAGTTCGGTCCCCAGATCGTTGAGCGCGAAGCTGGCGTTGGAAATCGATTCTGACGCCAGTGACGTGGGCTCGGCCAGCAACGCCTGCTCGCCGGGTTGGACGACGACCAGGGCGGATTGCTGGGGCGTCGAGCCCAGCCAATCTTGAATCGAGATGAACTCCGGTTTGATCCGTCCCATCTGTGCGTCGATCACCGCGTCACCGTCGTCCGCGCCGCTATTGATCGTGTACTGCTGAGGCTCGTCGGCGCCGCTGAAGAACGGAATCGCCGGGATCTCGACGACGTAGTCACCGGGCAACAAGTTCGCGAAGTACAAGTTGACACCATCGAGCGTCGGCGACTCACTGACGGCATTGCCCAACGCATCCGTTCCGGTCAGACGAACCGCCGAAAGAAGTCTGCGGCCCTGGCTGCCGCTGAATCTGACCGTGATATTTCGCTGGGTCAAATCCAGCACTTCGATCGTCAACGTTCCCACGCTGTCGGTGCCGGATCCGTCGGACACGCTATAGGTCAACGTGTCGGTCCCGGTGAACGTGCTGCTGGGCGGGGTGTACGTCAACTCGGTCCCGGCGGTGTTGACCGACGCGGTTCCGTTTTGCGCCGTCGTTTGCTGGGCCGTGGTCAGCTTCAGTTGCAATGTTTCGCCATCGCCATCGACGTTCTCCGGCAAATCTTCCAAGCGAAGCACGACCGATGCTCCGCTGCCCAGATTGATCTGAACGGTGTCGTCGAGCACCGGTGGCGGGTCCTCGACTTCGGTGACGGTAAACGTGACCGTCGCGGTTGCGACTCCGCCGCCGGTGTCGCGGATGGTGTAGGTCACCGTTTCGGTGCCGAAGAAGTTAGCGGCCGGTGCGTAGAAGAACGTGGAGCCGTCGCTGCTGAACCGAGCCGTCCCGCCTTGGCTGGGTGTGCCGACACTTTCGATGACAAACGCTTGGTCATCGACGTCGCGGTCGTCGTTGGCCAGGATGTCATAGGAGGCTTCGGCGGTGTCTTCGTTGACCGTAAAGGTGTTGTCGCGCGCCGTCGGTGGCGAATCAGACGACGTCACCGTGACGGTCACCGTTACCGTATCGGTGGCTTGCCCGTCGCTGACGACATAGGTGAAGGTGTCGGTTCCGGTGAACCCGGCCGGCGGCGTGTAATCCACAGCCAAGCCATCCGAGGAAACATCGACGGTTGCACCCGACGTGTTGCTGGTCACCGACGTGACGGTCAGCGTGCCATCGGTGTCGGGATCCAGAGAATCATTGGCCAGCACGTCCAACCGATTGGCGGTGGTTCCTTCGACCACCTCAAACGAGTCGTCCAGGCCGGTCGGCGGATCATTGACCGGGGTGACGGTGACGGTCACCGTGGCGATGTCTTGCGCGCCGCTGCCGTCCCCCGCCCGATAAGTAAACGTCGTTGTGCCGTTGAAGTTTGCCGCCGGCGTGAACGACACTTGGCCCGAATTCACGCTGACCGTGCCTCCGCTGGCCGGTTGGGTTACCGAGATGATCGACAAGGCCGCGGTGCCAGTGGTGGTGTCGTTGGCCAGAACATTGATGCTCGTCGCCCCGGAATCTTCGGCGACGGTGATCGCGTCATCGAGCAACGTGAAATCCAACCCCACGGTCAAGTTGACGTTGCCAAAGAACACCGCATCGGCCGGTATCTGGTCATCCTCGCCGTAGAGCAACATCTCACTGCTGGACTCGTCGGCTTCTTCGCTGCGGATGTTGACGCTTCCCGCGGCGACCGCTTCCATCCGCACGCGGGCGATCACGGACTCGGCTTCGCCGGTCGCGACCGCGGCGGTCGATGCGGCACCGAGTTCGTCAATCAAGCCGGTCGAAAACGTCCCCTTGGGCGACAGCGTGAAATTGCCGACGTATTCGATCGTCGTCCCGCCTTTGACGCGAATGATCGAGGAATCAAACAGGATGTCGGTGTAGATCGCAAACACCCCGTCGCGGTCAAAACTGCCGCGGGCGTCGACACCGACCAGTTCCAAGACAAACTCGTCTCCCACGTTGACGTCGCTGACCTCATTGCCGTCGGTATCCCTGAGCACCAATTTGACTTCGGCTTTCGGAGCCTCGGCGACCGTGACGGTGAAGTTTTCGGTACGCGTGTTGCCGGCCAAGTCGGTGATCGCCAGTGAGAATTGCGTGTCGCCGACATCGCCGGCGTCGGGCGTCCACTGGATCACGCCCGAACCGGCGTTGATCGTCGCGCCGACGGGAAACTGCGTCAACGCGTACGTGATCGAGCCTTCTTCGCTGTTGATCAAATCGGTTTCATACAGCCGCCCGACATTGGCGCGGGTGTTGGCGCTGCTGATCACCGACGTCGGGATGGTGGTGTCGTAGGTGACGCTCACCGGTGCGGTTTGCTCGCTCGTTTGTCCGCTGAAGACCTGGCGAGCGGTCACGTTGTAGGTGCCCTCGCCGAGGGCGGCGATGTTGTTGGTCGTGATGGTGACGCTCGTCCCGCTGGCGACGGCTTCGCCCAAGACCGCGGACGTTTGGAGGTTGATCAACTGGACCGTCGCACCGCTGGTGACGCCATCGACCACAAACGCCAGTGACCCCGAATTGGTGATGTTGTCGCTGTCGCTGCTGCCGGTATCGCTGCCCGCACTCAAGTCAATCGACGTGGGGGCGGCGAGCACCTGTTCGCCTGCGAAGTTGAACGTCAAGACTTGATTGTCGCTGTCACTGGAACTGTTGCCGGTGACGCCCGGTCCGGGGCGGACGGTGACTTGGACGTCGACCGTTCCGGTGAATCCGGTTGCCGGCGTGACCGTCAGCAATCCGTTTTGATCGATCGAAGCGGTCGCATTGGAGCCGCCCGAAATGACGGTCGCAGAATAGCTGACCGCATCACCTTCGATGTCGGTGCTGGACATCTGCAACGTCGCTGGCGTGTTCCGCGTGAATTCGGCAGGCACCGTCACCTGATTCAGGTAGGGCTGACTGTTCTGTGTGTCGTTGTTGACGTCGACCTGGAACGTCTCGCTGTGCGTGTTGCCGTCACCGTCGGTCACCGTCACCGTGACGTTGGTCGATCCCACGCCGTTGCCGGTCGGCTTCAACATGATCAACGAGTTTTCCGTGTCGTTGAACACCTCAATCGTGTTGATCGCGATGTCCGTCGTCGGTCGGTCGGCACCGTTGACCGCGTGTTCGCTGATCGCATCCAAGACGTCAAATCCTTCGATCAATTGGCCGAAGACGCTGTGGTTGTAGTCCAAGAAACGCGTCGGAACTTCGGTGATGAAGAATTGCGAATTGTTGGTGTCGTCGCTGGACTTGGCGAACGACATCACCCCTTTGCGGTTGTGCTGCAATTCGGGGTGAAAGTCGTCGTCAAAGTTTCCGAGCGTCGAACCGCTGGTTCCGGTTCCCGTCGGGTCGCCGGCCTGGATCACGAAATCGTCGACCACGCGGTGGAAGATGATGTCGTCGTAGAAGTCGAGATTGGCCAAATTGATCACGCGTCCGGCCGCAGTCGGGGCACGCTGCTCGAACATCTGGATCACCATGTCACCGTAGGTCGCCATGTCGATCCGGATCGAACGGTTGCCGCTGATCACACTGGCCTCCAGCAGGTTCGAATCGGCGACCGAGACGGTCACGGACAGCGGACCACCGTCGGGGTCGTAGGCGTCCACAGGCACGTGCAGCGGCGAACCGATCAAGGCGGTCTGGTTACCGATCTCGACAAACGTCGGGTTCTCCCCTTGGGGAATCGGCACACCGGATCGATCGCTCAGCTGTTGCAGCGTCAGCACGCCCGTCTCTCGCGACCCATCGGGAAACACCCACGTCGGGTAGGCCGTGATGTTGTTGTCGATGCCGAGCTGGCTGATCGACCGATCGGGGTTGGTCACTTCCACGAAGGGCAGGTAAATCGACCCGTCTTCAAACAGGTGTTTCTGTTCCGAGCAGGCCGGGCACCAGCCGGCGCCAAAGAACGTCACTTGGCCTTGTCCGGAGATCGGGTTGCCGTTTGCATCGCGACCGACGGCCGCCAAGTCCTTGGCGAACTGGACCAGATCCGGCGCCGATTCGCCCTCCGCTTCGCTGACCGTTGTCAACGTCGAACCGGCGGTGGCGGCCGCAACCATGGCGACTTCGGCACGCTCGTCGATCGGGCCCATCGAATCGGTGGAAACGATCGAGACGTCCCCGGCGAGCAACTGCCGAGCCTCCAGACTTTCCAGTTTCAGCCGTTCCCCTCGCTTGATCCGGGGGGTGGTCGCGGAGGACGGTTGGGTATTGCGGCTCAATTGACCCAGCAAACGGCTCAGGCGACTTCGACGGACTCGTTTTTCGCGACCTTGGAACATCTCTATTTAACCAGCTTCGGTGAACGGCATTGGGCGACGACGGGAGAAACTCTTGCGAACACCCAGGACAATCACGGATCTTGAGATTTCAACAGCTCAGAACCGTCTCTTGGGCCATTCGGCACACAGGGCGGGGCGGACTGAGAAAATCCCGCACAACCGCTACCTTTTCACAGCCCGGTCTAGGACGTCTGGGAACCCACGATTGTTCCGGCAAAAATGCGCGCCGGGCAGCGAAGCCCCCCCAATCGGTGAATTTGCGGTCACGCCGTTTTGAAATCCGTCACCCATCTCCCAAATCGAACCTGAAACCAACCGCTTTATTTTAAACGGTCTGTCACGCTTTCGCCGCCGCGGTGACGGCTCGCCTTCACATGCGGACAGTGACACATGCGGACGGTGACAATCGAAAAGGAGCCATCAAGAGGGAATCGGGACGTCCATCCGACCAAGGATGCTTTCTTCAAGGGCCGATTGAGTCGCCGTGGCGCACGCCAAATCCGCTGAAACGTAGATTTTTTATTGCGGCGGCGGGTCGTGCCCACCGGGATGCCAGGGGTGGCACTTCAAAATTCGCACGACCGTCCAGAAAACCCCTGCGACCGGGCCACGATTGCGGATCGCTTCGACCGCATACTGGCTGCACGTCGGCGTGAACCGGCAGCGGGGCGGGAACAACGGGCTGATTCGAGTCTGGTAGACCCGAATCAGCCAAATCATTGATTTCGAGAAGATTCCCAGCGGATCACCTCGTCAAACGAAGGGTGACGGGAATGCGGCTAAAGCCCAATACNNCTAAAGCCTGGACACCAACGCGGTCGGTCGTCAGCTGGACTAGGCCTGGAAGGAACTTCCGCAGCCGCAGGTTTTGACGGCATTGGGGTTTTCGAACGTAAAGCCTTGTTTTTCCAGGCTTTCATACCAATCGACGGTGGTTCCGTCGAGGTAAAGGGCGCTTTTCTTGTCGACGACCAGTTCCACTCCGTGGCACTCGTACTTCGAGTCCGCTTTTTCATCGTAGCTGTCGTCGAAATTCAGCGTGTAATTGAATCCGCTGCACCCGCCACCGGCGACTCCGATCCGCAGGACCATTTCTTCGCCAAAATTGTGTTCGGTACGGAATCGTTGGACCTCTTGGGCCGCTCTTTCACTCAATTTGACTGCCATCGGGGCGTCACCTGGTTTTTTGGAGGACAAATAAACTTGCGCGTTCCAACACGACAGCGGTTGCGGTCGCATTGTGATTGTATTTAGTCGGACACCGAATGGAATGTAAGACGAACGCTCGGAAACGGCCGTCAATCGGTGACTATTTTTTGGACCGCATGGCGGCAAAACTGACTAACCGTCATAGTATCGGGTAGTCCGCCGCCGGCGGCAAGTCTTTGCGCGGCACCGCAGCCCACTCCGAGCGCATTGCATCCAGATCTACGGCCGTTATTTCCACCTATTTTGTAACAATTGCATGCGCCGAATCGGCACTTTGACGGATCCCGACCAAGCGAGACGTTTTGCGGACTTTCTGTTCACGCTCTCGATCGAATGCAACGTCGACATCGAAGACGCTCCCGCAGCGGACGGTGCGGCCGGCGGAAAACAATGCCATTTGTGGATTCGCGATGAATCCCACATCGAGCGTGCGAAGCAGGAGCTGCAGGCCTTTTTGCAGTCCCCGACGGATGAAAAGTACCGTGTCGGTGACGAGGCCGAGCGGATTCGGAAACAGCGGCAGAGCGAGGAAAAGCGGAAAAAACGTTTGCAGCAAAAGGTCAACCCGAAAGCCCCCGCCACCGGGGCCGGCCCCTTGATGGGGGTGCCGACGCGACAGCAGACGATTCCGGTCGTCATCGCCATGGTGGTGCTGTCGGTGATCGCTAGTTTTTCCACCGGATTCGGCAGCCCCAAAATTTCTCAAGTCCCCGGCGAACTTTCAACCGAAGAGACCATCTTTTATGGTCTGTCCTTCGTCGATTGGCGCGATTACGTGACCGGTAAAGACCCGCTGGCGTCGATCAAGAAGGGCGAGGTTTGGCGGCTGATCACGCCGCTGTTCTTACACGGTGACACGTACCACTTGGCGTTCAACATGCTCGGAATCTTCTTTCTCGGTTCGGCGATCGAGCGGCTGGAGGGGTCGTGGTTCATGGCATTGTTGCTGTTGGCCAGCGGCATCTTTGGCGGCTTGGTGCAAATCTGGTTGCCACCGGAGGACGCGCTGCCGCCGATGCTGGCGGGGTTGGCCGGTTCGCCGTTTTCGATCGGCGCCTCCGGGGCCGTCTACGGATTGTTCGGTTACCTTTGGATCCGCCCGGCTCTTTCGCCGTCTTATCCGGTTCGCATGATGCCGTCCAACGTCGCGATCATGCTCGGCTGGCTGGTGTTTTGCATTTTCTTCGTCGAGCGGATCGCCAACGGCGCGCACATCGGCGGGTTGGTCGCCGGGGTGATCATCGCCGTGGTCATCTCGCGGATGCCCTCGGACCGGTTTGCGTAATCCCCGATGTCGGACATCTCTGGCGGGCGTCACGACCTGTCACAGCCAGCGGATACCGTCCCGGCCCTGCCTGTGCCGACCAATCTGGCAGAAGCGGCCGCCGAAGTGCTGCGCGTCGCGATTCCGTTGATGGTCAGCGCGGGCATGATGTCCATCGTCTTGTTTGCCGATCGCACCCTGCTGATGTTCTATGACGGTGCGTCGATGAGTGCATCGATGGCCGGCGGCAATCTGTTTTGGGTGGTGGTCTGTGTGCCGATCGGAGCCGCCGCGATGACCGGTGCGGTGATCGGCCAATTGATCGGAAACGGAGAACCGGACAAGGTCGGGCGTTTGCTCTGGCAATCGATCTGGTTGGCCCTGATGACGGTTCCGTTTTTCATCGCCGCCTCCCTGGCCGCCGAATCGCTGTTCCGCTTGACCGGGCAGCCGGAAGAATTGATTGCCGCCGAGACGACCTACATGCGTTGGTTGATGCTGGGTGGATTGGGGTTGGTGATCGAGTCGGCATTGAGCGGTTTCTTCAGCGGCACCGAACGCACGTCGGTGATCATGTGGGTCTCGGTCGCCAGCGGACTGCTCAATGTGGCGTTGGACGTGGTTTTGATTTTTGGATGGGCGGGGTTTCCGGCATGGGGCATTGCCGGGGCGGCGGTCGGCAGCGTGATCGCGTTCTGGTTCAAAGTCGTTTGCTACACCTGGCTGCTCAGCAGGCCGGCGTTGGAAAGTCGCTATGGGATGCGCCGCGGCTTGGTGATTGATTTCCCGATGTTGCGCAATTTCCTGTACTACAGTCTGCCCAGTGGGTTGATGTACCTGACCGAAGCCGGCGCGTTCACGATCATCATCTTGAAAATCGGCCAGCTCGGCGACGTGCCGCTTCGCGCGACCACGATGGCGATCAATTTCAACATGATCGCGTTCATTCCGCTGGTCGGTATCGCGATCGCCGCGTCGGTGCTGGTCGGACGGCATTTGCTTCAAAACGGTCCCGCCTTTGCCGTCCGCACGTCACTGGCGTCGCTGCTGATCGCCTTGGTTTATTCGGCGTTTTGGGCGATCGCTTACCTGGTCGTCGGCGATTGGATGCTCTCGCTGTACGCCTTGGGAACGCCGGATGAAAACTCCCGCCAGGCGATTGTGCTGGCCGGCGGGCTGTTGGGCTTTGTCGCCTCGTACGTCCTGGTCGACGCGGTTCAACTGATCTTCAGTGCGGCGCTCAAGGGTGCCGGAGACACTTGGTTTGTGCTCGCCGCCGGTGCGGCGACGAGCGCGCTTTCGATCACCGCCGGAGTCGCGTTTGATCCCGGCCGCTCCTCGCTGACGTGGTGGTGGTGGGTGATCACGATCTGGATTTGGGCGTTGGCAATCACCATGACCACACGATTCCTCGGAGGCCGCTGGAAATCCATGCGGATGGTTTAATGAATCAATCGATCTCTGTCTCGTTGACGCCGTCTGAACTGTCGCCGGAGTGCGATTTGCACCAGGCCTGTTCGATCATCATCGATGTGCTGCGCGCGACCAGCGTCATGGCGACGGCCGGCCGCTCGGGCGTCCGCCGAATGATCACGTGTGAGAACATTCACGCCG
Organism: Stieleria sedimenti; assembly: GCF_025060895.1. Lineage (GTDB taxonomy): Bacteria > Planctomycetota > Planctomycetia > Pirellulales > Pirellulaceae > Stieleria > Stieleria sedimenti. The sequence goes on along the minus strand of NZ_JANZKV010000189.1, from coordinate 9,126 downwards.
CCGCCGAGTTCGCCGACCAGGCCGCGATTCGTCCGCTGTTGTGCGGCGAACGGCATTGCAAACCGATCGACGGATTCGATCTGGGCAACTCGCCGGCCGAGTACACGCCCGAGCGCGTGGCGGACCGCGATCTCGTGTTGACGACCACCAACGGCACCCGCGCGATTCATGCGGCCATGCGATCACGTCGTTTGTTGGCCGCTTCGTTCTTGAACCTCGACGCCACCCTTGCCGCCGTGCGGTCCGAGCCACACCTGCAAATCGTCTGTGCCGGGACCAATGGTCAGATCAGTTACGAAGACGTCCTGTTGGCCGGTGCCATCATCGACCGATTGGCTCCGCCCGAGTCGGAGGGTTCCGAGCCGTCCGGTCACATCGACGACTCGGCACGCATCGCTTGGAGTGCCTGGCGACAAGCCGAGGGAAACACGCGACCGCTGCAACAGTCTCTGCGCCACTCCCTGGGCGGACGCAACTTGATTGCGGCCGGGTACGAGGCGGATCTTGAGCGTTGTGCACAAGTCGGCACGGTCGACGGAATCGTCGAACGCGTCGAGCCGGGCGAAGCGGTGTTTGAGTTCCGGCGGTTAGTGGTTAGTGGTTAGCTGTCACGGCGGCGCGCTCTGCGACGCCTGCCATGACCCCGGCGGGGTCAAAGCCAGTAGCCGGAGGTGAGCGCAGCGACACCTCCGGACATCCGGTCACCCGCCTGACGCGACCCCGAAGGGTGTCGAAGCAAATCGGCCCCGAACCCTCGGCCCCGGCCTGCCACACCGAGTGAACACGCATCGCGATCAACTCTTTTCGAAAGGCGAACTGCGCCCCCGCCGGCGAATCCATTCGCTGCGACCCCGCCGGGGTCGAGAAGATTTCCGCGACGGCCTTCCCGGAGGTGGCGCTGCGCTGACCTCCGGCTACTCGCTGGCATCCCTTCGGGATACNNCACTGCGACGTTGCCCGAGGCCTGACGGCCAGCGGCTCACCATTCACTCAGCAGAACCCGACTAAATCGACAGCCCGCTCGCGTTGTTCCGCTAGCTCCTCCCGTCCCGGCCACAACCTCGACCGGACTACCCCAGCCCTTCGGGCAGCTTGCCTGCGGCGACTTCTTCGTCCCACTGGTCCATCAACGGCCAGGACTCGGCCAGGGTTCCGAAATCGGCCATCTTCAGATAACCGCTGACGCGATCGATGGTCTTGTTCATGAAGTCTTTGTCGTTGGCAAAGATGGGACCGTGGCTCGGTGCCAACCACTTGACGTCGCTGTCGCGGATGCGTCGCAGCGATTGCAGGAACGCCTTGATGTCGCTGCCGTGGTGTGCGTCGATCGCGCCGATGCATCCGTCACGGTAGATGTTGTCGCCGCTCAGCAGCACGTCGCCGATGCGGAAGGCGAGTTGGCTGTTTGTATGGCCCGGCGTGTGCCAGACTTCGACTTCCAAATTGCCGATCTTGATCACGTCGCCGTCGTTCACCTGGTGTTCGACGTCGACCTTGGGCATGTCCAGTTTCAGATTCTGGGCTTCGATTTCGGCGAGCGTCCACAGCGTGTCGCCTTCGGCCAACGGACGCACCGCGTTGGGATGGGCCGTCACGCTGGTCTTCAGCAGCGACTTGAGCTTGGCCAACCCCTGGATGTGATCGACGTCGGCATGCGTCGCGATCAGGGTTTTGCAACGGGACAGGGGGAAATCGAGCTTGCGAATGATCTCGACAAAATCGTCGACGGTTTCTTCGTAGCCGATGTCGACGAGCGCCCATTCATCCTCGTCGTAGATCAGATAGACATTGCAACCGAGCACTTCACGAGCTTGAAAGTTCAACTCGAGAATGCCGGGGAAGAGGGGGGTGCGCTGGATCATGCGTTCGGTGTGGTGCTCTGAATTCGTTGGGGCGTCATTCTATGGGGGCCTGCAAGACATCCGCCAGCCCGCAGCGATAGTCTGGGAAGTCCAACCCCGGTAACAGACCACGCCGTAACTTTCGATTCCATACGCGTTTGTTGCTGTCACTGCGCATCCGAATCGGTGCGTCGGCCGCGGGGGGGACAAAACGAGGCGGCGGGGCACCGCATTGTCGGGCGATTTCCCGATAAAAATCGCCTCGCACGACCGGCGCGTCGTCGGCGACCAAGAACAACCGCGATTGCATCCCGACGGAAACACGTTGCGGCGGATCGGCCATCGTTTGCCAGGCCGCCAGCACTGCTCGCGCCGCGTCTCGGACGTGAATCAAATTCAAAAACCCCGTTTCGGGCGCCGCGATCGGTCGACCGGCGACGACATCGGCGGCGCGGGGCACTCGGTGGGGACCATAAATCCCCGCCAACCGCAACACGGTCCACGGTGCCGCCGGGCGGTGGGCATGCAGCAACCCCTCGGCCTGCAGATGGACGCGTCCGCCCAGGCGATTGGGGTGCGTCGGCGAGGTTTCGTCCACCCAGCGGCCGTCGGTTTGGTGATAGACGCCCGTCGTGCTGATGTAACAAAGTCGCACGTCGGTCGGCAAAAGCTGGAGCAGGTTTCTCAGCCCCCCGACCTGTGACTCGTAGCGTCCCAGCCGGCTGTTGCGGTCGTAGCTGACCGCGACCAGCACCCGAGCGGCGGCGGATAACTGCTGCAAAGGGAGATTTCTAGAGGTTGCCTGATCGGTCCAATCGAAACGGATCGGGTGAAATCCGTTGTCGGACAACGTGGCGAAGCGGTTTTCAGAGCGCGTCGTCGCGTAAACTCTCGCACCCGACGCCGCGGACAGTTGGGCCACGGTTTGCCCTAAGTAGCCTGCACCGACCACTAAAACATCTGTATTGTCGTTCATTCCGGCTTTTTCCGTGACTTTTTCAAAATTCTGGGGTTGAGGCTACAATGGGTGACGTGACTTTCAACCGGGCCTTTTACGACAGGGAGTGTGTTTTGAACCAGGCTGGTCAAACCAATCGGATCGCGGGGGCGGGGGCTGATCTAGTCGGTCGTTGTTCTGTCCGTGGTTTGTTCTCCGGGCTGGTCTGCGTGGTGCTGGCCTCCCTGCTGTCTGCATCCCCCGCTTACGCCGATGATGCCGCCACTGGCGATCGCAATTCGCGATCGATCCAGGAAAACGCGTTCGTGCAAAACGATTCGCGGGAAACGGCGGCTGCAAACGCGGCGGGAACCTACGTCTCGGTGCCGATCGATCTGGAACCGATTCACCGCCGCGGTGGTGTCCCCGAATCGCTTGAAATCTTGCAGTTGATGGAAAAACAACAGCGCCGCGTGGCCGAGCGGGCGAGCAAGTGTACCGTCAGTGTCAAAATCGGTGCGGCTCAGGGTTGTGGCGTGATTGTCAACGACAAAGGTTTCATCATCACGGCCGCCCATGTCGCCATGCGTCCCCAACGGCGAGCGATCATCACGTTGTCCGATGGACGCCAGGTTTCCGCGACCACGCTCGGTATGAACCGAGAGGTGGACGCCGGACTGATCAAAATCGATCCCGACCAAAACGGTGGCAAGCCTTGGCCCCACGCCAGCCTGGGCACGAGCGACAACCTGGTGCCCGGGATGTGGTGCATCGCGATGGGTCATCCCGGCGGTTACGATCCGTCCCGCGGCGCGGTGATCCGCGTCGGCAGGTTGCTGGAAGTCAGCCCCGATGTGATCCGCACCGACTGCGCCCTGATCGGTGGTGACAGCGGCGGCCCGCTGTTTAATTTCGCCGGCCAGCTGATCGCCGTCCACAGCCGGATCGGCAACGACGTCGCCGACAACCTGCATGTGCCGATCGACCACTACGACGAATCCTGGGACCGCATGGCGGTCGGGCAGGCCTGGGGGTTCTTGCCGAATTTCAAACCCACCCTCGGCGTCTCGGGGAACAAATCCACCAAGACCGCTGAAATCATCGCGGTCAAGCCCGGCATGGCGGCCGAAGCCGGTGGGATGTTGACAGGCGATATCGTGATCAAATTCGGTCGACAGCCGATTACAAACTTTCAATCGCTCGTCGATGCCGTCGCCGACACCATGCCCGGCGAACGCGTCCCGGTTTTGGTCCAACGGGGGAACGACACGGTGCGATTGGTGATCGAAATCGGCAGGTCGGGATGAGGCAGCCGCTGAGAACTAGACTCCGAGTGGCGGGCACTCGGTGCATGGCCGCACCGTTCACGTTGGCTCGAATCTTGAAATCCATTAAAATACATTCGTCTCCTTTATTGATTGCCGCCATGATTCATCAACCGATCGACTGGTTTTCAAAACGTCGCCCTGCCGCCATGGTGTTGGCCGCGGCGGTGTCGATGGTCCTCTCGGGCAGCGCGTTGGCGCCTGCGGTTCACGCCCAATCGACGCCCCACTGGATGAGCCACGGGCAGTACCGGACATCGATCGCGTCACGCGACAGCGGTGCGATGATGCGTTTGGTTCGGCCCCTGTCCGAAACCGTGGAACAATCGGTCGTGCAAGTCTATTCGGGCAGTCAGGTCGTCTCGTTGGGAACGGTGGTGTCCGAAGACGGCTACATCCTGACCAAGCGGAGTGAGCTGAGCGGGGGCGATCCGGTTTCGGTGCGATTGCCAAGCGGCGAGAAAGTGGACGCCCGTGTCGCGGCCCGAAAAAAATCCAATGATCTGGCGTTGTTGAAAATTCACGGCGGCGAGGAAGCCAGCTGGAACATCAAACCGGCGACGTTCAGCACCGTAGCCCCCCCGACAGGCAGCTTCTTGATTTCACCCGGACGCGACGGATTCACGATCGGGATCGGTGTGCTGGGTGTTCCGCCACGTTACGTCGCCCACCAAGGGCTCCTGGGTGTCAACTTCTATGACGCGCAGACCGGCCCCGCGATGGTCCGCCGCGTTCACCCGGAAAGTGGTGCCGACAATGCCGGGCTACAAGACGGCGATCGGATTTTGAAAATCAACGGACTGCAGTTGCTCGGCTCCGAATCGGCGGTCAACACGCTGAAAAAAATGTATCCCGGCGATGTCGTGCGATTAACGATCATGCGGGGCGAGAACACGCTCGAGCTGGACGCCCAAATGAGCGACAAGGCGTTGTTGATGGAGTCGGAAAATGACGCCAAGGTCAACGGGCCCCGGAACATGCGGCTGAGCGGCTTTGACAGCGTCATCCAACACGACACCGTACTGGCCCCCAATCAATGCGGCGGCCCGCTGTTGGACAGCCGCGGTCACGTCATCGGTATCAACATCGCCCGCGCCGGCCGAGTCGTCAGCTACGCCTTGCCGTCGGCATTGGTTACCGCCGAGATGATCGAGATGCTCGAAGAGGCTCGTCGACCGAAACAGTGATGTGTGCGTCTGGGGGTTGAGCGTTCAGTCGCCATGCGCATCAAGTGAGGAAGTCACCCTCCCTTGGGAAGTCGATTCTTCTGCTGCAGGATTGGGCAACCCATTTAGATTCTCCCCCTCTGGGAGAGACGGTGTTTGTGATAGCGGTAGGGCGCAAGCCCTCCGGTCCTTCACGGTGTTTGTGATAGCGTCACCGGACGGCTCGCGCCGTTCCGCTAATAACGTTAGATCCTAAGCAGTCACCGGACGGCTCGCGCCGGTCCGCTAACACCGCTAGATCCCAAGCAGAGGGCATTGGCCTAACGCTCGCCGCGACGCAAACCGGCGATCATCTGCTCGGGCTGCTCGCCCAGACTGGCGATCTCGTTCACCCAATCCCATTGACGTGGGTTGATCGGGACGGGACGACCGAGTGGCGGCAGATCATCGACCAACATCTGGACCACGGTTTGAAGCAGGTTGCCAATGCCCTCACCCGTCGTCGCAACCGTTGTCAATGCGTCCGCCGGCGCGGCAGCTGACTCGACCGGTGACAGGTCCGATTTGTTGATGACCCTGACGATCGGCACGGAGGCGTTGATGCGTTCGAGTGCCTCCAACACCTTGTGGTCCCATTGCAATCCCGGCTCGGTGACCTGGGCGACCAGATCGGCCGTCGCGATGGCGTCCATCGCTCGGTCGATGCCTTGTTTCTCGATCGTGTCCTCGCTGCGGTGCAACCCCGCGGTGTCTCGCAGCCGCAACGGCCATCCGTCGAACACGGTATCGGCATCCAAGACATCGCGAGTCGTCCCGGCAAAATCCATGATGATGCTGCGATCGTAACCCACCAGCGCATTGATCAGACTGCTCTTTCCGACGTTGGGGGGACCGGCCAGCACGACATCAAACGGTCGCGTCAGGCGGTGTCCGATGCGACCGGCAACAGCGATCTGTTGGGCTTGCACGGCGATTTCGGCCGCCTTTCGGGGATCCTCGCCGAGCACCTGGATCGACCGCTGTCGCCATTGACACAGCGCACCGCGGACCTGATCCAACGCGATGGCAGCCGTTTTCACCGTCGTGCATTGAGACAACACCGCACCGGCTTCGTCGATCAAACGCTGATCAACGGCATCCTCCACCGGAAGCCGGCCGGCCGACGGGATGCCGTCCAGGGGATGCGGGGCGACGCGGCGGACACCGATGGAAGACAGATCATCCAGGATTCGACCGATCGCGGCTTCTCCACCATGACAATGAATTTCGTAGCGTTGTGGGGCGGTCGGCACCACGACGATCGACTCGCCGGCGGTCGTGGCAGGTTCTGTTGATGAGCGGTCTGCTGGCGGAGGAGCGTCCGCAGCCCCGCCTGCCCAAACGCCATAGCGTACTTGACCGACATCGATCGCCCGCGATCGGATGCAGCGAAAAAAACGCGTGAGGCACACGTCGGCACGTTCACCCCACAATGCGATGACAGCGATTGCCGATCGACCGGCGCCGGTCAACAGCGCGCAACATGTCGTTTGTTTCGACAGCGATTGGGCGTTAGACTCGTCGCCTGGTATCGGTAACGTATTGTTTTGGGATAAGGACATCATGTAACGTCGGATACACGGATGCGGGCAGTCAATCACGGCTCGCCAAGATCATCGATCGGACTTCCATTTCACGACCTAACCGCAACAACCATGGCACGGAGAACGCTCGACCTGTCGTCACTCTCAGACGACCAATTGTTGGACATTCGGATCTGCGATCTACAGCTTTCCATTGTCGGTACGCCATTGGAAGCCCGGATCGATCAATTGAACAGCGAATTGGCCGAGCGGGGACTGAAGTTTCGCCCGCACTTCTGGCTCAGCGACGATTGGTTTTCTCCCGATGGCATCCCGGGCATCGCGATCCCGTTCTATTTGGCACACCCCCGACTGATCCGTTTGGAACGCAAACAGTTGCTTGAGGTCGAGGGTGGAACCAAAAGCTGGTGCATGAAAATCTTGCGGCACGAGGCCGGACACGCGATCGACACGGCGTTTCAGATTCGCCGCAAAGCCCGTTATCGAGAGCTGTTCGGCAGGTCCTCAGACCCCTATCCGGAATTCTACAGTCCGAAGCCGCAGTCCCGTGAGTACGTGCTGCATTTGGACATGTGGTACGCCCAGGCTCATCCGTTGGAGGATTTTGCGGAGACCTTTGCCGTCTGGTTACCGCCCAAGTCACGCTGGAAAGCCCGTTACCGGAATTGGCCGGCGCTGAAGAAACTGTGCTTCATCGACGAATTGATGAGCAGTCTGGAGGGGAAACCCGCGGTGGTCCAAACCAAACAGCGGATCGATCCGGTGTCGCAAATACGCCGCACGCTGCGGACCCACTACCAGCGAAAACGCGAGTACTACGGCATGAATTACCCGAACGTCTTCGACAAAGATCTTCGCAAGCTCTTTTCGTGCGACCGGAGTCATCGGCGTAACCCCACCGCCGCCGCCCTGCTGTCGCGTTGGCGTGGGGAGATTCGGAGGGTCGTCGCGAATTGGACCGGCGCCTATTCGTATATGGTCGATCAAGTCCTGCAGGAAATGATTGAAAGGTGTCGAGAGTTAGAGTTGAGGCTGGGAACGACACCAGAGACGTGCAAACGTGACGCGATGATCCTGGTGGCCCTGCGGACGAGCAACTATCTCAATTCGGGTCATAGGCGGGTAATGATGTGAGCAAGCTACGTGTATTGGTGCTGGTCCGCACCGGGCATGTTCCCCCCCTGACCCTCGAAGGTATCCCGGAAAAAGAACTCGACGCCTGGAAAGCGGAATTTGATGTCTGTGACACCCTGCGACTGTTGGGGCACGAGGTGCTGCCATTGGGCGTCTACGATGACCTGTCTCCGATCCGTAACGCGCTGACCGATTTCAAGCCGCACATCACCTTCATGTTGCTGGAAGAATTCCACGGCGTGGTGACCTACGATTTTGCCGTGATCAGCTACCTGGAACTGATGCAGCAACCCTACACCGGTTGCAACCCCCGCGGATTGTTGCTGAGCAAAGACAAAGCGCTGAGCAAAAAAATCCTCACCTACCACCGCATCCAGACGCCGCGTTTCACGGTGTTCCCGTTCGGACGCACGATCCACCGTCCCAAAAAGCTTGAGTTCCCGCTGTTCGTCAAATCGGTCTCCGAAGACGCGTCGTTCGGGATCTCGCAGGCCTCCATCGTGCAAAACGACGAACAGTTGCTCGAACGCGTCGCGTTCGTCCACGAGCACACCCACGATGACGCGATGGTCGAACAGTATATCGAAGGCCGCGAGATCTACGTCGGCGTGATCGGCAATCAGCGGCTACAAACGTTTCCGCCCTGGGAAATGGATTTCGGCCAAATGCCCGCCGAAACCGCCCGCATCGCCACCAGCCAAGTCAAGTGGAATCGCAAGTATCAAGAGAAGCACGGCATCACCACCCACGAGGCGGTCGACCTGGGTGGCGAAATGGGCGAAAAAATCCAAAAGATCTGCAAACGCGTTTACCGCGCCCTCAACATGAGTGGCTACGCCCGCATGGATCTGCGGCTGAGCAACTCCGGTGAAATCCACGTGCTGGAGGCCAACGCGAATCCGAACCTGGAATACGGCGAAGACTTTGCCGAGTCCGCCGAAACGGCCGGCATCGAGTATTCCATGTTGATGCAGCGGATTCTGAACCTCGGTCTTCGCTACAAGGCCGCCTGGATGCTCGGTTGATTCCGCTGGAATGGATCAGCCGATCGGCATGCGTGTTGGTGTCTAGGCTTTAGCCGATCCGGTATCGCGGGATGCGTGGCAACGCGTCCCGGAGACGCCTGAAGGCCAATACCGC
>NZ_JANZKV010000188.1 GCF_025060895.1 Stieleria sedimenti | reverse complement strand
GTGCAAAACTGGAACTAAGGCGACCACCGGCTACTTGCTGTATCCCCTCTCGGGGAAAAACCTGCTCCGCAGGCGGATTGAGTCCGCGAGATGTGGGGCAATCTAAGGCTGAACGCGATAATACGACCGCCCCGGCCAGTCGACACAATTTCCAGCTCTCCCCCGAGCGTCGCATGAGGCGTCGTTTACGAAATCGACCGCATGCCTTCGGCAAGCGTTGCCAGCAACGCTTTTCCATCGCCTGCTCGCATCGCCGATTCATCGAGCCACAGCCCCCGAAACTCGCAGCTCTTGGATGCTCCTTCGACCGCAGGCAACTCCACGTACGCACCATCTTCCAATCGCCACCAGACCACGTTCTGTTTTTCCGTCTCGTAGACGAGGTACTCCAGGACGCCGGCTCGCTGATAAACCAGTTTTTTTTCGCCAAGGTCGTAGCTGGCGGAGGAACTTGCAATTTCAACAATCAATTCGGGCGGACCGTGGATGTATCCATTGACAAGTCGTGTGTTTCCATTTTCCCGCCGCATGCACAAGTCGGGTTGCGGATCGTTATTGGCGTCCAATCGAACCGTCGGATTGTCTGAAAGAGTCAATGCTTCCTGTTGCGCCGCATAGGTGCCCAGCCACGTCGCAAACAAAGCATGCGGATCACCATGACTGGCCGCATGCAGGGGCGACGTCAAATAGACCCTCCCATTGATCCGTTCGGCAAACACACTGCCAGGAGACGCAGCATAGCGCCTGAAGAACTCATCCGAATCCAAGACGTCGCCACTGTTGAGTATCGGCACCGGGCTCGAATACTCAGCGCTGGTTTCGCGTACGGTTGGTTTGGACATGTGTATCCGACAGAGCGATTCTGGATGGTCACCTCCATTCTAAGGGATGTGCCACATCCGTCCAAAGATTGAAACTGCACGCTAATTCACCGTTCGTTGCAGTCTTCTGCCCAGCCGCGTGTTGCGTCTGCCGTTCGGAAGCCAGGCGATCCCGCTGTGGGACGCCGCCAGTGAGGCATCACTGGGTGCTCAAAAAAACAAGCTTGACTTCCAGCCGAAACCAATATCTAATTGATTCGACAATCGAATTTCTTCGATATTGAAGCGGGAGTGATCAGTGCCGCGGCGCGTTTCCAAACATCCGACCGAACTGGAGCTTGAGATCTTGCAGGTACTGTGGGACTCAGGCCCGCTTTCCGGGCAGGCCGTCCGCGATGCCCTGGAGCCCACTCGGTCGCTGACTTACCAATCGGTGATGACGATTCTGGGAATCATGGAAGAGAAGAAATTCGTCGTTCGCAAGAAGTCCGGCGGCCGGTTTGAATATCGAGCCAAGGTGACCAAGTCGTCGACCGCCAAGCGGATGATGCGTGATCTGGTCGACCGTTTATTCGATGGTTCCGCGGCAACGGCGATGATCAATTTGCTCGAAGCTGCGGACCTTAGCGACCAAGAGTTGGCCGAACTTCGTGCGGAAGTGAACCGTTCTCAGAACAAAGACAATCGGTGAAAAAAATGTCGCGACTCGACCATGATCTTCTCCTGCTTTTCGGGCACGCACTGATGCACTTCCTTTGGCTCGCCTGCGTTCCCGCAGCGATTTTCTTTCTGGGGCTACGGTTTGCAGGACTGAAATCGCCGGAAGCAAAATACGGCTGGAGCATTTTGGCACTTGCATCCATGCTGCCGATGTTCGCTGTCGCGCTGTGGCTGGCCGAGCCGGCCCAAGCAACCAGCCAGGCCCGGATCGCACCAGCGATCACTCTGGGCAGCGGTCTGGGCAGCGGTTCGTACTCACAGAGTTTGCGAGTAGAAAACACGCCAGGTGGAGGTGAAGTCGGGCCAATCACCTCCGGCAACGTTGCACCGCCGGACAGTGCGACAAGAGAGATTGGAGCGAAGACAGCTTTGACTCTTTCATCGGAAAGCGATTCTTGGATCGGTGGTAATGATTCATGGGCAAGGTACGTGACGATGGCGTACATGGTTGGCGTCACGCTGTTTACCCTCCGGCTGTTGCGGGGATACTGGCAGAGCCGTCGACTGCGTCAAGGCGCCAGTAGGGTCACAGACCCGGACGTGCAACGACTTGCGGATCGCATTGCGAAACAATTCACATTGCGAAAGACGCCATTGGTCCTGTGGTGCGACCAGACCATGGTCCCGACCGTCGTTGGCGTGTTTCGTCCGGCCGTTTTGCTGCCTGTCGCGTTGGCCAACGGAGTTTCGATCGAGCAAATCGAGCATGTCTTGTTACACGAGTTTACCCATCTGCGGCGGCATGACGCGTTGGTGAACTTCCTGCAGAGCATCGTCGAAACGCTGTTCTTCTTCCATCCATTGGTGTGGTGGATCTCACGCCAAGTGCGTCTGAATCGAGAGCTGTCCTGTGACGCATCGGTCGTGAGCTGCGGAATCGATCCGAAACGCTACGCGGGGACGCTCATTGAAGTCGCCACCCGTGGCCGCGCGGCGCTGACACGGAACCACTCAGCCGTTTCGACCGCCGTACCCTCGGTTTCCTCGCGATCCCAATTGCGAATTCGGCTTGAGCGACTGATCGACTGCTCCACGACAAAGCCCAGCCATGGCGCGCGTTTGGCCGAAGGTGCAAGCTTGCTCGTGCTGCTGGCGGTTGTCTGTGCGTTTTTCCTAACGACACTAACAGTATCGCTCGCCGCTCCGCAGACACAGGATTCGCCACCCCCGACACTTGATGACGATGTCCAGAAGATGATGCCGCAGAACATCGATCCGCTTGAGCTGGCTGGGGTTGTTATCGATGCGGAAGGCAGCCCGCTGGCCGGAGTCACGGTTGATGCATGGAGTTGGCACCCCGGCGACGAGACCACAACCGACGAGAATGGTGTGTTCCGATTTCGCCCTGACAGCGACAACGGGCGTTCAAAAGTCGAAGTTCGCTGGATGAAACCGGGCTACTCTCCGCACTACGTCGCCCAACAACCTGTCGGTGTCGACGGCTTGATCGTCACGCTCGACTCGACAACCTACATCGAAGGCACCGTCACAGCGGCCGACGGATCCCCGGCAGCGGACGTGACCGTTCGCGGAACGCAAAAAAACATCCAAGGAGATGGCGTGCAGATCACCGAAGTCGCCACGGAAACGAAAACTGACCAATTCGGCAAATACCGCTTGTACGTGTTTCCAGACGATTACGAAATCACCGTTGCGGACGCCGTCGGCGTTGCCAGGACAAACACCTTGCAATTGAGTCATGGCCAGGCACTCGAAAAGAGTATTCAACTTGAACCGGGGGTCCGTTTTGAAGCACTGGTGAAGGACGCCAACAGTGGCGAACCGTTCGCCGGCCTGGTGCTCTGGAGTTTTGCTCAGAAACAGTTCCGCGGGACGTCGGATGCGCAAGGACGACTTGTGATTGACGGCATGCTGCCGGGTGAATTTCAGTTCTCGGTCGGTGCCGGAGACCCCATTGAGTATCGCGGGATGAAGTTCCACAGAAACGGACCGCTGGGACGGTGGTGGTCACCCGATGCAAAACACGAATGGCAGCGCCACGACGTCAAGCCGGGCACGTTTCAGCGAAACTTTGATGGCCTGGCCTTCGACCTCACGCCCGGCATGAAGCCCGTCCAGATTGTTGTCGAGCAGGGTGTCGAATTCAGCGGCCACGTCTACGATCCGAACGGGAATCCACGTTCCGGTGCGACGGTGGCCCCAGCGAAAACGGGTAGCGGTAACTCGCTGACCGGCGACACGCGTTACAGCGCAAAGACCGCCGAGGACGGTTCCTACAACGTTGTGATGCCGGCGGGCAACGAATTCCATTACAACTTGATGGCATTTGACGGCGAATACAGCCAGTGGCGAAAGTGGGGCGCGGTCGCTCGCGACCCTTTACCGACGCAGCCGGGTCTGAAGATGGATGGTTATGATTTCACGCTCACACGCGGCGCGACCGTTCGCGGCAAAGTCGCGTCGCTTGAGGAAGACGCACCGCCGCGCCAAGTCCGCGCCCACCCAGCGGATCTGCGGGGAAATCGCTACTACGATCCGACGGTCGACGTTCAAGCGGATGGGACCTTTGAACTCCGTGGATTGCGACCCGGCAAACACTACATCCAAGTTTCACCGTTTTGGCTTGCGGCGGAGGATGCTGAAAACGGGGCCTCGGTCATCATCGAAGTCACCGACGGTGACGTCCGCGAGGGTATCCAGTTGCGAGCACCCGAGCCGAAAGAAGTCCAATTTAACCCTGCCGCGAAACCGCAACAGCCGGTCGACATCCCAGCGACCACCGAGATGATCGCCGCGGGCGCCGGAGGCGTGATCTTCACGACAGAAGACAAAATCTTTTCGACGCCCTGCTTTGACGAGACCTCCATGTACTTCGGTGCGTGCGACGGCAATTTCTACTGTCTCGACAAGTTGACTGGGAAATTGCAATGGAAGGTTGATCATCTGGAACGGGTCGACGCCAACCCTGTTCTCTACGACGGCAAGGTGTTTTTCACGAGCTTTAAGAAGAAACAAACCTGGTTTCATGCGGTGGAGGCAAAGTCTGGAAAGTTAGTTTGGGAAAAGCAACTCCCAGGTTGTGGAAATAGCCACCCCTTGATCCATGACGGAAAAGTCTTGGTCGCCGGGACGACGCAGCTGGTCAGTTTCGATCCGAAAAATGGGCGAGAGACATTCGCGTACCCAATCGATCGCGATGGCGGCGTCATCAATGCGGCGGTCGCGACCCGGGGGAGTAAGATATTGGTGCTCGTGACAACGGACTACGAAGCAAACGATGACACGGGCAGTGGCAGGCTGATTTGTTTCGATACTGGAGTTCAAACTCCGACGTGGACACTGCCCCTGGGCGGCTGCAGTTTCGGAAATCTACAATGCGACAAGAGACGATGTTACTTTGGCACTCGCGATGGTCGTCTCAATGCGGTTGAACTTGCCTCGGGCAAACTGGCTTGGGCGTTTGACTGCGCCGACGTCTTTGTCGACCGTGAACAGGTTTGGCCCAATAACGTGATTGACAACGGTGACAGTCTGGTCGTCACCTGCACACACCAAAGCCTGAATGATCCCGGGGCGATGATCTGCGTCGACAAGACGACTGGCGTGAAACGCTGGTCGCTCATCAATTCGCTCGGATTTTCGAACTCCAGCGGCGTGACCACCGATTCGATCGTGACCGCCGGGTTGGATCACCGGCTGATGCGAATCGATCCGGCCAGCGGTACCGTGCAATTCATCGGGATTCTGCCAAAGCCAGATCGTCGCTGGCAGGCAGAGTTTTATTCGGTCGTGGCGGACGACGGATTCGCATTTATCGTCGATGCGGAAAAACAAGTCTGGCGGTTTGATTTGGGCAAGCTGAATTGACTTCGGCGATGGCTGAACGCGACAGAGAGTATCATTCTGCAAACGGTGGGCCTCGACCGCCGGTGATCCGTTTCGCAGAACCTTGCCATGAACGTCGCAGACAAACCCCGGCCGTCCATCGATTTTCACCAGGGGACGGTGCGGCTGTTCGGTTTGTCGCCACGATTCGTCGAAAAGGCTTTCGCTGAAATTCCGCTGGCTTGGGACGATCGCGAAGACTGCTTTCGCGGTGATGCGATGCACGCCGATGCCATTCGGCGGGGGTTGGATCACTCGCTGGCCGGCGGATTCGATTGGCGGGTCGGACGCGATGCCGGGGCGGCGGAGTTTCGCGCGTTGTCGATCAAGGACCTGCGGCAAGTGACGCTGCGGGACGATCAACAGCAAGCGGTCGAGGCCTTTGAAACCGGCGGCCGGCGCGGATTGATCGTGATGCCCACCGGCACCGGAAAGACCGTTGTCGCGATCGAGTTGATGATCCGCAATCGGCGCAGCACTCTGATCGTCGTTCCCGTCCGCGACCTGATGTATCAGTGGCATGCCAAAATCTTGGAAGCCACCGGCATCGATGCCGGATTGATCGGTGACGGCGTCCATCGCGTCAGCCCGATCAGTGTGACGACCTACGACAGCGCCGCGATCCACATGCCACGCATCGGTGATCGTTTTCAGCTGATCATCTTCGATGAAGTTCACCACCTGGCCGGTCCCTGGCGGAGTGACGCGGCGCGGATGTCGATCGCGGCCCATCGCCTCGGTTTGACCGCGACGCTTCCCGGTGACGACGAACGCATGACGCGTTTGCATGAATTGGTCGGGCCGACGCTGTACCAACAATCCATCGCCGAAGCGTCAGGCGCGTCGTTGGCCGATTACAGCGTGCACCGCATCGCCGTCCGACTGACTGACGATGAGCAACACCGCTATCGTGAACATGCGCAGCAGATCCAGAAATTTGTGTTCGAGCAAAAGACGATCGATCCGAAGTTCAAATGGGAGGACACGTACGCGCTTTCCGCGGCCACCGAAGAAGAGCCCGACCGCGCCCGCGACGCCGTGATTGCGATGCGAGCCTTCCGATTGAAACGACAGATCGAAGAACACGCCGATGCCAAGCTGCGGATGCTGGAAGACTTGTTTCGACTCCACTGCGACGAATCGATCATCGTGTTCACGGGTTCCAATGTGATGGCTCGCAAAATCTCGACGCGATTCCTGGTGCCCTGCTTGCTGTCCCACTGTGGAAAGAAAGAACGCAGGCAATGGTTGGAAGGCTTCGCCGAAGGACGCTACCGTGTACTGGTGGCCAATCGGGTGCTGGACGAAGGTGTGGATTTGCCGGAAGTCAAAACGGCGATCGTGTTGGGCGGATTGTCCAGCCAGCGTCAGGCCATCCAGCGACTGGGACGTGTTTTGCGAAAGGGACGCGGCGGTCGGCGCGCCAAACTCTACGAAGTCGTCGTCGAAGACACACGCGAAGTCAAGCGTAGCCGCGATCGTCGCCGTAACGAAGCCTACCGGCAAAAACGATGATCCGTAGCGAACACAGTATCGTCCACTACGACTTTCAACGGATGATCGTCCGGCCCGATCGACTCCGCCGCGGCACCGATGCCGATTATGTCGCCGCGGCGAAGCAAATGCTGCGGGTCTATCGTGACGGAATCGGTGATCCGCGACAGGTGCTGCACGGACGGATCGAGACTTGCTTGAATCGATTGTTTGGTTGTCCGCCACGACGCATCGCCGCGTTCTGTAAGTTGCTGGACGATCAATCCGAATACCTCTCCAACCGCAAAGCGGCATTGCAGCTGCGACGCCGCGTCTTTGATTTCGCCGCCGACCGGCATCCGATCGTGGAACATCGCGAGGGGATTTTTGACCATGACGCGAACCAAGTCCGCAGTGAACTGGCCAAAGAGCTCGGTCGGACGTGGCCAGAGATCGAAGCGGATCTGTTCAGCGACGTGCTGGAGTTACAGCGTCTCAAAGCGTTCCGCTCGGAATGGACGCCGCAGCAATTGCTTTCGGCTTACAACGTCGCGCAGACCCAAGCCGCGTTGTATCGCGCGACACGCGTCCGCATCGACGCCACCGACGACTTGAAAACGATCGTCCGACACGCCAAGTTGGCCGGGCTGATGCACCGCATCGATCTGATTTCGTCGGCCGAACAACCCCGCTACCGATTTATCTTCGACGGCCCACAGAGTAGCTTGCGTCAATCGACTCGCTACGGCGTGCGGTTCGCGGCGCTGGCGGCAAAGCTGTTGGCCTGTCGTGGTTGGCACCTGACGGCCGAGATTCTGGGGCCACGGAAGCAGCGTTTTCGGATGGAACTTTCCCCTGCCGATGGATTGTCAGCCGCACTCAGTGCTCCGGATGCGTTCGATTCGTCATTGGAAGCGGAGGTCGACGCGGCCTGGCAGAAGGCGCCGGTGGAAGGCTGGACCTGGCAACGCGAGTCCCTGTTGCTTGTCCGCGGACAAACCGTGATGACGCCGGATTTCGCGCTGCATCATCGTCATCGAGGCATCTTGGTGTATGTGGAAGTTGTCGGGTTCTGGACGCCGGAGTACTTGGAGGAAAAGTGTCGCCGATTGCAGCAATTCGCCGGCATCACGCCCTGCGGAGGTCACGCGGGCGATACGGTGAAGTGGTTGCTGATCGTTTCGGGAAAGATCGAGCCCGACCTGCGGCAAGGATTGGCTGATTTGCAATTGCCGATGGTTAGTTTTGACACTTCGGCGAGTCCACAGGCATGGATCGACGCGATCGGTTAGGTCATGGGAGGCGATTCACAATCGCTTCTCGCAAAATTTAGAGCTGTCCAGTTAAGGCGGCGTTAAACGCTCCGAATGCATGGTTCACCGACCCGACTCGAGCGTCCGTGGCGATAGAATAGGTCAGAAAATGGATTGGTCGTTCCCGACCTGATTGTCCTCCTGTCGTTTTTATTTTTTGACCATTCCATTTTTTGACCCTCCCCGTGACACGCAAAACACAACGTCCCAAGCCGCGAGAGTCCGTGATGCCCCGTCGAGTTGCCTTTGCCGTTTTAGCGTTATTGATCACATCGCCTTCCATCCCCGCCGCTGATCTGGTTTTACGTGGCGGCAAGATCGTGACCGTCGATCCGGGGTTTCGCGTCGTCGAGGCGATGGCGGTCCAGGATGGACGAATCATTCAGTTGGGCAGTGACGCGGAGATCGCCGGCCATGTTGATTCCCAAACGCACCTCGTCGACCTGGACGGCCGCATGGTGTTGCCCGGGCTGATCGATTCACACGTCCATCCGACCGGCGCCAGCCAATACGAAGCGGACCACGAGATTCCGCCGATGGAAACGATCGAGGACGTGTTGAATTATCTTCGCCAGCGGGCCGCCGTCGTCCCCAAGGGCGAATGGATCGTGCTTCAGCAAGTCTTCATCACGCGGTTGCGAGAACAGCGTTTTCCCACCCGCATCGAACTCGACTCGGTCGCTCCCGATCACCCGGTCTGGTTTCGCACCGGTCCCGACGGCAGCGCCAATTCACTCGCACTGGCGGAGAACGGAATCGACAAAGCCTTTGCCGCCAAGCATCCGCAGCACGTCGCGGTCGATCCCGCCAGCGGCGAGCCGACCGGAGTGATTCGTCAATCGTCATCGGTCTTGAAAACGCGTCGTGATCAAAGCCGCAAGCAATTGTCGCAAGATGAACTCGATGATCGACTGGCGGAATTGATCCGCGACTACAACCGCTGGGGAATCACGGGGATCATCGATCGCAATTGCAATGATACCGCTCGGGCACAATACGCCCGACTGTTGGAATCGGGGCGGTTGACGACGCGGACGCGATTGTCACGTTCGCTGACCCCCAACGCCGATCTCGCGGAAATCGAACAACGGCTCGACGAGATCGCAGCCGATCCGCTGTTCACGTCGCCCGATCCCAGGCTCGGTGTGATCGGCGTGAAAGTGTTCGAAGACGGCGGCATGCTGACCGGCAGCGCCTACTTCACTCGCCCCTGGGGGACGAGCAGCATCTACGGCATTGTCGACCCGCGTTATCGCGGCATGCAGTTCATCGACGACGATCGGTTGGAGGAATTGGTTCGGCTGTGCGTTAGTCGTTCGCTGGCATTCACCGCGCACTGCCAGGGCGACGCCGCCGTCGAAGCACTCGTGGCCGCCTATGGTCGAGTCAATCAAGATATTCCGATCGCCCCGACACGGTCATCGATTACTCACAGCAGTTTCATGAGTGAAAAAGCCATCGCGGGTGCGGCAAAAATTGGCGTGGGGGTGGATTTACAGCCGGCGTGGTTGTATCTGGATGCCCGCACGCTGGTGGCCCAGTTCGGTCAAGATCGGCTGAAGCATTTTATCCCATTGCGAAGTCTGTTCGGCGCGGGGGTGGTCGCCGGGGGTGGCAGTGATCACATGCAGAAGATCGGATCGCTTCGCAGCGTGAATCCGTACAATCCGTTTCTCGGGATGTGGGTCGCCGTGACTCGTACCGCCCGTTGGCACGACGCTCCGATCCACCGCGAACAAGCGCTCACCCGCGAGCAGATGATACGCTTTTACACGATCAACAACGCCTGGTTGATGCGGCTTGAAGAAGAAATCGGGTCGTTGGAAATCGGCAAGCGAGCGGACTTCGTGGTGATCGACCGCGACCTGCTGACTTGCCGCGACGACGAAATCCGCGACACCGTGGTTCAGTCCACTTGGCTGGACGGTCAGAGGGTGTTTCAATCGCAGTCGCAACGCAACCGATCTCTGGATTGATCGGATCATGCCCCTTCCCCGCTTCTTATCTTCAACACGTACCGACGAGAGATTTGATGGTCATTCCGATGTGGCTGGCAAAGACGATTGCCTGGACGGGGGTTGCGCTGATCGGATTCGCGGTCGTCGACGTGGCCGCCACGAGTTTGTGGGACACCAGTTTGACAGGATCGAGCTGGTCATCGCTCGCCGAGTTCGCCGGCGGCTTCGTGATGAAACACTTCGGCGAGGCACTCGATGAAGAGTAGATTTACAAACAGTCATTTTCAATGCCCGACCGGATTCCCGCCGGCACATCACGAATGTGTCCGAGGACGCACGCGACGTGCTCGCAAGATCTCTGAAATCACGGACAAGCGAGGTCCTTTAGGCCCGGAGGGCCGGCAGAGTGGATGCCGGTGGCGTGAGCCACCGGAAATAATTTTAAGGAGTCGCTGAGGCCCAGCGGGCCGACACAATTTCCCAGCTTCTAGCAACACACGCGGTTCAGCAGACACACTGTGTCGGCCTTCCAGGCCTGCGCCGGCGTTTCATTCGAATTCCTGGCCCTGACGGGCCCAGCAAGCACTCTGTCAGCCCGCTGGGCTTTTGCATCCTATGCTGGCGGACGCTTCGCTTGAGCCTGTCTTGTTCAACCCCGATTGGGCAACGCTGTGAAGCATTTCTTAGCGGTAGGGCGCGAGCCCTCCGGTGTTTCGGGAACGATGAGGGACCGGAGGGCTTGCGCCCTGCCGCTAACACCTCGTCAAACGCAGGGAATAAATGCTTCACAGCGTTGCCGATTGGTGTTGGCGGCGAGGTGGTGTCCGGATCTTGGGGTGCGCGAACGCGGCCCCAAGCTTTGATGTGGCACGCCGTGGGCGTGACCCTGCGAGCCCATCCGGGGGCGTGGGGCGGAGTGGGGGCGTGGAGCGGAGGGACCACCATGTTCATTTCCGTTTTGGCTCGTCGACTCGCCGCCGGCGACGGCTCACTCGACCGCTACGATCGGCTAGAATTCTGTCTGCCACCAACGGAGACACCTTCCTAGAATGTCAACGCGTTTTGAGATATTGAAGAACGGCGAGCGTGTCTGCATTTCCGGAATCAACGGAGATGGAGTCCTTTCGGTCGGTCTCACGTACGTCAAGCATCCCGATCAAGAACTGACCCACGATTTGCAAATCGGCGGACTCGGCATGTTCGATGGGTCGCAGGATCGCCAACATCACGTCGCGTGGCCTCCGCCAGACGTCACGACGGGTGACGAAATCACGATCCGAATTCTGCCCGCTGGCGAATACGACGAACCTGAGGGCTTGTCGGGCAGTCCGCGGAAGACAATCGACGATCCGGACTTTGGTCAACTGAACTACTACGTTGATTCATGGGATGCCGACATTCCATTTGACTCTCCACCAATCGAGACGGCTCATCTCCATTTACGAGCTGATGATTCGGGGCCGTCCCAGCACCAACGTGCTCTTATCCATGAACTGCCCATTCGGCACGCGAAGCTGTGGCCTGATCTCTCTTCGGCGCTGGTCAAATGCCACCCTGAAATCCAAACAGTCGACGAGCTTTCAGTGCGGCTGGTGAATCACATCGGTGTCAACGTGTACGATGATTCAAACGCCATCGAAATCGTCTACAGCGTCGAGGGCGACCCGGAATTCCGCGGCTATTTCGTCACGCTTCGTAATTGGGAGATCGTTGAAGTTTGCATGGCTGAATAGCGGTGTCATTGACAATTGTTTCGTCGGCAATCCGTTTGGGCTGCAAGTTGGTGATCGTTTTCGCTTTGAAAGATCGATAGAATCCATGACTTACAATGAGGACTGGGAAGGATACTACGCCCTCAAGCGCGAGATTCTTCCGGTAGAAGAGATCACGCGATGATCTCGTCCACGACGCGGCCGTGGACGTCGGTCAGGCGGAAATCGCGGCCGGCGTGACGGTAGGTCAGCCGCTCGTGATCGAGTCCCAGCAAATGCAGAATCGTTGCGTGCAGGTCGTGCACGTGCATCTTGTCGACCATCGCTCGGAACCCAAAGTCATCGGTCTCACCATACGTCATGCCTCCCTTGACTCCACCCCCGGCCATCCACATCGAGAAACCATGGTGGTTGTGGTCGCGCCCGTTGCCGTTTTCCGACGTCGGCGTCCGTCCGAATTCTCCGCCCCAGACGATCAGCGTGTCTTCCAACATGCCGCGTGACTTGAGGTCAGCGATCAACGCGGCGATCGGCTGGTCGATGTTTTTGCACAGCTTGGGTACCGTGCCGTCGTGTCCGCTGTGCGTGTCCCAGGGTTGCCCGTTGCCATAATACACTTGGACAAAGCGAACGCCTCGCTCGGCCAATCGCCGCGCCAACAGACAGCCGTTGGCAAAATGTCCGTCCCCGTACGCCGCACGGGTTTGCTTGGTTTCGCGATCTAAGTCAAATGCTTCGCTGCCTTCGAATTGCATGCGGAACGCTGTTTCCATCGACTCCAGGCGGGCGTCCAGCATCGAGCGGTCGCGATGGACGGCCGATTGTGCGGAAGCTTGCGCGGCGGTTTGTTCAACATTGAGTTGCCGTAACAGATCGAGTTGTTCACGCTGGGTCTGGCGGTTCCAGCGCATGTTCCGCAGATGGGGCAACATCTTCTCCGGATCGATGGTGGAGTGATTGATGTAGGTCCCCTGGTATTCCGACGGCAGAAACGCGCTGTTCCATAAAATGGAGAATCGAACGGGGCGTCCCGGACACAAGACGACATAGCCGGGAAGGTTGGCGTTCTCGCTGCCCAGACCGTACAAAAACCAGGCTCCCATGCTCGGACGCGTCGGCGTGATCGTGCCGTTGTTCATCTGCAGCAACGCCGGCCCGTGATTGGGATTGTCGGCATGCACGGAGCGAAGCACACAGATGTCGTCGATATGCCGACTGAGTTTGGGCAGCAACTCGCTGACGGGGACTCCGCTTTCACCGCGTTGGCGAAATTGAAACGGTGACGGCAGCAAGCCTCCCGTAGGCCGCTCGGTCAGAAGGTCGGCGCCGGGTGGCCGCGTTCCGGCATACTTTTGGAGCAAGGGTTTTGGATCGAACAAGTCGCCTTGATAGGGTCCGCCGTTCATGAACAGGTGGATCACGCGTTTTGCCTTGGCCGGGAAATGTGGGCCCGCGTTGCCACTCGATTCCGATGCCAACAGGTGGGCGGCACCCAGCATCCCCATCCCGCCGCCGAGTTGTCCCAGTAGCTGGCGGCGATCAATCGTTGACTTCGGTTCATTTAACATCGGTCGGTCTCTTCGGCTGGTCACGCAATCGGGCTCACTCGACAAACAGGGCTTGGTTGGAAACCAGCAGCGCGTGGGCGTATTGTTGCAAACGCGTGGCGGGTGGATCGACATCTGTCGGTTTCAGGAACTGCATTCCGATCCGCAACTCTCGATCGTCGGGTGGTCGAGAGAACAGCAGCCAATAGAGCCGATCGATTTGGGCGGCTGGATCGTGGGGGACTTCACGTTTCAATCGTGTGACCAGCGACTGCGATTGATTCAGCAGCAGCGGACCGTTGAGGGCGTAAAGCCCTTGCAGTGCCGTGATCGTCGGTGTTCGTTTGGGGCTGTGCTGGGTCGGATCGGGGAAGTCGTGAACCATCAGCGTCGGCGACATGTCGCGTCGATGGACGGTTGCGTAGAGTGTTCGGCGTCGATTTCCGTTTGCGTCCAGGTCGATGGACGGACCGCCGATCGTCTGGGTCAATTCATTGCTCGCCATCAGCATCGAATCCCGCCATTCCTCAAAGGTCAACCGACGTTGATTCATGCGAGAAAGCCATCGGTTTTCCGGATCGCGTTGAAAGGATTCCGCCGCGGCCGACGACGATTGTTGCCAGGTGGCCGAGAGCAGGATCTGGCGATGCAACTGTTTCAGCGACCAGCCCGAATCGATGAAGTGGGCGGCCAGATCGTCCAGCAATTCCGAATGTGACGGGCGACTGCCCTGGGTGCCGAAGTTGCTCGGCGTGTCGACCAGCCCGGTGCCGAAGTGGGCCAGCCAGATGCGATTGACGATCACGCGGGCGGTCAATGGAGCCGCTTCGGTCACGATGGATTCGGCCAGTTCCAGTCGCCCGCTGCCGTTTTGATAGGGTTCGGGTTGTTCCGCGAGTACGGTCAAGAATCGTCGCGGGACGATGTTTCCGGGGCGATTGGGATTGCCGCGGATGAACGCCGGCAGATCGCGCGGTTGTGCGCGATACTCCAGTTTCGTTCCTTCTTGTGCAGTCTTTCCGGCGCGGACGACGAACAGCGATTCTTCGGACAGCGCATTGGCCATCGGCATGTCATACTGTGGCGTCGAGGCTTTGGTGGATTTAATTTCCGCGGTCAGTTTTTCGATCGTTTCGGTGGGCAGCGGTTTTTCGCGTTTTCGTTTTGCGATCTCGGCTTCCAACGCGGCAACTCGTTCACGCGCCAGACGCACCGGTTCGTATTCTTCTTCGGGAACGAGCGGCCGTTCGACTTGGCGGCAACTGGCAAAGATGCCGGCCAACGCGTAGTAGTCTTCGGTACTGATCGGATCGAATTTGTGATCGTGACAGCGGGCACAGGCGACGGTCAGCCCCAAAAAGGTTCGCGATACTGCGTCGACGCGTTCTTCCCATTCATCGGCGACGATCACCTTGATGATCTCGCAGGGCAGTTTCAGTTCTTTCCAATAGGTCGGGCTGAGGCTGATGAAACCGAGGGCGGGCAGGTCACTCGGACCCGTCTGGGACATCAGATCGGTGGCCAACTGGCGGCGAACAAAATCGTCATAGGGCATGTCTTGGTTGAACGCTTCGACGACCCAATCGCGATAGAAGTGCGATTGCCCGGTCTGGTACAGCCAGCTCGCGGTGCGATCGGTGTAACGCGCCATGTCCAGCCACCAGCGGCCCCATTTCTCGCCGTATCGGGGCGAGTCCAAAAGTCGGTCGACCAGCCGTCGGTACGCGTCGGGTGATTCGTCATCGACGAAGTCACGGACCATGGCCGGTGTCGGCGGCAGACCGGTCAGGTCGAAGCAAAGCCGTCGAACGAGCGTCACGCGGTCGGCGCGGTCGGTTGGCGCCAACCCTTGCCGCTGCATCGCGGCGAGGACAAACGAATCCAAACGCGTTTGCGGCCAATCGGATCCGCCGACGTCCGGCAGCGGTTGACGCTGGACGGGTTGAAACGACCAAAATCGCCGTCCTTCGTCAAAATCGATCGCGCCGTGACGGGCTTGTTCGGTTTGTTCGGAAGGTGGAAAGTCTGCGCCCTGCCTGACCCAGTTCGTCAGCGTGGCCAGATCGTCTGGAGAGAGCTTTCCGTCGGGCGGCATTTGAATGTCGCCGTCGTAACGAACCGTAACGATCAACAGGCTCTCGTCGGGCTTTCCGGCTACGACGACCGAACCGCTGTCACCACCCTGCCGGACGCCTTCGGCGGTGTCCAGTCGCAAGCCGCCGTGCACCGTCTTGGCGCCGGCCGAATGGCACTCGTAACAGTGCTCGACCAACAAGGGGCGGACCTTGCGCTCAAACGTTTCGTAGTCGTCGGCGTTTACTGTTGCGTGAACGACAAGCAGTCCGAGCAGAACAATCAGTCGCTTCGCTATGCGAGACATGGCGGGCGTCGCGGGAGGTGGGAGGAAGGCGGGGAAACCCAGTGTACTCTACCGAAAACAGTGGCGTAAGCTTCCAGCTTGCGTTGAGCAGGGTCGCAAGCTGGAAGCGTACGCCACGGGTCGCAAGCTGGAAGCGTACGCCACCGGTCGCAAGCTGGAAGCGTACGCCACCGGTCGCAAGCTGGAAGCGTACGCCACCGGTCGCAAGCTGGAAGCGTACGCCACGGGTCGCAAGCTGGAAGCTTGATTGGAGTATGCTGGTGGGGCATTTCTCCATTTGTTTCCGACACTCCCCTGCCATCACTATGCGATATTTCTCGACATGTCTGCTGTGGATTGCCTGCACGATCGCTGCCTCGGCCGATGGGCTCCGGGCACTGCCCGAAGCCACGCGTCCGGCCGACCGGCGACTGGGCGAACTGCGAAACCTGAACAGCTACTTTCCGTTCCAGCCGGTCGAGGATCCGGATGCCTGGCCGAAGCGACGTGCGGAGATTCAACGACGGATATTGTTGTCGCAAGGCCTGTGGCCGATGCCCAGCAAACCCGACTTGAACGCCGTGATCCACGGCCGCGTCGAGCGAGACAATTACGTCGTGGATCGCGTTTATTTCGAGTCGATTCCGGGACACTTTGTGACCGGCAGCCTGTATCGCCCGAAAGGCAAGTCGGGTCCGTTTCCGGCAATCTTGTCGCCGCACGGCCATTGGAGCGACGGTCGGTTTTACGATGCCGGTGAAGCTCAGATCCGCGCCGATTTGGCCAGCGGCGCCGAACGCTTTGCAGTCGGCGGACGATTCCCGATCCAGGCTCGCGCGGTTCAGTTGGCCCGCATGGGGTGTCTGGTGTTTGTCTACGACATGACGGGAAACGCCGATTCGATCCAGATCGGACATCGCCCCGACAAAGCGGCACATCTGGATCGCGCGACCGACTGGGGGTTCTTCAGCGCGCAGGCGGAGCTTCGTTTGCAAAACATGATGGGACTGCAAACCTGGAACTCGATTCGCGCGATCGACTTTTTGTTGGAGCTGGACGAAACCGACCCGACCCGCATCGGTGTGACCGGGGCCAGCGGCGGTGGAACACAATCGATGATCTTGGGTGCGATCGACGATCGCATCGCGGCGGCCATGCCGTGCGTGATGGTATCGACGTCGATGCAAGGTGGATGCACGTGCGAGAACGCGCCGTACATGCGGATCGATCAAGGCAACGTGGACATCGCCGCGGCGATCGCGCCGCGACCGTTGGGGCTGACCGCCGCCGACGATTGGACGGTTGAATTGGAGACCAAGGGCTATCCGGACTTGCGTCAGTTGTATGCCGATCTTGGACACAAGGATCGATTGACCGCGGCGTTCAATCTGCACTTCAAGCACAATTACAACCACGTCAATCGTGCGGTGATGTACGCGTTTTTTAATCGGCACTTCAAGCTCGGGTTCAAGGAGCCGATTTTGGAACAGGACTACGTGCCGCTTTCTCGTTCGGAAGCCACGGTGTGGACGGACGAGCATCCGGCGCCCCGCGGTGACGCGATCGGCGATCCCCACGAAGTCAGGATCTTACAACTCGCCGCGGAAGATTCTCGGCAGCAGATGGACGCGTTGATCCCCTCGACGAACGACCAACTTGAGCAGTATCGGCGTGTGGTCGGAGGTGCTTGGGAAACGATTCTCGGGCGCCGGCTGGACCAGGTTCAAGCGACTTCGTTTCACAAAGTCGATGCCATCAAGCGGGAGGGATTGTCGATCGCGGTGGGGCTGCTCGATCACGCCGGCGAACAGTTGCCGATCGTGGAAGTCGGTGATTCCGGGGCGAAGGGAACGATCGTGTGGATCGCCGATAAAGGTAAACAAGGCCTTTGGGATGGCGATCGCATCAACCCGCTGGTCGCGAAGATCGCCCGCGCCGGATACCGGGTTGTCTCAGTCGATTTGATCGGGCAAGGCGAATTTGTCTCCGCCGGTGGGTCGCTCGACGCTCAGCGGATGTGGTACCAACGCGGTGGCGAACAGGCTTGGCATCGTTTCGCCGGGTACACCTATGGCTACAACCATCCCTTGTTCGTTCAGCGGGTCCACGATGTGCTGTCGGTCATCCGGCACGCTTCATCGACGGGCAATCAGCGCGTTCATCTGGTCGGGATCGGCGGCCACGCCGGTGCGATCGCTGCGGCTGCGCGCAGCCAAGCCGGTGGCGGGGTTGGGCGGACCTTTATCGATACAAAAGGGTTTCGATTCGCGTCGTTGCAGCGGCAAGACGATCCGATGTTCGTCCCCGGTGCGGTCAAATACCTGGACGTCGACGGATTGTTATCACTGTGTGTTCCGGGGACGTTGGATGTCGTCTCACCGGAGCTGCCGATTGTGGCTCGTGTGCAGCGGGCAAGCGAGGCATCGAAAGAAGTTCGTTGGCATCAAACCGGCAATGAGCTGTTGTCGGCGATCGAGGAATGGGGTGTGCGTTGATCCATCGCGTTTCTCGCTTGCGGTATCCCGAAGGGATTCCAGCGAGTAGCCGGAGGTCAGCGCAGCGCAACCTCCGGGAAGCATATTCCAAATTCCCATCGACCCCGGACGGGGTCTCAGCGAATCGCTTCGCCGGCGGATCTGCAGTCTGCGTTGCGGGAAGAGTTGATCGGGTTGCTCGTTCACGCGGCGTCAGCCAGGGTTTGGGGGGACGCGATTTGCTTCGACGCCCTTCGGGGTCGCGTCCGGCGGGGGCCGGATGTCCGGAGGTGTCGCTGCGCTCACCTCCGGCTACTGGCTTTGACCCCTGCGGGGTATTGCTGCACTCACCTCCGGCTACTGGCTTTGACCCCTGCGGGGTATTGCTGCACTCACCTCCGGCTGCTGGCTTTGACCCCTGCGGGGTGTTGCTGCGCTCACCTCCGGCTACTGGCTTTGACCCCTGCGGGGTGTTGCTGCGCTCACCTCCGGCTATTGGCTTCAACCGCTACAGGGGTTCGGCCGCGATCAGCTGTCTGTCAGCCCGCCGAGCACGGCTTGGGCACGTTGTCGTTTGCGTTGGGTCAGCGGTGGGCCGTCCAGTTCGAGTGCCCGTTGGAGCAAGGGCTTGGCTTGATCGTGATCGCCGCGTTGGAACAAGACGATACCGCGGTTGTAGTAGGCCCATGCGTTGGTCGGACACAAGCCGACGGATTCCTGGTAGTCACGTTCGGATTCCTCCATTCGATCCAGCCCGGCCAGTGCAAAGGCGCGGCCATTGAGTGCGAAGGCGAGCACTTGGTGCAACCCTTCGGTTCGGCTCAACTCGATCGCGGAGTCCAGGTCATCCAAGGCAAGCTTCCACTCGCCCATTTCGGCGTAAACTTGTCCGCGTGAGCTGAGTAAATCCGCATCGGGCTGTTCAGAAGTCATTTCCAGCAGTTGCGTGTAATCATCGCAGGCTTCGACGTGTTGTTCGGTGTACCAGCGAATCCATCCACGCAGTCGGTATCCGGCGGTGTGTTCGGGCGCCATCTCGATGATTTCTTCGGCGACACCGATCGCATCGTCATAGCGTTCTTCGCTTTCCAGGCGATTGACTTTGGCGTGCAGCGACTGGATCGCCGCTTCCTGGGCACTTTCCGGTGCGATTTCGGCTAAGCGATCGATGTCGGCTTCGGCCGCCGATTCGTCGCCTTGCATCTGATGGGCGTAGGCGCGGCCGGAATAGGCGTAGGGATCGTCGGGGAATTTTTCGATCAATTTCTCGTAGTCTTCGAGCGCCTGGTCGTGGCGTTTCAAACGCATCAGCACGGCGGCCCGTCGCAGCCGAGCGCCGTCGTAGACGCCAGAGAGTTCCAGCGTACGGTTGAAATCTTCCAACGCCAATTCGTCTTCCTGGCGATCCATGAAGAAGCAGCCGCGGAGGAAAAAGATATGTTCGTTTTCCGGATCGAGTTCACAGGCCCGCTGGTAGTCACCGAGGGCATCGTCGTGGTTGCCCGCTTGCGTGTGCGCGAACGCTCGGTTGACATAATGGGCCGGTTGTTCGGGTTCTTGCTCGATCAACGCCGACTGTTCTTCGATGGCCGCTTGCGGATTTTCATTCATGCGGTGCAACAACGCGATCTGTTCGCGGGGTTCGGTCCATTGGGGCGCCAGTCGGCTTGCTTCGGTCAAGGCTTCCATCGCCGTTTCCAGTTCGCCTTGTTGCAGACTGAGGGATCCGAGCAAGTGCAACGCGATCGGGTTCTCCGGGTCTAACTCCAGCACCGCGTGGCAATCGGCCAGGGCGAGGTCGCGCCGGTCGGTTGCCGCGTAGGAGAATCCTCGTGTCAAGAACACCGCCGGCGTGTCGACGCCCAGTTCGATCGCGCGATTGCACGCGTCGATGGCCTCCTCGAATTCGCTTTGCATCTGTAGGATTCGCCCGCGGAGCGCATGGGATTGTCCTTCGTCCGCTTCGATTTCGATCGCCTTGTCGCAGTCATCGAGTGCGAGCGCGAACTTATTTTGCGACGTGAAGAGCATGCTTCGGTGCAGCCGAGGCGCGACGGCACCGGGCATCACGTCAATCGCGCGGGTCAAATGCTCCAGCGCCCGCGGTTCGTCACGATGCTCGTCTTGCTGGTACAACCATCCCAGCATGGCGTGGCTGGCGCCGTTGTGCGGATCGAGCTGTAGGATTTCGTTGAGTTCATCGACCGCCCGCGCCCCATGGTCTTGGTAGAGCAAGATTTCGGCGCGACGAAAACGAAAGGCCGGTTCGCGTGGTGCCCATCGAATGGCCGTGTCCAAATCTGAAAGCGTCTGGTCCCAGGCCTCCAATCCCGAGAAGATTTTGGAGCGATGAAAGTAGAACCAGGGGGCGAAGGGCGCCAATTCGATCGCTCGGTTCAGGTCGATCAGGGCGGCTTGATGGTTGCCGACAACCAGGTGGTACCAGCCGCGGCGGCCCAGCAGCGGAGCGCACTCGGGGGCCAGTCCGATCGCACCCGAATAGGCTTCGATCGCGTTCTCGAATGCTTCGTTCCGCGCATGGCGTGCCGCAACCGCGACGTGCAGTGCCAACTCAAAGGGGCTTTTCCGTAACAGCCGTTTCAGCTCCGCGTCAGAGGTGCTGGCATAGAGTTCTTCGGTGTATTCGATCCAGGCACCGATTTCCTGAAACTTCTGTTCGGCCGTCGGCGGCGGCTCCTCGGGTGCCGACGGCTGGAAAATCAGTTGGCGCAGGCGGTCGACCCATGCGTTCCACCAAGAGGTAGTCTGGGGAGACGTTTCCGGTGAGGGGGCGGCCAGGTTGGCCGCCCGCATCAATGCTTCATCGATGCCACATTTTTCGATTTCGTTTTGATAGAAGCTGAAGGGTTTGATGCCGATCTTGGTGCAGGCAGCCGAATTGATGCGGCGATACACAAGGAAAGCGACCGGTCCGTCTTGAACATCCGGGACGGCAAAGGATTCGATCCGTTGAGTCATCTGCTCCACGACACGCCGGCGAGCCCCGTCGTCGTCCTTGTCGCTGTCGGTAGACGCGGTTTCAATTTGCAGCAGCCGCGTCGCACCGGGGAGCACTGCCAGTGACACCATCAGCTCGAACCCGTTGTCCGATTGCGATGCATTGAGGACCGCATCGATCGCCTCGACAACGACGCCGGAATAGTTTTCGATGGCGGTTGTCGAGACGCGTCCGGTCGATCCGACTTCGCCGCAGAAATGAACGTAAAAAGAAGTTGGAATCTCGGACAGTTGGTTATCCGCCGCGGTCTCGACCGAGTCGATCGGTTGTCCCTGAATCGGTTCGTCGCGCTGCTGACAGCGTTTCATCTCGCCCAGTGAGGGGACGTTGAAGCATTTACCACAGGATTCACACTCGATCGTCGCCCCCGCCTTTGACGGCCGCACCTGGACACGTTGGCCGCAATGGCAGGAAACGGTGAACATGATGCAGGGCTCCACAAGATCGAAAAGGCGACAGCCGTTATTCTAGGCCGCCGCTCGGTGCATTCTAGCATGATTGCGTTTGATCCAACGTTCCTCGTTCCAGGGCGTCACAGTTGCTTGGCAACTTGATACAGGATCTCGGCGCCCTGATTGAGTTGTTCGATTTCGATCCATTCGTCTTTGGTGTGGGCCTGATCGATCGAGCCGGGGCCGAAGACGACGGTGGGTAGACCCGCGGCGGCAAATTTGGGTGCCTGGGTCGTGAACCCGACGCCGATCGCTCGGGACGACCCCGCAACCTGACCGGTCAGTCGGACCAGCGTCTCGGCGAGCGTTCCGTTTTCTCCGTCCCGAAGCGGTTCGCAGCTCGTGTCCGGCGGCAACATCTCGAACTCGATTCCGCATTGGTTTTTCAATGCCTGTCGGGTTTGATGCAAAATCGTTTCGAAGGATTCTCCCGGGACGACGCGGCGGTCGATTTCGATGACGCAGCGTTCTGGAACAATGTTGACGCTTTCGCCGCCATGGATCGTTCCCACACTGAGCGTGGGGCGACCGCACAATGGATGGTCGGGGCCGGAGGTTTGGAGTTCGTCGGCGAGTTGTTCCAATCCACTGATCAGGCGTGCCATCGAGTAGATCGCACTTTGACCGAGCGAGGGTCGGCTGCTATGGGCCGCGACGCCTGTCGTTTGGATTCTCCATCTCAAGACACCCTTGTGCGCGACCACGACATTCAACTCCGTCGGCTCCGCGACGATCGCCAGGTCGGGCGTGGGCGTCAGGAAGCTGTCACCGGAGCCAAATCGCTTCACCAAATCGATCGCTCCTTTCTGTCCGAGTTCTTCATCGCAGGTCATCGAAAGGACCAGGCCGGCATGGGATCGAGCTGGTTCGCGATGGAGACGTGCCACGGTCGACAGGATCGCGGCCATCGGGCCTTTCACGTCGCAGGCTCCACGGCCCCAGATTCGGCCGTCCCGCTCGATACCCAGGTAGGGATCGATCGTCATGCCGGCAACCGGCACGGTGTCTTGGTGTGCGTCCAGCAAGATCGTGGACCGATCGGGATGACCCGCCAACTTGGCGATCACATTTCCACGGCCCGGTTCGATTTGGTCGTAGCGATGGGGTATGTTGTGACTTGCAAAAAACCGGCAAAGCCAATCGCTGACGCCTTGTTCGCACCATTGCGGTCCGCGATGGTCATGCCCCATCGGGTTTTGACTCGGAATCTGAATCAGCTGGTTCAAGATCGCTAGCGGTGTATCGTCGTCCATCCAGGGAGCCTCGCAGGAAACATCATGAGTCAATTCGATTTAGCCGACACTCGGCAACGCGACCGCGCGACACCGTGTCAATCGATAGCGCGGCGTGATTGGATCGCGGGTGTCGCGGCAGCCGCCGGCACGATGGCAATGCAACGCCAATCCGTTGCGGCGGAATCGTCGGATGATAAAGGGTACATCGACGCGCACGTGCACGTGTGGACGCCGGACACAAAAGCGTATCCGCTGGACAATCGCTATGGCGTTTCGGCGATGCAGCCGCCGAGTTTTACTCCCCAGCAGCTGATGCAACATGCCGAGCCGCTGGGGGTCAGTCGGATCGTCTTGATTCAAATGAGCTTTTACGGGTTTGACAATTCGTACATGTTGG
This sequence comes from Stieleria sedimenti, assembly GCF_025060895.1. Lineage (GTDB taxonomy): Bacteria > Planctomycetota > Planctomycetia > Pirellulales > Pirellulaceae > Stieleria > Stieleria sedimenti. Next base: position 1,975 of record NZ_JANZKV010000188.1, on the reverse strand, counting down.
ACGTGATCGCAAACCATCCCGGTCGGTTTTCGGGCGTGGCGGTGATCGATCCCGACGATCATCCGGTCGAAACCATGAAATCGCTGAAGTCCAAAGGGGTGCGCGGGTTCCGCATCGTGTCGGGAAAAAGCGATCCCGACCGTTGGCTGGCCGGCGAAGGGATGAAAAGGATGTGGGCCTGCGCGGCGGACGAATCCATGGCGATCTGTCCGTTGATCAACCCGGAGTATCTGCCGTCGGTCGACAAGATGTGTCGGCAATATCCTGAGACGAAGGTTGTGATCGATCACTTTGCCCGCATCGGGATCGACGGGACGATTTACGATCAGGATCTTGATGCCCTGTGTCGTTTGGCAGAACACCAACACACCCACGTCAAAACATCGGCGTTCTACGCGTTGGGAAAGAAAGCTGCACCGTACACGGATCTGGGCGCGATGATTCACCGACTGGCCCATGCCTTTGGAACTGATCGGCTGATGTGGGCAACTGATTGCCCCTACCAGGTGCAGGACGGGCATACGTATCACGAGTCCTTGGATTTGATTCGATCCAAGTTGGACTTTTTGAGCGATCGCGATCGCAGTTGGATGTTGCGAAAGACGGCCGAGAAGGTGTTCTTTGCGTAGCTGTCCTCGCCAGCAGGCAGACTCACTATGCTCTGCCGGGCGTGGCTCCGTCAACGTCGCGCTGTCCTATCAAACGACACCGCGGAGCGCTTCGATCAATCGTTCAACCGACGCCGAGTCATTGTAGCCGTGGATCGCAATTCGCAGGCGTCCGGCGTGGCACATCACGTGAATGTTCTGCTGGTGCAGCGCGGCGTAGATCCGGTCCGCATCGGGATGCATGAACGCCATGATGCCGGCCAAGTGGTCCGGTTCGTCGGGGGTGATGCATTGCACGGGCAATCGTTTCAGTTCATCCATGCAGAGTCGAACCAGCGGGCGGCAGTGGGCATCGATCTGTTCGACGCCCACCGATTGGACGTAGTTCAACCCGGCATCGATCGCGTAGACGGCGGGATAATTGGGCATCCCGACGGAAAAGCTGGCGGCGCCGTGTTTGGGAACGGCGCGTTCAAATCGATCGGCATTGAACGCGTTTTCCAAATGAAACCATCCGCCCGCCGGTGCGGTCAACCGTTCGGCACTGGAGGAGGGAATTCCGACCAATCCACCTCCGTGTGTGGCCAGGATCCACTTGTGCGTGGAACTGACGATCAAATCGACATCGGTCAGATCGAGCGGGATCCGGCCGAGTGCTTGCGTGACGTCGACCGAGATCAGTGCGGGGCAATGACGTCGGACGACGTGCGTCAGTTCGGGCAGATTGATCTTGTGTCCGTTGAAAAAGCTGACCAGCGAAGTGGTGACCATCCGGGTGCGGGGACTGAGCAGCGGAATCAGATCTTCGATGCGAAGTGACCAGTCGCGTGCCCGCCAGACTTTGACGGTTGCGGGACAGCTGGCGTGCAACCAAGGCGTCGCGCCGGCGGGGAAATCCAGATCGTTGATCACCACCTCGTCGCCTTCACGCAACTGCAACGCCATCGCCGCCAGGTTGTACGCTTCGGACGAACAGGAGCAAAGGCTGACTTCGCCGGCGCTTAATCCGTAGGCCAATCCGATTTGCTGCTTGGCGCTTTCCCAAACCTTGGCGTGACAATCGCGTCCGTCCATTCCCAGCAATTTGTCTTGGCCATAGGTTTGAAGAGCGTCTAGCACCGCGGTGGGGGGGATGCCTTCGGCGGCCGTGTTGAAATAGTCTTTGCCGGACAGGCCGGGGAAATCACGTTGTCGCGAGGATTCGGTCAGCATGGGGAAACCACGGTCGAATGAGGGGAAGTCGTTTGACGACGTCCTTTCTAGGTCGTCGGGGCGAGCCCTACGGACGACGGCCCGGAAGGACAATCGTACTCGCAAAAGCGGTCGCCTAAAGGCTGGACACCAACGACGCTGGTGTGCAGGCTTTA
>NZ_JANZKV010000187.1:42159-44978 GCF_025060895.1 Stieleria sedimenti | reverse complement strand
GGCGTCAGCCACCGGAACGGGAAGTCCTCGATCACGGAGGCCTGAAAGGCCGGCACAATCGGTCTTATGAGCCGTGCGGGCTGCTAAAAGCTGGGGAACTGTGTCGGCCCGCTGGGCCTCAGAGACTCCTTGAAATCATCTCCGGTGGCTCACGCCACCGGCATCCACTCTGCCGGCCCTCCGGGCCTGAAAGACTTCGCCTATCCGGCAAAATCCGATACATAGAAAACGTTAGAGTCAGGAGATTTGAGATTTGAGATGTGAGATTTCAAACGACTGCCAAGTTTCGACTCCCACCTCATGCAATCACAATCGCGGGTCTCGCTGTTGCGGCATCTCCGATGCGACGGGCTTTGATGCGGACGTAGGGCGGGATGTAGGTTGCCCGATCGGCGAAGCTGTTGGCGACGGCATTCGCTTTGGCGTGCAGCGGTTCGATCAAGTCTTCGATCAAAAAACCACTGCGACACAAACCGCCGATCAGGTCTTCCCAACGGTGCAGGAATTCGACGGCGCCCTGTTCGCGTAATCGACTTGCACTGGGCGACATCACCGCAGGCGGCGGAACCGGTGCGTCGCGATAGTAGGTGTGACGGATCGGATAGCCGTCGGCCGAGCGTTGATAGCCGGCTTGCAAACTGATCGGCTGCTTGTGCTGGCTGATGTACAGACCGCCGGGACGGGTGACCCGCGCGACTTCGGCGAACACCGGTGCGACCGAAGGGACGTAACACGTGCTGACCGGATGAATCACGATGTCAAACTCGCCGTCGCTCAACCCGGACAGATCTTCCATCGTCGTTTGCAGCACCCGCATGCGGTAGCCGCGCTGGGCCGCCACCTGGCGGTCCAGCTCCAGCATCGCACCGCTCAGATCAACCACCGTCACCTCCGCGCCGGCGGCCGCGTACAGAGAACTCTGCCGCCCCCCCCCGGCTGCCAAGCACAACACCCGCTGGCCCGCGATCGATCCGCCCAACCAGCCGGCCTGGTCGACGACCGACAGCGGACGCGACAGCTCCTCTTCGGTGGCTGGTCGGCACAGCGGGTTGCCCGCGTCGGCCATTCGGTCGTAAACACGGCGATTGTTTTCCAGGGTCGCGTCGTGATTCACACAGCACTCTCGGGTAGGTGGGAAGTCCGGGTGGTTTGACGACGGTGATGACAACCAAACGCGGCGCGTCTCAGGCCGGCTATTTTGTTCGGGGATGGACCCAAAAAAAATCCCGCGAGGCCGCCGTTTTGACGAAAAACCCGACAACTGGGGTGAAAACAAAAGTCAAATGCGGGAATTTCTGGAACTTTCGCGGCCTTGTGCTCATCCGATTGACGTGAACGCTGAACTGCTCGGGGCACTCAGCCGAACCCATCCTGCGGCGTGACGCGGTTACTGTCCCCACTTGGCGACCGCTCTTCACTGTATCATTGAGCCCGGTAGATCCGATATGACTCGGAAACTGTCGGCGACGGATTCAAAAATGGCTTTACCAGAAGAACTTCTCGACGAGCTGCTTTCAGGGCACCTGGATGGTGCGCTCAGCGGTGACGAGCGCGCCCGGGTCGAGCAGATGCTAAGCGATGACCCCGCGATCAGCCAGCGGCTGGAGGGGTTAAAGCGACAGCGTGACGCATTTCGCCAGGCCTTGCTGGCGACTCCGAAGCTGCCCGACGGGTTCGCCGATCAAGTCGTGCAAGCCGCGATCGACCGGGCCGAAGCCGAAGAGCTTCGTAGCGACCACCCGCTGCGGTTGGCCGCAAGCGAATCTTTCATCGCCCCCCAGTCTGACCGAACGTTTTCGAAGCCCCGACTGGTTGCGATGGTCGCCGGCCTGGCGGCATCGGTGTTGTTTATCGGTCTGGCGGTCAAAGAATTCTCCGGCTCTGCGACGACGCAACCCGAGGACCCGTTGTTGGTCACGTCTCCCCAGCCCACCGTGGACCAACCCGGATCGATCGATCCCGTTCGCCCAGCGGAGCCGATGGTAGACCCGATGGCGGCCCCGGCGAGCGATGCGATCGCCGCCCGCGGGGACTCGTTGGATGATTCGGTGGCGAAGCCCGCCGCGGATTCGTTTGATGTTCCGCGTCCGGATTTGTCGCCGGAGACGCAACCGGAATCGAGCGGGCCGATGTTGGCCGATGCGAATCCCACGACACCAACACCGCCGGTCGCGGATGTCCCGGCGATGTCGGCTGACGACACGCCCGAGACGGCCCCGTTGGTTGCCCTGCGACCGCTCAAGATGTTGATGGTCGTGGAGATCCGACAGTCCGAGGCCGGCCGACAAATCGGTGCGTTTGATCAAGCATTGGCGGAGATTCAGATCGCCGCGAGCGACGAACGACAGGTCGACGAAGCACTTGCCCGAGCGGTTGCTCCCCAAGTCGACACCGACGCTTCGGCCGACCAGTCGCCACGGGCACTGCTGCTCGAATCGCCTGCCAAGAAACTCGATCGCCTGGTGATGCGATTGGTCAGCGACCGCGATGGCATCGAAGCGGTCGGGTTCTCCGCCATCAGCGTCCAGCTGGACGCACCGTTGCTGCGGTCGATCGAGTCGGTGCGAACGGTCGATCCGACCAAGATTCGTCACCAGGGTCAGATCGTTCCGATCGTCAGTGACGCCGACGAAGTGTTTGATGCCTGGGTTCAACAGCTCGCCGATCGCCCGTTCATTCCCGTTCGAGGCGAGCAAGAAGCTCAGTTGATCAGCTCGCAGCCCCCCGGCGAGTCCGGCCCCGACCCGATGGCGAACATTCTGTTCCTGGTTCGGTAGGGTTGCCTGACCCGAATGGCACGAGTGTTGGTGTGCAGGCTT
>NZ_JANZKV010000187.1:0-42124 GCF_025060895.1 Stieleria sedimenti | reverse complement strand
GTATTGGGCTAAAGCCGCCCACGGTCGCTGCGTCGCAGCGACCGGGAATCGCCTCAAGGCGAAACACCAACGGTTGCTGAATCCCTGGTTACTGACGCCGAAACGAGTTGGCAGTCGGCTCAAATCTCAAGTCTGAAATCTCACCGCTACTCACTCTTGAGACGCAGGGCCGCGGTCACCAATTGGACGAACTCGCTTCGCAGTTGAAACTCATCGGGGCCGACGTTGGCCTGTGCGACTTCGAGGACGTTGCGGAGTGTCCAATCGCCGGCGAACTCACTGTGTCGAAGCTGCATGCCGAAGGCGGCCACTGAGGCGGCGAATCGGAAATCCGAATCCGCCTTGGCAAAGGCTTGTTCGTTGTCTTTGACGCTCCGTTCGATCAACGTGCTGGTGTCGCCGTCGGGTTGTTTGTAACGCAGCTTGACCGTCATGGCCTCGTTCGACGAAGCGGCTTCGGTCAATTCGGGCGAACTCTGATACTTCAGCGGATCGACTTGTGGCGCGGCGTCCTCTTGTTCGCCAGCCAGCACCAATTCGTACAACGCCGTGACTTGGTGACCGGCTCCGATTTCACCGGCGTCTTTGCTGTCGTCATTAAACTCTTCTTTCGCCAACACGCGATTTTCGTAGCCGATCAATCGGTACTTGGAAACGACGCGACGATTGAACTCGATTTGGATTTTGACGTCTTTGGCAATCGTCACCAGCGTCGCATCGGTTTGACGGACCAGCACCTTGTGGGCTTCGTTGACGGTGTCGATGAAGGCATAGTTTCCGTTTCCTTCGCCGCTGATTTGTTCCATCATGGCGTCGTTGTGGTTACCCATTCCGAATCCCAAGGCCGTCAAGAAGATTCCTCCGGACGCTTCTTCTTTGATCAGCCGCACCAACTGGTCGGTTCCGCTCAGGCCGACATTGAAGTCGCCGTCGGTGCACAGGATCACGCGATTGACGCCGTCCTTGATGAAGTGATCACGCGCGGTCGCATAGGCCAATTGGATACCGGCACCACCGTTGGTGCTGCCACCGGCGGAGAGTTGCGAAAGCGCCTTGATGATTTTCTTTCGTTTCCCGGCGGGCGTGCTGTCGAGCACCATGCCGGCCGAACCGGCGTAGACAACGATCGCCACCCGGTCTTCTTTGCCGAGTTGCTTGGTCAGCATTTTCATGCCCTCGAGGACCAGCGGCAATTTATTCGGCTGATTCATTGATCCGCTGGTGTCCAACAGGAACACCAGATTGCACGGTGGGCGTGAATCAGGCGTCAGGCGTTTGCCCTGGATCGCGATCCGCGCCAAGCGATGATCGTTGTTCCAAGGACAACTGGCGATCGTCACGTCGGTCGCGAAGGGATGCTCCGAATCAGGCTTGGGCGATTCGTATTGGTAGTCAAAGTAATTGACCAGTTCTTCGATCCGAACGGCGTCCGGTCGCGGCAGTCGGCCTTCGACCAGCGTGCGTCGCAGCTTGCTGTAGCTGGCGGTGTCGACGTCGATCGAAAATGTACTCAGCGGATGCTCGCGGACTTGCTTGAATTCATTTTCGACGATCGGATCAAAGCGATCTCCGTCGGTGTGGGGCAATGCGGCGTCGCGTTTGGCCAATGACAGAGCGTCGAGTTTCGCTTCAGGCTGTTTGACGGCAAAATCTCCAACGATTCGGCGGTCATGGACGGCTTCCGCTTCCTTTTCAACGAGCCATAGCACGCCTCCTTGGGCCGACGTTGCGACACGTTGAGCTCGTCCTCCGTCAATCGACTTCGACAGGATCGGAGCCGCGAACGACGGAGCCATCGGGGCAGCGGTCGGAGCAGGAATGCCCGAGGGATGCGTCGGATCGCCCGGTGCCGACATCCCGAACGGATGCGGCTCACCGGCGGGTGCGGGTTGATTAGCGGGTGCGGGTTGATCGGCGGAGGCGGGTGCAGCAGCCAAGGCGGGTGTCGGGGCTGGTTCGGGTGTCGGGGCTGGTTCAGCGGCGCGAGCGGGCGCACTCCTGAGAGATCGTCTCGACATGGCGTCGAGGGACTTGCCCCGTTCCGCGTTCGCTCCCTCGGCCGGCAGAAGACTCAAATCCGCAACAGGCTTCGTCTCCGCTTGGGGGTCTGCAGGGACGATCGCCGATTGCTCAAGCGATTTCACCTCGGCAGCGTTTACCTCGGCAGTGTTCGCGTCGGCGCCAGATGGTTCCGCTTGGAGCTGCAGGCTCACCGACTCGCGGATCATCGATTCTCGGATCATCGACTCGCCGACAGCGGACTGCTCCAAGCGTTCGCCTTCTCCCACCGTAGCGATCGCAGCCGACTCGTCCAGCACTTCGTCGTACGCCGCATCCAACTCGGGCTCGGGACCGGGACCGGGCGCGCTGAGTTGGTGCTGCGCGACATGTGATTGTTTCAGCAATGGGACGATACCGATCAGCAGCAACACCGATGCGGCGGCGGCCAACAGCAGAGCGACCCATCGTTTGGTCGATCTTGAGGTTTCCATCAGACTCGGCTCGATCCTTGTCTCGGCGTCGCGACGGCTTGCCGACGCCGCCAAGATCTGTTCGCGTCGCTCACCGTCGAGTGTCTTGGGTGGTTCCTCGGCGAACAACGTCTGCAACCGTTCGGTGACTCGGCCGGCTTGATCGACGGCCGCGCGGAGCGGGTCGTTTGCGGCCATCGATTGTTCGAATGCTGCGGCGTCCTGTGGGGAGAGTTCTCCCATCACGTAGGCCGTGATTCGGGCGTCATCCCAAACCGACGTGTCGTCGGTTGCATTCTGGGGGCGATTGGAATCAGACATGGTATTTGCCTCTCGGCGTATGGGCTGGAATGGATCGGCTGAAATAAATCGGCAGCGAATGAATGGGAGACCGATTCAGGTGGTGGCGACGGCATCTTTGAGGGCGCGGACGGCGGCGTGCAGGTGAAAGCCGACGTTGCTGACGGTCAGCCCGGTGACCTCGGCGATTTCGCGGTAGCTCAATCCGGCTTGCATCCGCAAACGAAGCACTTCCTGCTGCCGACCGGACAATCGTTCGACCAGCACCGCCAATCGGTTTTCCGTCGCGTGGGTCTGTTCGGCGGCCAGGGCCGCGGTCGCGGCGTCGGGGTGGGGGTCCTGCACCGTGATCTCGGCGGCATCGATCGGGTGCGCATGTCGGGTACGTTGCATGTCAATCACTCGGCTGCGGCAAACGGCAAATAGCCAGGGCTGGACTCGGGAGACGATCTTTCCGCGCTCCTCGCGACAGAGCCGTAAAAAGGTTTCTTGCACCGCGTCCTGGGCGGCCTGCCAATCGCCGTTGAGCATCCGGCGGGCATATGCAAGCAATTGCCCCTCGTAGCGACTGATCAGCTGCGACAATTCATCCGGGGACCAGGCTTGCCGCTGCTGGGGCGGCAAATCCGCGGTCGGATCGGCGCCGGCGTTCGGCCCGGACTCGGGTTCGTCGGCCAACATTTCGGCTGCGGAGTGGTCTGGCATGGTGTTCAGGGTCGAATCGTGGACGCGGTACAGACGACAACACGAACGGGCGTCGACCTTGTTAGGGAAACGGTTCGATTTTCCTGCCGTTTTTGTGAAGCTGTTTTCTATTGACCTGATCGATTGTCCGCGGTTATCACCCAACGCGGAGTTCCCCGCTCAAAAATCATCGCGATCGGTGTGGTCCGACCGGCAAACGGGACTCTCCGCCACTCGCGAATTCCGCATAACAATACGAACAAGGAAGGTTCGATCATGGCTGGCCCAAACACCACTGTCCCGTTGCTGGACGTGAACCGCGACAACAAGCCCCATCGCGACGAATTCGTCGAAGCCCTCGCCGCGGTCGTCGACAGCGGTCGATTTCTGTTCGGCCCCGACGTCGCAGAACTGGAAAACGAGATCGCCCAGTACAGCCAAGTCGAACATGCCGTCGGATGTGCCTCCGGCAGCGACGCGCTGTTGCTTTCGTTGATGGCGTTGGACATCAAAGCCGGCGATGAAGTCATTGTGCCCAGTTTCACCTTTTTTGCGTCGGTCAGCTGCATCACGCGGTTGGGCGCGACACCGGTGTTCGTCGACATCTGTCCGGATACGTTCAACATCGACCCGCAGTGCGTTGCCGAGGCGATCACGGGAAACACCAAGGCGATCATCCCGGTGCACCTGTTCGGCCAGTGTGCCCAAATCGATCGGATCTGCCAGATCGCCAACGACCACGACATCCCCGTCGTTGAAGACGCCGCACAAGCGATCGGCGCGGCGTACCACTCACGCCCCGCGGGCAGTTGGGGACTGGTGGGATGCTTTAGTTTTTACCCGACCAAAAATCTTGGCGCGATGGGTGACGCAGGCATGCTGACCAGCGGCGATGCGGTGATGGCCGATCGCTTGCGTTTGTTGGCCGGCCACGGCATGCGTCCCCGTTACTACCATCAAGCGGTCGGGATCAACAGCCGGATCGATACGTTTCAGGCCGCCGTGTTGCGGGTCAAATTACGACACCTCGGGGATGCCATCACGTCGCGCAGCAAGATCGCGTCAGGTTACATGGATCTGTTGACGAACCGCGGTCTTGTCGGTCCCGATCAAATCGTCTTGCCGACGGTCGATCCCCATGCGTTCCACGTCTGGAATCAATTCGGAATCCGCGTCGGCGGTGGACGGCGTGATGCCTTGCGTGCCTACTTGGCCGAGCGCGGCGTGGGCAGCGAAATCTATTACCCGGTTCCGATGCACAAGCAGCAGTGCTTTGAGTACTTGAACGTGGACGGCAGCACGCTGCCGGAAACCGAGCGTGCCAGCGCGGAAATTTTGAACCTGCCGATCTTCCCGTCGTTGACCGAAGCCGAACAGCAGCAAGTCGTCGACTGTATCGGCGGATACTACCAGGCCGGCGCCAAAGCGGCCGCGTAGCGGTTGATGTCGAACGAGAAGGCCGTTGGCGGTGCAGGTGCTAGCGGAACGGCGCAAGCCGTCCGGTCGCGTTTCAAAAAACACCGTGAAGGACCGGAGGGCTCGCGCCCTACCGCTAACATCTAGCTGCCGGATTTAGCGGAACGGCGCGAGCCGTCCGGTGAAGCTGGAATACACCGTCAAGGACCGGAGGGCTCGCGCCCTACCGCTAATAAGCAGCACCGCGTTGGGTGCCAAAGTCGGCGAATCGCCACCTCCGGCGACTCGCTTGCCTCTCTCCGGGATACCGGCCGCTACGTCACCGGCAAGTTCGACGCGTCAAACGCGTCGGGCAACAACTGTGAAAGCCGACGAATCTGCCGCGCCCCGGTTAGCACATCGGTCATGATGACTTGCATGTCGCTGGCGAATTCGGAGAGGAATTGTCGGCAGGCCCCGCACGGGCTGACACCACCCACGCTGGCGATTGCGATCGCTTGAAACGCGCGGTGACCTTGGGACACCGCCGTTGCCGTCGCCACCCGCTCGGCACAGATCGATAACGAATAGCTGGCGTTTTCGACGTTGCAACCGCTGACGACGGCTTCACCGGGAATCCAGAGCGCCGCCCCGACATAGAAGTGACTGTGGGGCGCGTACGCTTGATCCCGCGCCTCCACAGCCGCACGCACCAACTGGTCGATCTCTCGGGTTTTCAACTCAATCATTTGGGCAGTGCAACGCGTGGAAGAAGCTAGAAGAAAAGGGGGCGTGCTGAGACGGATTCGGCGGTGATCTCCACGGCTCGGCGGAGGCTTCTAAGATACTCGTTTTGCCGGCTGGTGTGGCAGTGTAAATCCAGAACAGGTTGACCGCGCTCGACGCGGTCTCCGATTCGCACGTGCATGCGGATCCCGACGGCCGGGTCGATGCGATCGCCCAGCTTGCGGCGTCCGCCGCCGAGTGAAACGATGGTCGATCCGATCTCGTGGCAATCGATGTAACGGACATAGCCGTCCTGCTCGGCCTGCAGGGGCCGGCCGGGGGCGATGTTCAAATCCCCCGCCAAGCGACCGCCCTGGGCGGCGACCATCGCCTCAAAGCGTTCCATCGCGGACCCGTCGTCCAGGGCCCGGTTGAGCCGCTGCGTCGCATCGTCGAGATCCGTGGCGACGCCGACGCTGGTCAGCAAGAGAGCGCACAGCCGGACGGTCAATTCGCGGACGCCTTGGAGCGCGGGGTCCGACGGTGGCCCGGCCAGAATTCCCACCGCTTCGTTGACTTCGATCGCGTTACCGATCGCCTTACCCAGCGGCTGGTCCATGTCCGAGATCAGCGCCTGTGTCGGCAGTCCCGCCGCTTGCCCGACCTGTTCGATCGAACAAGCCAGCGCGCGGGCGTTATCGAGCGACTTCATGAACGCCGCGCCGCCGACTTTGACATCCATCACCAAAGCGTCCAAGTTGGCGGCCAGCTTTTTGCTGAGAATGCTGGCGGTGATCAACGGAATCGATTCGACGGTCCCGGTCACATCACGCAGAGCGTACAGTCGGCGGTCGGCCGGTGCGATGCGTTCGCTGGCACTGATGATGAACGCACCGACCTGGCGGAGCACCGCACCGGAGGCTTGTTCGGACAAATCGGTGCGGAAACCGGGAATCGCTTCCAACTTGTCGAGCGTGCCGCCGGTCAGTCCCAGTCCGCGTCCGCTGACCATCGGCACGTGGACGCCACAGGCGGCCAACAACGGGGCCAGGATCAGGGAGACCTTATCCCCCAGTCCCCCCGTGCTGTGTTTGTCCACCCGCGGCGTCTGGCCCGACACCTCACGTGGCAGCAGGTCGCCGCTTTCCAGCATCGCCCGGGTCAAGGTCGCCGTCTCACGCTCGGTCATCCCGTTCAAGCAGACCGCCATGGTGAACGCCGACATTTGATAGTCGGCGACACTGCCGTCGCAGAATCCATCGATCAGGAACCGGATCTCGTCATCTTGGAGCGCGTTTCCGTCGCGCTTCTTGGCAAGCAGGTTAGCCGTCAGCATGCGGATGACCGTGGTATGCAAGGTCGTTATAGTGGATTGCGTCAACAAAGATCGTGCCACGTGTTCCCCTTTCTGTCGACCTCCAGGAAAAGTGATGTTGTGCTCCCGTTCCTTGATTGCATTGGTTTTCTCCGTCATCACCACGATGATGGTCACCCAGTGTCTGGCGGCCCAAACGGAATCGAATATCACCGCCCCCGAAGGCGACCAAGCGGCTTCGGAAACGCCGGACCGGGAACCGCTCCAACCCGCAGCGTCGGTCGAGACCCCGAGTGGCGAGCCGCCGAAAACCGAGTCGGGTGGTGCCGAGTCGGGTGGTGCGGCCGAGGCCAGCCCCGAAGTGCTTGCGGCGCTCCAAGCGGGCCCCCGCGCGCTGTCCCTGGCGTTTCGCATGGCCGCCAAACGTGCGACGCCGTCGGTCGTCGTGTTGTATGCCTACGGCCAGAACGGGGATCCGGGTGAATCGAGTGAAACCGAAGCCCCGGAAGACGAATTGCCGCTGTTGGAACGCGCGGAGATCCCGACGCCGCCGCCGGCCGAAGAGAAGCTGACCGGGTTGGGATCCGGGGTGATTGTTTCGGCCGACGGGCTGATCATCACCAACAACCACGTGATCACCGGTGCGACGCGGGTCGTCGTGCAATTGCCCGATGAAACCCGCGTGGACGCGAAAGTGGTCCGCGGCGACCCGGACAGCGACGTGGCGATGGTCCGCGTGGAATTTCCCGAACCACTCGATCCGATCTCGGTCGGCGACAGCGACAAGCTGGAGATCGGCGATTGGGTGCTGGCGATCGGCAGCCCTTTCAAATTGGAAGCGACGGTCAGTGCGGGGATCATCAGCGGCAAAAACCGTCGTTTGGATCGGATACGACGCAGCAGCATGCTGCAGACCGATGCCGCGATCAATCCCGGAAATTCCGGCGGTGCGCTGATCGATCTGGATGGCAAAGTGGTCGGAATCAGCACCGCGATCGCCACGCGGAGCGGGTTTTACCAGGGCGTGGGGTTCGCGATCCCGATCAACCAGGCCCGCTGGATCGCCGACGAACTCGACCGCCACGGCAAAGTTCGCCGTGCCGCGATCGGTACCACCCTGGTGGAACTGAAGCCGCGAATCGCAAAACAATTTAATTTGGAGCCGTATTCTGGTATCCTGGTTTATCAGATCATCAACGGATCGGTCGCCGAACAGGCGGGCATCGAGCCCCAGGACGTGATCGTGGAATTCGCCGGCGAACAGGTGCGGGATTCCATTGGGCTTCAGGAGGCGATTGAACGCAAACCGATCGGTTCAAAACAGCCAATCGTCGTCCGGCGCAAGGGAAAACGCGTCGAATTGACCGTCGAACTGGCGACGGTCGACGATCCGACCGGTCAAGAATGAGAAACCAACATTGTCTGCGTTTCGCCTCTTTCCTACCATTCCACAACGGCCCAACTTGCGCGGGCCTATGATAGAGCGGGTTCCACCAGGAAATCTCGCCTCTTTCGACTCCCGAAACATCCCACCCGAATATCCGGACCAATCATATGGATCGCCGTTTCACAATGCGTACGATCGTCACCGCCGCGGTTCTCGTTTGTTTGGCACAGGCCGGTTCCTCGCAGAGGATCCTGGCCCAGCCTGCCGTCCCCGAGCTTCCGGGTGTCGAGAATGCCACTGCCACGGCGCCTCCCCAAGCGACGGCCCAGGATCGACGGATTGCGAAGCTGATTGCGTCCCTGATTCCCAAATTCCACATCTCGTCGGCTGAACTGGATGACACCATCAGCCAGCGGGCGCTTGATCTGTATCTCGATCGATTCGATCCACTGAAGCTGTACTTCTACCAGTCCGACATCGATGAGTTCGCCCGATTTCGCAACCAGATCGATGATATGGTCAAACAGGGTGACCTGAGCCTGGCCTACACGATCTTCAACCGATTCACACAACGCGTCGACGAACGCGTCGCGATGGCACTGGAAATGCTTGATTCGGAATTCGACTTCACCGAAGACGAGTACATCATCGTCGACGCCGACGCGGCCAGTTACGCCAAAACGCCCGAAGAAGCGAACCAGCGTTGGCGCCGGCAAATCAAGTACGCCCTGCTCGATCTGCGTGACGACGACACCGTCGGCGACGAGGCACGCGATCTACTCCGCCGCCGCTACCTGCGTTACGCCCGGCGATTCAAGTCCTACAGCAACGATGATCTGCTGGAAGCGTATTTGACGTCGGTCACCAGCGCCTTCGACCCCCACTCGACCTACATGTCGCCCTCGACGCTGGACGATTTCAACATCTCGATGGGATTGAAGCTGCAAGGGATCGGTGCCGCCCTGCGGGAAAAAGACGGCAACACCGTTGTCATGCAAATCATTCCCGGCGGTGCGGCCGATCAAGACGAACGGCTCCAGCCCGATGATGTGATCGTTTCGGTCGGCCAGGGCGATGAAGGCCCGATGGTGGACATCGTTGAAATGCCCCTAAAAGACGTCGTCAGCCTGATTCGCGGCAATGCCGGAACCGTCGTCCGCCTGGGCGTCAAAGTCGGCGGCAAGGGCAAGGTCGAAACCTATCAAATCACCCGCGCCAAAGTCGAACTGGAGGAGTCCGCCGCACGTGGCAAGATTCTCGATCACACGATGCCCGATGGCAGCGTTCGCAAGATCGGCTTCATCAACCTGCCCAGCTTCTACATGGACATGCAAGCGGCACGCGAGAACCGAACCGATTTCCGCAGCAGCACACGCGACGTCCGAAACATCCTGATGGAATTCAAAAGCAAGGGTGTCGAAGGCGTCGTGATCGACCTGAGCCGCAACGGTGGCGGGTCGTTGACCGAAGCGATCAATCTGACCGGACTGTTCATCAACCGTGGACCTGTCGTCCAGGTCAAAGATTCACGCGGACAAATCCAACAGTACAACGACGAAGAAGTCGGCACGGTTTGGAGCGGACCGTTGGTCGTGCTGACCAGCAAGTTCAGCGCCAGCGCCAGCGAGATCTTCGCCGGTGCGATCAAGGATTACAATCGAGGCATCATCGTCGGTGACCCCGCCACTCATGGCAAAGGGACGGTACAAACGCTGATGGACCTCGGCGAACGTCTGTTCCTGACCCAACGCCAAAACTACGGGGCGTTGAAAGTCACCCTGCAACAGTTCTATCTGCCCGACGGAGAAAGCACGCAACGCGGCGGCGTCGCGGCCGATATCGTATTGCCCAGTTTGACACAGAAAATGGATGTTGCCGAAGGCGACCTCAAGTACGCTCTCAAAGAAGACCGCATCAACGGTGCGCGTCACGATATCTATAACCTGGTTCCGAACGACCTGCTCACCGAACTGCGACAAAACTCCGAGCAACGCGTCAAAGCCGACAAGGAATTCGTCGATCTGATGCGACGCATCGAACTGTTCGTCAAGCAGAAGGAAGAGCAAACCGTTCCGCTGGAAGAAACCGCGTTCATGCAGCGACGCGATGAGCTCGACGCCCAGAAGGAAGAGGAAAAGGAAGAAATCGAACAGGAGACAGACAAACAGGTCTTCCGAGATACCTTCTACAACCGCGAAGTGATCAACATCGCCGGTGACTACATCGAAGGCCTCCGCCGAGAAAAGCTGGTCCGCAACTGAGAGCGGTCTAAGCTGCCATGCCAGCATGCTGCGTGAGCAAGTGGCGTGTGATCGCTGTGCCTCGTTCCAAGGCTCCGCCGTGGAACGCGTTGGTTGTGTGGCTCTCGCCAAACGCGGTTTGCGGTTTGAAGGTGTTAGCGGAACGGCGCGAGCCGTCCGGTCGCGTTTCAAAGACACCGTGAAAGACCGAAGGGCTCGCGCCCTACCGCTAACAACACATTGCGGTTTGAAGGTGTTAGCGGAACGGCGCGAGCCGTCCGGTCGCGTTTCAAAGACACCGTGAAAGACCGGTGGGCTCGCGCCCTACCGCTAACAACGCATTGCGGTTTGAAGGTGTTAGCGGAACGGCGCGAGCCGTCCGGTCGCGCTTCAAAAACACCGTGAAAGACCGGAGGGCTCGCGCCCTACCGCTAACAACGCATTGCGGTTTAAAGGTGTTAGCGGAACGGCGCGAGCCGTCCGGTCGCGTTTCAAAGACACCGTGAAAGACCGGAGGGCTCGCACCCTACCGCTAACAAGGCATTGCGGTTTAAAGGTGTTAGCGGAACGGCGCGAGCCGTCCGGTCGCGCTTCAAAAACACCGTGAAAGACCGAAGGGCTCGCGCCCTACCGCTAACAAATCGTTCACGGCGTAGGGCGGAGCCTGGGAACAAGCGGGAGATCAACACGGGCCGCTCGCTAACGCTTCCCGCTGGCATCGATCACGCCCCCTCCAACACCTGCATTGGATTGATCCGAGTCCAGCGATCGATCCGTTCGGCATCGATTCCCAAACGGCTGGCGAGCATCTCGGCCATCTGCGGCATCGTGGTCGCGCAGCCGGCAAAATGCTGATGGCCTTCGGCCCAAGCGGCCAAGTGCTGGTCGACTTCGACCATCTGTCCGGCCAGTCGATAGAAACCCGGTCCCAGTCCGGCGGCGCCGATCGCGTCAGTCACGATCACGATGTTCTGTTCCGGAACACACTTCAAATAGTTCCCCAGCGCGAACCAGGGCACGTGATGTCCATCGGCGATGAAGGAGATTTTGAGGTGGTCGGAGAGCGATAACACGCGTTGGACAATGTTGTCGTGGCGATGCATCTGCCCCGGGCATCCATTGCCGAGGTGCGTGAACATTGACAATCCGGCGTCGATCGCCTGGCGCAACTGAGCGATCGACGCGTCACAGTGCCCGGCGGCAACGACGATCGACCGATCGCACAGCCAGCGGGTGACCTCGACGCTGCCGTGCATTTCCGGGGCCAGCGTGAGCAACCGCACGCGACCGCGGCCCGCCTCGACCAACTGCTCGGCCAATTCGATCGATGGTTCGCGCACACAGTCCGCCGGATGGGCACCCACAAATCCCGGTTCGGGGCTGAGGAAGGGGCCTTCGACGTGGATGCCCGCGACGATCTCGGCGATTTCGGCATGTGTCTCGGCGGCATCGGCCAGGCGTCGGATACGACGGACCATGGCGTCGATCTTGTCGGTGATGATCGTTGGCAGAAACGAGGTGAGGCCGTCGCTGCGCATCTGCCGGCAAGCCGATAGGATGGCCTCGTCGGTCAAGTCATCGCTGTTGAAGTCGACGCCGTAATAGCCGTTGACCTGCAAATCAACAAAACCGCTCATTCGACTCGCTCCAGCGTTGCTTTGACGTCCTCGGGGATCTTGCTCGCCGCGGCGTCGTCGATGATCAACGTCGTCCCCGAATGGTTTCTCAAAATACTGGCGGGGACATCGGGAGTGATCGGACCGCACAACGTGTCGCGGACCGCAGCAGCCTTGCGTTCATCGGGCACGCTGCAGTAGATCTTATTGGTTTTCAAAATCTGTCGGATCGACATGCTGATCGCGTGGGTGGGGACCTCGTCCAAGGAACCGAACCAGCCCTCGCCGACCTGCTGCATGCGACACTCATGATCCAATTCGACGATCAAGTAAGGCGAATCGGTTTCAAAGTCCGCCGGTGGATCGTTGAACGCCAAGTGGCCGTTCTCACCGATTCCGACCAGGGCCACGTCGACAGTGACGGAGGAGACTTTGGTGGCCGCCCGACGGACCGTCTCGGTCGCATCGGTGTCGCCGGCCAAGTAATGGAACGACGCCAGCGGAACCTTGTCGACAAAACGTTCTTTCAAGTAACCGCAAAACGATGCCGGGTGGTCGCGGCCGATGCCGATGTATTCGTCCAAGTGGAATCCGTGCACGCGACTCCAATCGACGTCGTCTTGCGCGACCAGATGCGCCAGAACCTCAAACTGTGACGCACCGGTGGCCACAATCAGATAGGCCGCTCCATTTTTTTCGATGGCATCTCGAAGGTCTTGGGCGGCGTGTTCGGCAGTGTACCGTCCCATCTCGGACGGCGTTTTGGTGACGATTGTCTTCACAGTGAATCCCGATTGGCTCCATTGGGTGTCTCGAATTGACCTGATCTAGCGATCGATCGCTGCTGGTCAGTAGGATCGCGCCGTTGCGGCAAGATCTCGGCGGATCGGGCCGTGCGGCGACGACCGCTGCAGATCTTAACACGTTTTCGTCCCCCACCCAGCATGCCCAGACCTTTGGTGAACCTGCGTCATTTCGGTCTCGCGTTCGAACGGTCCTTCAAACAGCACCGTTGGCTGTGGCGCTATGCCCATTGCAAACGTGTGTTCGACAGTTGGAGCGAGCGGGCGGGCGGTGACGCGATTGCGACATCGCAGCCTGATGCATCGCGGCGCTGTCTGCTGGACTTACGACGGATCGCCAGCGACGGCGAGCAAGGCCGGCGATTTCACGCCTTGGTGATGCTGTTGCGGCGGGGCGGTTATGAATTGTCGATGGTCCCCCGTCTGGCCTTTTTGCAAACCGGCCATCGTGCATTCAAAGCGAACGCGCTGTCGGAAACCCGCCCGTTCTTCGCAGACCAGGTGCCAGCAGATTCTTGTCCCTTTGATCTCTGTTTGTCCGACGGCACCACGGCGCATCGCCACGCGCGACGAACGCTGCCGGTCCTGACCGGCACTCAAAAGCCGCTGCAGCCGGGCGACCTGGCGATGCCCTACAGTTTTTTTCCCGCCGTCTGGGATCATGGCGAAGATCAACGCTTTGAAGAATACCGTGGTCGTCCCCGGGTCTGGCGGTTTTTTTTCGGGGGGCACTGTTCCGAAGCGTCTTATCGCCGGATCAAGAAGTACACGCGGATCCAGCCCGTTGAACGGCACCGCGTGGTCCGCGAAGTCAACCAGTACTTCGCCGACTCCACACTCTGGATCGACTGTGATGAACAACTGGAATCGGCGCAACGACAACGCCATGAATCGTTCGTCATGATCGATAACGCGACCTATCGTCCCGATGCCAGTCGGTGGCTGGGATTGCTCGCACAGTCCGACTTTTTTCTGGCCGCCCCCGGTTGCGATTACCCGCTTTCGCACAATGCGATCGAAGCCATCGCCGTCGGCACGATCCCGGTGCTGGAGTACGGTTCGCTGTTCACGCCACCGCTGAGCGATGGTGAGAATTGCATCGCCTACCAAGGCATCGACGGTTTGCGTCGCGCCGCGGCACGAATCGAAACCATGGATGAACATCAAATCGTCAAACTACGCCGCGGTGTGATCGACTACTACGAATCACACCTCAGCCCGGCGGCGTTTTGTCGAGACCTGGAAAACCGAGCGACGAAGCGGCTGCACCTGTTCCCCTACCTCACGCCCGCGGCAAGACGCACGGCTTAAATGCTTCACAGCGTAGCCCTACCGGGGGAATGCATTTCCAAGCGCAATCCAACGGCACCTACCGCGATGACTCGCCCGTCACGTCGTCGGCCGTCAACCAACCTCGCTGGACTTGATCGCCAAACACCTCCAATGATCGTCGGATCGCCAGTTGCAGGTCGGTTTGTGGAACGTCCGGAAAGGCTTCGAGATACGGTTCATACTCCAGATCGCAGATGAACGGGACGGTTTGGTCGCCGATCGAAATCTGGAATCGGTCTGCGATGCCGAGCTCGGTGGTCGCGTGACGAAGCACGTCGACAAAGGTCGCCGTGTCGACGGTTTGACTGGGTAAGGTAAACGCGCCATATCCATCGAATGGCCCGAGGACGGCGTTGCCGAACGCCGCGCCGACATCGGGTGCGAACAGGTAATCTTGTCGCGAACGGAATGGAATCTTGTAGGGCAAACCGAGCGCGACACACTTCATTGCGGTCGTCGGTGTGGACGTCAGTCCGGCGTCACGTCCGGGGCCGAACAGGACGCCGGGGCGAAGACTGATGGTGGGGGTTCCGGTTTCGCCACAGAAGAGTCGCGCCAAGTTTTCACCGGCAAGCTTCCAAACGCCGTAGACATTGACCGGTTCGGGCACCGCCAGCATCGGAACGCGGTCTTGTGGGTAGGCGGCGCGGGGTCCATAGACGGCGATGGAGCTGGCATAGACGAATCGTTCCAACGGTCGAGCGCAGTCCTTGATCGCTTCGATCAGGTGTTGCGTGCCGGCCAGGTTGATCTGCAACCCCAAATCACGATGGGCATTGCAGTCGGGGGTTTGCAGTGCCGCCAAGTGCACCACGTGCGTGACTTCGTTTGCGCGCAGCATCTCCGCCATTCGCTTCGGATCGCTGACATCCGCCTGGACGAAAATCATCCGATCGCGATCGACATCGTGGAACACGCGTTCGCTCCGCGCGGAACTGACGCTGCGGCTGCACACGATCAGTTCGGCATCGCAGTGGGCGATCAACCACTTGGCCGTTTCCGCGCCGATGCATCCGTATCCGCCGGTAATCAGAACGGTCTGTCGCGTCATGGTATCGCTCTCGTCCTCGGCCCAGGGTTCGGAGGTTTTAGTTTAGCCTGTCGCATCGGCTCGATGTTCTCGCTTGGGAGGCGTGTCTGTGTTGCAAACGTACGCGATGCAGCAAACACGCTTCACCATCTTCGTACGGGAGTCGAATGCAATGTTGGTACAACGTTTTTTTTGGGTCGGTTTGATGCTGTGCACCGGCACGGTCGGTTGGTCACAGGATTTCGCAACAATCTATTTCGGTGATCCAGACATCGAAGAGATCGTGATCGACCGCCTCGATGCCGGGGATGACCCGATCAAGAAAGGATACGACCGCTTGGACATGATCGCCGAGCCGCTGTTTCCGTCGATCGGTTTGTTTCGCAGCGTCACGACGACGTATCGGACGCTTTCGCGCTGAGACACGCCGTGGCGAACATGCGGGCTGATCGATCGGGATCAGCCGTCTGTCGCGAGGCCGACGGGTACTCCATCGCTTGGGACGTCAATTTTATTACTGCCGGTACTCTAATAAATACACTGGCTCCCTTCTCCCCCACAAATCGACAAGCAAGCTTGTTAACGATTTGTGGGGGAGAAGGGTGCCATATCCGTCAGGAATTAAATCGACTGCCCTCCGGATACCCAACACCCGCAAGAACCCTCCGGAGGTCACTAGCGTCCGGCTCGCAGTTCGCTCGTCATGCGTTGGAACTCTTTCCGAATCGCTTCGTTGTTGAATTCGCGGAGCGAGGGGACTTTGAGTTTCATCAGTGTTTCAAAATCACGGCGTCCGGTGTTCATCAGCGCCGCGACGTCGCTGGATAGTTTGACCGTGTCATAGGTGTTCATGGCGGTGGCCAATTTCTTTTGGGCCAGCTTGTTTTCCTTTTCGATCAGCGCCGCGTTGCGTTTGAGGTATTCGACGTACAAGCCGGCGGTCTGGCGCGTCAATTCGTTGGAGGCGATGTTTGACTCGAGGACGTCGCGGTCGCCGCCGCTGACCTTGATCAGCGTTTGCGCCTGTTTGATGTTCTGTTCCGCCTGGGCGGCAAACTCCTTGAGTTTCGGGATGTGTTTTTCGTGGACGTCGCGGACGAACGTCTTTTGAATTCGATCCATCACATGGATCATGACGACGTAAATCCCATAGTAACGCTTCGACACATCCAACGCCTCGCCGCTTTCTTCGGTCAGTTCCTGCAGCTGCGCCGTGACGTGTTTGATGTTGTCAAAAACGACCGCCATCGTGACGATGTCATCGCCCGAGACCGAGGACAGCAACGACTCGACACCCTCTTGATCGACTTCGACTCCGATCTTCGAGAGTTCCTCGGCGAATGTCTTTTTCAGTTTGACCAGGATTGCTTTTTGACGTTCGATCTCCTTCTCCTCCGAGGCGATGCTCTCATCGAGGGCTTCTTTGGAAAGCTCAAACGGGTTGACCTTGTCGAGCTGACTTTGATCCTTCGCCCAGGACGCGGAGACCCGCTGGCGGCGATAGTCGGCGATGTTGGTCTGGGACTGCGCGATGGCCTCGTTGGCCTCGCGAATCCGGCGGCGATAGTCACTGACCTCTGAAATGCTCAGCGCCACGATTGCCTGATCGAGCAGCTCGTTGATCTGCGCGGAGTTGGATTGTTTGTCCAGCTTGAAGGGGATCACCGAACTGTCAGGCAGCTCGGCATGTCGATCGACCAACTGACGTGTCTCTTCCAAGGTCGGCAAGACACGTTCAAAGAGATCGCCCAGGCGTTGACGCAGCCGGCCGTCGCCGATCGTTTCCGAGACGATGTCGATGGCGGAGTCCCCGTCGGCGGAGTTCACGTCGGCGGCGTTCACGTCAGCGGTCTCGACTTGGCCGGCGGTGGACGCGTCGGATCCGAACGTGCCGCTGAATGGATTTTTTTCGCAGCCACAGCATCCGATCAGAATTGCGGCAAGCGTCAAACAGGGGGGGAAGCTTCGCATGGGTATCCTTCAGGAGAGGTGGGTCACGCCACGAGTCATCTTAACGCCCGGATCTGCCCAGACAAAACCAAGGCCGGGTTTGGACTGAAAATCGGGCGCAGGCCGTCATTGTTTTGGATCATCACCGACCCCGGACGATACAATGATGGTTCGCCCGACGCCTGTCGAATCTTTGCCGATTGGATCGATGAATCAGCCAAACTGCGAGAAAAAACAGCAACATGTTCGGATGCTCCGGCAGCTGCAACGGAAAACGCCGTTTGCCACGATCGCGGTCCAATTGGTCGGTGGCGAAACGATCGTCATCGCCGACCCCTGGCAGTTTGTCGTTGACGCGGACCGCCTCTATGCGATCGTGCCCCCGTCCAAGCACGTCCGGTCGATCCCGCTGAGCGAGATTCATCGGATCGGACGGCGACGGCACGTTGCCGCGTTGCTCGATTGAATCGATGCCGATCACCGAGCGGACGGGAGGCTGGACGCGCGCCGATCCGCACCTTTGCTGTGCCGATAACGCACGGGCGTGCGCGTGCCATCGCAGCGGAGGGATGTCGGTTTCGCCTGCGGCTTGCCGGCAGCCGCATCGCGATTCGGACAAAATGTCACAGGCCGCCTCTGACAGGCCGTGAAACTCGGCCGATTTCACGCTCGCATCATTTACTTTGACACAATCGATTCCGCTGGCACTATTAGTGCACCATCGAGTGTACTTTCCCGTCTGAAGGACCCCTGCGATGCCCACTTCCATTTTTCAGCGAATTCTCGCTTCGAAATCTTCGGAACAGTACTCCGGTGCTGACGAGTACAGCTTCGAGCTGGCGATCCGTTCGGCGGGCGCGTCGGTTTGCGGCGGGCGCGACTACAACGAAGACCGATTTTACCGATCGGATCGGAGCCAGTTCTACCTGGTCGCCGATGGCATGGGCGGCCACCTGGGTGGTGCGATGGCGAGTCAGATTGCGATGGAAACCATTCCGATGGTTTGGCAGAGCAGGACCTGTCAAAACGCACTGTCCTACTCGGGGATCCGGTCCGCCTATCGGGACGCCATTTCGTGTGCGACGCGGGAAATGTCGACCGCGGTGAGTGATCACCCGGAATACGACCGAATGGGCTGCACGCTGGCGGTCGCGTTCGTTTATTGCGGCCGGATGTATTACGGCCACGTCGGTGATTGTCGCGTCTATCTCCTTCATCACAACAGACTGACACGGCTGACGAAAGATGAAACGCTGGTCCAAGGCTTGATCGATGCGGGCTCTCTCGACGCAAATCAGGCTCGGGTTCACCGCTGGCGTCACATCGTCACCAACAGTGTCAGCGCGCAGGGGTTGCAGCAACCCGCCCGTTTGCGTTCGGCGCAGATCAGCTTGGGCGACCGCGTCATGCTGACATCCGACGGGCTGACCGACGAGCTGACCGATGACGAAATCGCACAAATCATGGCCCGTTGTTTTGACCCGCAAGAATGCGTCGATCAGTTGATCAGCGCGGCGTTAGAGCGCAGAGCTCGCGACAACGTCTCCTGTGTAGTCTTTCAAACCTGACGAGGATGCACGAACCCGGCGACCCCGTCGCGTCACCATTTCCAATGGCAACGAAACCAACATGTTAATGAGCCAACCGCAACACCGTCTCATCCAACTCGATGACGTCACACGCATTGCCTTGATGGTCACGCCGCCCAACGTCGGTGATCCGATCGACCAGGCTCGGCAGGCGGTTTCGACGATTCGGGAGATTCTGAGCCGACAATCGGTTCCGATGGCGTTGACGAAGCAAACCGTCTTTGTCCGATCGGTCGACGACGTCGCGACGTTTCAAGAGCTGTTCAAAGCGACCTACCGAGACCGGGTTCCGGCGACCAGTTTCGTGATTCAACCACCCTGTGGCGGTCAGGCGTTAGCGATCGAAGCCTGGGCCCTTGGCGGCGAAGGGGTCGAGGTGGATTTCCCGTTACCCGATCTGGTCACGGTGTCCTACGATGGACTCCGCTGGATCTACGTCGCGGGGATCACGTCTCCACCGCAGGCCGCCAGTGCGTACGAGGAATCCGAAGACTCGTTTCGTCGACTGGCCGAACGTTTGCAGCATGTCGATGCCAGCTTCAACGACGTTTGTCGGATCTGGTTGTACCAAGGCAGCATCACCGAACTCGAATCCCGTCCGTCGGGTGAGCCGATTGAACGGTATCGAGAACTCAACCGGGCTCGCGCCGAGTTCTTTCAACGGCTCGAATCGGTCGGCCAGATCAACACGTCACGCGACGGCCACTCGTTTTACCCGGCCAGCACGGGAATCGGAATGGCCGGCCCCGGTCTGACGGTCAGTTGCCTCGGACTGCAGACCGATCGAGCAGACGTTTCGTTGCATCCCCTGGAAAACCCGCGACAGACATCGGCCTTCGACTATGCGAGAAAGTTCTCCCCCCGAAGTCCGCTCTTCTCGCGCGCCATGGCCGTCAAAATCGGAGACCACGTGACCACCTGGATCTCCGGGACCGCCAGTATCCTGGATTCAGAAAGCGTTCACCTGGGCGACGTCGAAAAGCAGACCGAACAGACGATCGACAACATCGAAAACTTGATCAGCGGAGCGAACTTTGAACGTCATGGACTGCCGGAGCTGGCCGCCGAGTTGACGGATCTGGCCAAAGTCCGTGTGTATGTCAAACGTTCGGAGGACTATGAGACGTGTCGGTCGATTTGCGAAGCCCGGTTTGGATCCGTGCCGGCGGTCTACGCCGTGGCGGATGTGTGTCGGCCCGAACTGCTTGTCGAGATCGAAGGCGTCGCCTTTTCAGATGTTTCCCCCTCGTCCTAAATTGATTTCAACAGGCATGTGATGTCGAGTCGTCCCTTCGCCCCCCAGGACTTTGGCGTCCTTCGAGTACGGAACAACCGTTTTCGAAGACACCGAGAACCCTGGAGCCCGATGTGGATCCTGGCCTGTGCGGTGTCGCTTTCGATCACCTTGCTGTGCGGTTTGGTCTGGTGGTTGACCATTCCCGATGTTGCCGAAGATCCAGCCCGGATCGCGACTCAACGGCCCGCCGGTCCGGGGCGTCCAGCCGCCGCGTTGCCGGGGCAACCCACACCCGATCCAACCCCACGCCAGCAGACGTCGCCCAACACGACGGGGCGGTTGCTCGCCGGTGTCGGCTCGAGATCCTTACAGCCTCGCCCGCTCGCCAACGCGGCGACGATGGTCACCGCTTCCGGGCTCGGCCGATCCGCTCCAGGCGACGTGCCCGATGTCCGCGAAATCTA
Organism: Stieleria sedimenti; assembly: GCF_025060895.1. GTDB lineage: Bacteria > Planctomycetota > Planctomycetia > Pirellulales > Pirellulaceae > Stieleria > Stieleria sedimenti. Next base: position 21,585 of record NZ_JANZKV010000187.1, on the reverse strand, counting down.
CGAAAGCTCCGATCCGATTCACGGCCACAATGCCGTCGACGACGATGTCTTTCGACAATTGATCGCGCTGAACATCAAACCCGCCAAACTCAGCTCGGACGAAGTCTTCCTGCGCCGACTTTATGTGGACGTCCTCGGAACCCTGCCCACGGTCGACGAGGCCAAGTCGTTCCTGGACAACCATCAGGAGAACAAACGACAAACGCTGATCGATGAATTGCTTCAGCGACCTGAATTCGCCGATTACTGGGCGATGAAATGGTGCGACGTCTTGCGGGTCAAGGCGGAATTTCCGATCAATCTGTGGCCCGGAGCGGCGCAGGCCTATCACCGTTGGATCCATTCGGCGATCAAGAACAACCTGCCCTATGACCGATTCGCACACGAGCTATTGACTGCGTCGGGAAGTAACTTTCGAACGCCACAGGTCAATTTTTATCGGGCGCTTCAGAGCAAGGAACCCGAGGCGATTTCGCACGTCGTCGCGTTGACGTTCCTCGGCGAACGCACCGACGGTTGGCCCGAAACGCGTCGCGTCGGCGTGGCGCAATTCTTCAGCAAGGTCGGGTACAAACCGACCGGCGAATGGAAAGAAGAGATCGTGTTCTTTGATCGACGCCGCAACGGAGCCGATCCCAATCGAGCCGTCGACGCAGTCTACCCCAGCGGTGTGTCGGTCCGCATTCCGCCGGATCAGGATCCACGCCAGGTGTTTGCCGATTGGCTGACCGACCGCCGCAACCCCTGGTTCGCCCGCGCGGTCACCAATCGCATCTGGCACTGGTTGCTCGGCCGCGGCATCGTCGACCCGCCCGATGACGTGCGGCATGACAACCCGCCCGTCAACCTGCCACTGCTCAACACGCTCGCTCGTGAACTGGTCGCATCGGACTATGACATGAAGCAGGTTTATCGCTTGATCCTCAACTCCAGTGCCTACCAACTCTCTTGCATTGCCGAATCGGATGATGATCGTGCGGCCGCGCACTTCGCCTATTACCCGACCCAACGACTCGACGCCGAGGTCCTGATTGACGCGATTTGCCAAATCACCGGCACGACCGAAACCTACATGAGCATCATTCCGGAACCCTTTACGTTCCTGCCCGAGGGTCACCGGGCAATTGTTCTACCCGATGGCAGCATCACCAGCAGCTTTCTGGAAATGTTCGGCCGCCCCGCGCGTGACACCGGCCTGTTGTCCGAACGCAACAACCGCCTGACGGCGTCGCAGGCGCTGCATCTGCTCAATTCCAATCACATCCGCAACAAGATCGAGCGTGGACCCGGAATCCAATCGTTGGTTCAACAGGGCCGCGATTCTTGGGACACCGCCGAGAGGATTTATTTGGCCATCCTGTCTCGAAGACCGACCGAAAATGAACTCAATACGGCTGCGGCGCTCTGTGACGATCCGCGTGGAGCCCGCGAGTTGGCTTGGGTCCTGATCAATAGTGATGAGTTTTTGTTCCGACATTGAAAGTGGGGTCAGCATCCGGCTTGCCGGGAGACTTGCATCGCAAGCTGGAAGCTTACGCCACGTTCGCAAGCTCGAAGCTTACGCCACGTTCGCAAGCTGGAAGCTTACGCCACTTGTAACCCTTGAGAATGACGATGAGACCGAGACGACGAAACGATCGCGGACGACTGAGCCGCCGACAGGTCGTGCACGGTGGCGCGATCAATGCCGCCGGTTTGATGATGGCGTCTCAATTGATCTCCGCACACCGATCCGCCGCAGACACGGTTGCGGCGGGGGCAACGCCCACGTCGGCCGACGTGGACTCGGCCGCTCGGCTGGAATCGGCCAAGGCCAAGGCGGTGATCCAAATCTGGTTGGCAGGCGGGCCGCCGCACACCGATACGTTTGATCCGAAGCCGGAATCGGGAAGCGACTACACCGGTCCGCTCGGCGGCACCAGTGCGACCAACGTCGCCGGCATCCACATCGGGGAACTGTTGACCGAACTCAGCAAGGTGGCGGACAAATACGCGTTGATTCGCAGCATGACCCACGGCGTCAATGGACACGAAACCGCATCCTACTTGACTCAAACCGGTCGAATGCCGGGGCGGCTGGTCTATCCCGCCGCGGGCGCCGTCGTCACCGCTTTCAAAGGATTTCCCGAACTCAAACCGGGTGAGAAAGAAAATTTGATCCCGCCGTATATCGTCCTGACCAGCCCGCAAGGTCGGTTCTCCGAAGCCGGGTTCATGGGGATCAAATACAAACCGTTTGCCACCGGTGGCGACCCGAACGCGGCGCGGTTCGCCGTCGAAGGCATCATCTCGCCCCATCTGTCCAAAGAGCAACAGCTGGAACGACGGCGATTGCTTGGCGAAATGAACTCGCTCGGCAGCGCGATCCCCGGCCGCCCCAGTTTGTCGATGGCGGCCCAAGCCCGGCAACACGCCTACGACTTGATCGTCGGCGATGCCGGAAATGTTTTTGATTTGAACACCGAACCGGATGAAATGCGGACGCGCTACGGCCGCACCAAGTTCGGCCAATCGTGTCTGGCGGCGCGGCGATTGATCGAAAACGGTTGCAAATTTGTGACGATCAATCACGGCGGTTGGGACACCCACAAAGATCATTTCCCGTCGATGCGTCGCAAGTTGCCTGAACTCGATCGCGGTTTGGGGACGCTGATCGCCGACCTGGACGACCGTGGAATGCTGGACAGCACGATCGTGTGGTGCATCGGCGAATTCGGACGCACGCCAAAGGTCGCTTCCGAATCACCCTGGAATGGTGGTCGCCATCACTTCGGCTCGGTGTTTTCATCGCTGGTCGCCGGGGGCGGATTTCAAGGCGGCCATGTCGTCGGGACCTCCGATGCACGGGGCGAAACGGTCCGGGATCGCCCGGTCTATCCCGGCGATCTGATCGGAACGATGTATGAATTACTGGGCATCGACCCCGAGGCCAGTTTGCCGCATCCGATGGGCGAATTCGTCCGGGCCACGCCCGGAGCGGACGAGGGCATGAAAAGCGGCGGACGACTCAAAGAAATCACCTGACAACCAAGTGGCGTAAGCTTCCAGCTTGCGATCCGTGGCGTAAGCTTCCAGCTTGCGATCCGTGGCGTAAGCTTCCAGCTTGCGATCCGTGGCGTAAGCTTCCAGCTTGCGATCCGTGGCGTAAGCTTCCAGCTTGCGATTCAACTGCAACGGCAAGCAGGATGCTTACCCCACCTGATGATCGAGACGCAACGATGAATCAACACCAACTTCCACGGTCTGCGTGTTACGCGGTGCTGTTCTTGTTCGCGGTGGCGTCTGCTCCGGCACCGGCGCAAAACCGCAGCAGAGCCCCACATCTGGCGTACGTTTTTCCGGCCGGATGCGAACGGGGCATGTCCTGTGAAGTCGTCGTCGGCGGACAATACTTGAAGGATGCCAGCGAAGTCTACGTTTCCGGCGAGGGCGTCAATGTGGAAATTCTTCGCTGGTACCGGCCGCTGACCGCGGGCGAGTACAACAACCTGAGCATGAAGTTTCGCGAGACGCGCGAACGCCTGATGGGTCAGGCGGTTTTGCGGGGCAGCAACAACAATCCGACCGACGAAGAGATCGCCGAGGCCGCAGGGATCACCGAAGAACAACTTCGCGAGATGGAGATCTATCGCAGGCGTGAACGCGATCCGAAACGTCAACCCAATGACCAACTGGAAGAAGAAGTCACGTTGCGGATCACCGCCTCGCTGGAAGCCGCGGTGGGAAAGCGGGAGTTGCGATTCCTGAGCGACAATGCGATCTCCAACCCGATCTGGTTCCATGTGGATCGCTGGATTGAGACGCGTGAGTCGGAGCCGAATGATCTGGTTGCCACGGAGGTGACGGGGCGTTTTCCGCTGGTGATCAACGGCCAGATCATGCCGGGGGACGTCGATCGATTTCGCATGGAAGCCGAGCAAGGGATGAAGCTGGTGGTCCACGTCGCCGCACGTGATGTGATCCCCTACCTCGCCGATGCCGTCCCCGGATGGTTTCAAGCAGTCGTACGGATGACGGACGAAGCCGGTGACGAAGTGAGTTTCGCCGATTCGTTTTATTACCGCCAAGACCCGTTGCTCTATTTTGAGGTTCCCCGAGACGGCCGTTACACGCTTGAAATCCGCGACGCGCTCTTTCGTGGCCGCGAGGACTTTGTGTACCGAATCACGGTGGGAGAGATACCGTTTGTCACCAGCGTTTTTCCGCTGGGCGCACGCGTGGAATCGGAATCAACAATCCAATTGCGAGGCTGGAACCTGACCCGAACGGAGCAGAAGATCCGAACCATGTCGCGCCAGCAGTATCGTCCCCGACGCTGGTACTCCTCCATCCAAGGCGATCACGCAGTGCGATTTCCGCTGCAAATTGACCATTGGCCGGAAGTGATGGAAGAAGCGACCAATAACGATCGAGAGACGGCACAGGAAATCACCACACGCATGACGGTCAACGGCCGCATCGATGAACCGGGTGACGTGGACGTTTATCGGATCAACGCCACCGGTCGGATCATCGCCGAAATCCACGCGCGCCGTCTGGGTTCGCCGCTCGATTCGATGTTGACGTTGACCGACGCCCAAGGAAACGAAGTCGCTTTCAATGATGACTACAACGACCTGTCGCAAGCGATGCTGACCCATCACGCCGATTCGCACCTGGAGGCTTCGGTCGGCTCGCGATCGGATTACTACCTGACCGTCACCGATGCGCAAGGCAACGGTGGTCCTGATTTCGGGTATCGACTTCATCTCCGACCACCGCAAGCCGACTATGAGCTCCGCGTGGTGCCCTCAAGCATCATCGCCCGCGCCGGACAGGTCGTGCCGATCAGCGTGTTCGCGCTGCGCAAAGACGGCTTCGACCAGGACATCGAACTGTCACTCGTTGATCCGCCGCCCGGATTCCGTCTCGATGGCGGCATGATCCCGGGCACATCCGATCAAATTCGGATGACGCTGACCGTTCCCCAGACGCCGAGTGAGACAGCGATCGCCCTGCAGATGGAAGGCACCGCACCGAGGCGATTGCGGAGCCGATCGAAAATCGTGCGCCCGGCGATTCCCGCGGAAAATATGATGCAAGCGTTCATCTGGTACCACTTGGTTCCGGTGGAAAACTGGAACGTGATGGTGAGCGGACGACCGGGGGCCGGCATGCCGCTGAAGATCGCGGTGCCCGAGGACGGGATCGAGCTGCCGCGTGACGGAGCGTTCTTGCTACGGGCCATGATCAATGCCCAACGGACGCCGGTCGATCAAATGCACGTCGAACTGTACGAAGCCCCAGAGGGAATCACCGCTTCGATCGTTCCGGATGCCGTCGGGGGCGCCGCGATCAAGTTTGAAGTGTCTGCCGAAAAGATCCAGCCGGGTGAGCGGGGGAATCTGTTGCTGAGTGTCTACAAGGAATTCACCCCCGAACCGACCGAAGACGACCCCGCCCCCAAACCCTGGCGTACCGACTATGGATTCCTGCCCGCGATGCCCTTTGAAGTGACGTCGCAACGGGGAAGTCGGTGACGCGAAAGACGGCAGAATGATACGGGGCAGAATGATGAAGGCGGAGAGCTGAGAGGCAAAACGATGGACGCAAGACGATCCGTGAAGGGCGGCAACGCCATCGCCGAATCGGTATGGAACACGGAAAACAACGGCGTCCAACCGTCGCCAGCATCGGAAAGATTCTCGGTCGCTCGGGCTCGATCGGCCAGGAGGGGGAACTGTGGGCGGCGTTCTTTTCGTGGATGGCTAAATGTAGCGGTGTGTCACCAAGACGGTTGGTTTGCCCGACGCGAGGAGCCAGCGGGTCTGCACCGAAAGCCAACAACAACTGAACGCAACGAGCGGCGGAGTAGTTGACGGCTTCGTGCAGCGCCGTCAATCCGTGCACACTGACCGCATTGACGTCCATCAAGGATTCACCCGCAGCATCTTTGAATCCCTCAGTCAAAAATAACTCCAACACTTCCCAGTGATCGTTGAACACGGCAGCGAACAGCGGAGTGTATCCCGGATTAAAGAACTCGATGTCCGAATCGTATTCATAGGATGAATATCGCAAGGGTTGCCAAAGCCGGTCGGCTGGAAAGTTGAGCATCAGGTAACGGCAATAGTCCACGTCACCGACAAGTGCCGCGTGATACAACGGGTGACCGTACTCATGGAATTGGCTGTAACCGCGACTGACATCGAACTGTTCGGGATACGCTTTTTCGATCCCCAAATCAAACAAGAGATCCGTCAATTCAGGGCTTCGATGTTCGACCATCACCAATCGAAGCAACGCCTCGTCTTTCGCCGGATCTTTCTCGAGCGTGGCACCGTTTTCGATCACATCGTGGCACAACTCGACGTTGCCGCTGCGAATGGCTGCCCGCAACATTGCATCGTTGTACGTCACCGGCGTTTGCGCATCGATCTGTTGTAGCAGATCATGATTTCCGTTTTCGATACTCTTCCAGCCACTGCTGATGTCGATTCTGCAACGTCCCCAAAATTTCTTGCTGACCGCTGCGGCGGGCGAGGTCGAGCAACAGCAGCCGCTCGACGTCGCCATGATCGTCTCGCTCAATGGCCTGGCGTAATTCCCGGGACCGCCGATCCTGGTCGAGCGGCAGGTGGTAGTCGGGGAACAGCGTTTTCAGTTCCCGCGTCTGCTGTTGCGAAAGTCCCCGCTCGAAATCGGTCAGGCGGCGACCGACCGGGCGAGCGTTCCACTCGGGCTGAACCGCTCTGTCGGGCCGATCGAAACGATTCCAGACGTCCACGGCAGCGAGCGTGACGATCACGACGGCGCAAGACAGAGCGAACGCTCGTTTCAAATTCATGGGAAATCGCACCGCGACGGACAGGAACCGGAAACCTGACAGGGCACATCGGTGATGGTTGCGATTGTATGAATCCAGATCATCCCAACGCCCTCTGGACGACGTCGACCAAATCGTGCGGCTGGACGGGTTTGTGAAGCACCTCGGTCACGCCAAGCTCGGTTGCGGTTCTGACGACCTGTTTGTCGGCGTTCCCGCTGATCACGATCACGGACAAATCAAGCTGGTTCCTTCTCAGCTGTCGCAAAAGATCCAGTCCGCCGATGCCCTGCAGTTGCACATCCAACAGCAGGCAACCGGGCTGCAATTCGTTGTAGTCGGCCAAGAAGTCTTCGGCGGAGTCGAAGGGTTTGACCGTCATCCCGAACGCGGTCAGCAAGGCACAAACCGAGCTGAGTGCCGACGGGTCATCATCGATGACGAAAACGGTGGGTGGGACGGCCATTTCAGCAAATCTCGTGAAGTGCGGGAAATCTGATACAGAACTCGGCCCCGGCCCCGTCCGCGTCCGATCGGATCTCCAAGTGGCCTTCATGCGCCGCGACGATCGTCTGGCTGATCGCCAACCCCATTCCCAATCCGTGTTCTTTTGTGGTGTAAAACGGTTCTTTGAGTTGATCCACCATGTCGGAGGAGATGCCGGGGCCGGAGTCTTTCACCGACACCGATGCGTCACCATCGAGCGTCGCACTACGGATCTGAACGTTGTTCTTGCCATTGACTTGACCGTCCATCGCTTCGAACGCGTTGCGGATCAGATTCACGAGCACTTGTTGAATCTGGATTGCGTCGCCCATCACCGGTGGAAGGGCAGCGTCGAGTTCCAGCGACACGGTGGCACCGAGACGCTTGGCTTCAAACGAGAGGAGTTTGGTGGTGTCGCGAATCAATTCGTTGAGATCGATCGGGCAGTAGTCCGATTCCGTGTTGGCAACAAAGCCTCGCACCCGTTTGATGATCTCTCCGGCACGGACGGCCTGTTCGGCGATCTGCCCCATGACGGATTGAACCTTCTCCTCCCAGCCGGGCTCACGTCTTCGCGAGAGGTGTTCGCAAGCGGCCGCGTAATTGGCGATCGCGTACAGGGGTTGATTGATTTCATGTGCGATTCCGGCCACCATTTCTCCCATGGTGGACAGTCGTGACACGTGTGCCAATTGCGTCTCGTTATTTCGAAGGCGTTCTTCGGCGCGGCGTCGTTCACTGACATCTTTGACGACGGTGCTCACGCCCCGCACCCGACCGGTATCATCTTTGAGCGGGTGGTAGCTGGCGAGAAAGAAAGACGACTGGCCGTGGCCGTCGACCGGGGGCCGTTCGACTTCAATGCTGCGTTTGGCCTGGCCGGTCTCGATCACTTCACGATACAGCGGTTCGATGCTGTCGGCGATGTCAGGCAAGACCTCACGTAGTGGCCGGCCGAGATGGGCTTCCACCGGCAACCCATTGATCCTGGCCAGTTCATCGTTGATCCGACGATACCGCAACTCCGTATCCATCATGCATAATCCGATCGGCGTGGTTCGATACAGATGTTCCAGCTCGGACAGTTTCTCCCGCACAAGCTTTTCGCTTTCGCTCAGTTTTGCTTCGATCTCCTTCTGCTCGGTGATATCGTTGCAGCAACCGATGATGCCGATCGGTCGACCGTCATCGGCGTTCATCAGCGACAGACGAAGCGAGACCAGGACCGCGCTGGCATCTTTGCGGCGCAATCGCATTTGCAGGTCGTCAGCTGAGCGTTCCGCTCTCGGCAGCATGACCTGTTCTTTCCAGGCGACCACGTTGTCGGGAAAGTACAGGAAATCGACGGAGCGGCCGATGGCTTCCTCGACCGAATATCCGAACAAGCGAGTCGCGGCACTGTTCCAGGTCTCGACATTGCCGTTCAGATCGGTTGAGATCACCGCATCATGGACATGTGCGAGAATCATCGCCTGTAAGCCCAGTGTTTGCTCGGCGATGTCGCGATCGACGACCATGCGATCGAGCGAACGGGCAAGCGCGGCGACTTCATCGCCACCGGAAATGCCGGTCCGCACCGTCAGGTTTCCCGCGCCGACCATGCGCGTCATTTCTTCCAATCGTTCCAAACGCTTGGCGATTCGAAAGTGAAAGAACAGGCCCAGCCCGATGGCGATCAGGCAACTCATCACCAGGGTTCCGACTGCCTGACGCGACACCGCGGTGGTCGCCCGTTGAATGGTCGGTCTGATGTCACGAAGCACGACGAACAGCCCCAAATGATCGGGGCGGATCCGATCCGTTTTGGCGCCCAGCACGACCGGGTGGATGCCGACGATGGTGTGCCCGTCGCCGAACGGAAGGGTACTGCTGATCTGCGACATACGGACACGTGCGAGGGCACCTGCATCCAGAATCGGTGACTCTCGATAGGGTTGCGATACGGACTCAGCAAACCGATGACCGACGTCGGCGCGTCGCATGGAGACGATGACGTCATTTTCTTCATCGATCAACACGGCAAACTTGACTTCGGGATCCGCACCCAGCGACGCGAGCGAATACTGCATCGTGGACAGCTCATTGCGCCGCGCAGCCCGCTCCAATGACCCCGCCAGTTGCGACATCGTCCGCCTCAAAACGATCACCGCCTCGCGATTGGTGCTGTTGACGATCTGCGAACGGTTGGAGAATAGGGACCAACCGGTATGCGCCAACACCATCACCATCAGACTCAGCGGCAACAGAATCCGCAACGGATATTGAATCGTTGAATCGACCTGCGATTGGAGTGGGCGTGTCGGAGTCGATCGATCGTTCATCGCGCCGACACCTCCATCAACGGCTCGGCCGAAATGCAATCGGAAAGAACCACCCCCTTTCCCAGCAACGCGTTGTCGACCATCACCGTGGATAAGCGACTCGCGTTTTCTTCCAACGGAGAGGGTTGCCCGCCGAGCAGCAACAGGTTTTCCTGCAAGTTCGGCGCATGCAACCCCCTTTGGCTCTGCTTGATCTGCTCAGTTGTCAGCTTGATCCTGTGTGACACGCGGCGAAGTGCTTCGTCGGGGTTTTGTTCGAGGTACTCGAGTGCCTTGAACCACCCTCGCAGGACCGTGATGAGGTGCGACTGATGTCGTTCCAGTGCGTCGGCACGGATGACCAGGACGTCGACGATTTCATTCGGCATTTCGGTACTGTCGAACAACTGGATCGCTCCCGCCGCCAGCAGCCGACTGCGGATGGGGTCAAACGTCACGACCGCGTCGATCTGTTGCGATAGAAAGGCGCGTTCGTGTTCGTCCGCTTCCACCGACACCATGGTCACATCCTGGACGGAGAGGTCAACCTTTTGCAGGGCCCGCATCAGCACAAATGCGCCCAACGCGGCGTTTTCCACCCCGACCTTGCGACCACGCAGATCGGCCAAATCCTGCATTTCGGGACGGGCAAGAATGGCGTCGCCGCCTTGTGAGATGTCCATCACCAGCACCACCCGCAGGTCCAGGCCGCGCTCTCTCAACAGCAAGACTTCATCGATCGTCAATGCGGCAGCCTGGATCGTATTGTCACGAAATTGGCGAATCACTTGACTCGAAGACGCGCACTCGACCAGGCGAACGGAATTTTCATCAAAATGACCGAGACCACGAGCCAGAAAAAGCGGTTCGTAACCCAACCACAAATTCGTGCCCAACAACAAGGGAGTTTCCGTTTCTCGTCTCCCGCTCCAATTCTCCAGCGTTTCGATTGCTAAGACGGCGAAAACACCCGCGGCCACGACCAAAGCAATCGATAGACGCTTCCTTGGCATCGATGGTGTCCTCCGGCACGGGTAGGTGTGCCACTTCGTTGTTGATCAAAACCACCACCACAAGTTTATCCGAATTTCCCGATCCCGTCTCAGAACATTTCATCAACCTCGCGACGTGATTCCGAATGAGACTGTCGATTGAATGGATGCTCCGATCCTCAACGCGATCCTGTTCGCCGCCAGCGCGTCAGCGAGCGCCGTGCTACTGGGGAAATGCCGCCGGCTCGGTGTCCTGATAGCCTTCGCCGTCGAGCGATTCCATGAACTTGACCAATTGGTTGACTTGCGCATCGGAAAAATCCAGTTGCTCGGCAAACCGTCGATCGATTTTGCGATCCAGGTAGGGATTGGGGGTTCCGCCCTTGCTGTAGAACCTGACGACCTCCTCAAGCGTTTTCATGGAGCCGTCGTGCATGTAGGGTGCGCGTTTGCTGACATCTCGGAGCGAAGGTGTTTTGAAGGCTCCTTTGTCTTGTTCCTCTTTCGTCACCGCGAATCGACCTTCATCGGCAAAGGTCTGTTTTTTTTCGTCCCAGCCGACGCCCAAATTGTGGAAGTCGCTGTCGGTCAGGTTGGGCCCCTTGTGGCAGTTGTTGCAAAACCCGTTGCCGAAAAACAGCGTGCGGCCCTTTTTGGCGTCTTCAGACAGTGCCGACTTGTCACCGGCGACGTAGCGATCCCAGGCGGAATTGCCGCTCATTCGAGTCCGCTCGTAGTCCGCAATCGCCTTGGTGATTCTTTCGATCGTTACCTCCGGGGTGCCGAACGATTCTTCAAAGTATTTCGCATAGCCCGGGATCGCCGCGATCTTGGCGACAACGACGCTGTGATCTTTCTGCCCCATTTCGATCGGGTTGGTCATCGGACCGCCGGCCTGTTCATCCAGTGATGCCGCCCGTCCGTCCCAAAAGAAATGGGGAAGCGTGGCCCATGCCTGGTTGGTGAACGAAGGTGCCTTGCGTCCACCCTTCTGGCCGCCGATTCCCGTCGAAACCGGAGTCGTTTCAGAGAACGCGTTTTCCGGTTTGTGGCACGTCGCGCACGCCACCGTGTTGTCGGCAGAAAGTCGTCTATCAAAAAACAGCCAACGCCCGAGTCGAACGGTCTGTGGAGTCGGTGGGTCCTCCAAGTCCAACAGGGTCGCGGGAGGATTCTTTTCACCGCCGATTCCCAAAGGAGGATCAGGAATGGGTAACAGGGGATTGGCGGCTTCCAAATCAACCGCTTCGACGGCATGCCCGTCCAAACAAGCCACCAAACCTCCAACCAAAAGAACAATGGCCAACCCGACGTTTTTCAATCCCAGCGGTTTCATCGCAGTGCTCCTCGCGGCAAGTGGTGAATCCTCGGCAGTATACCCCAACCACTCGACTGAAATCGATCACGCCGCCCGCCGGCAGACGTCAATTTAATTTTCCGCTTCGCCCGTCATCGGAACAAACATCACGGGGGCCACCTTGCGCCGAACAACCTCTCCATCGCTGTGCTTTTCAATCAGCATCAGCGATTGAAGCCGGTCGCCGACCGGGATCACCATCTTGCCGCCGGGGGCGAGCTGGTCGATCAGAGCAGGTGGAACGTGATCGGGGGCGGCGGCGACAACAATCGCGTCGAACGGAGCTCCACTCTGTAAACCGGCATAGCCATCACCGTGGTGGACACGGATGTTCTTGTAGCCGAGCGATTTCAATCGCTCGGCCGCATCTTTGGCCAACGACTCCACGATCTCGATGCTGTCGACGTGCTGGACCAGTTCCGCCAACACGGCCGCTTGATAGCCCGACCCGGTCCCGACATCCAACACTCGATCGTCCGCTTGCGGATCCACCAATTCGGTCATCAAGCCGACGATGTAGGGCTGGGAAATGGTTTGTTCGTTGCCGATCGGCAGAGGCGAATCATCGTAGGCCCGGTCTCGCAATCGCGTCGGTACAAATTGATGACGCGGGACGCGCCGAATCGCATCGAGCACACGTTCATTGTTGATACCGCGGGCGGCAAGCTGCCGAGCGACCATTTGGCCACGCAACAACGCATCGGAATCGTCCTGGTTCTCTCGATCGGTGTTGGTGGAGTCGCTTGGCACTGTCGTTCCCGATGGTCCGTCACAAGAGGTTGCAACACTCAGTAAGATCAACCCGATGACCGAAAGAGTTGCCAGGCCAAGCGGAGTCGTCGATGTCATCTGTCAATCCGAACAAGATTTACAATACCAGCAGACGCGCTGGCGAGTGAATGCGTCGCCCGTGACGCCCTCGAATGCGATCTGCGCAAACCATGACACAAAGCAGACTAACACAGCATTGGCAGCAGTGGCAACAATCGGGATCGAGGTCGGAATTCGAAATCCGCGATCGACCGGTTCTCTGTGTTTCACCACCGCCAGGGCGATACCGAAGGCCAGCCGGTTCGCCGACCCCGCCTTCCCGGCGATCTTGCCGACCAATGCATCGATCCCCGCCCCGAGGATGCACCGACGCCATCAAGTATGACAGCCGCTAAACCCAACGATCGTTTCAGCTCGCGTTGGGGCGATCGTTGATGGCCCAAGTTGAACACGCTTGAAACGCCCCGCCGCGAAAGGCCACTCGGGTTACCCGAGGTAACTCTTCAGCATCCAGACGGTTTTTTCGTGGACTTGCATCCGAGCGATCATCAAGTCTTCGGATTCGGAATCGTTTGCTTCGCCGGCGATGTCACGGGCCTTCTTCAGATCGCCGAGCAGTTTTTCGTTGGACTCGACAAGATGCTTGACCATCTGTTCGGCCGATGCGTCTTCGTCGATCTCTGCGATGCCCGCCATGTTCGCCAGATTGGCCAATCCACCGGGAGCCAACGCACCCTTGGCGCGAATCCGCTCGGCGATTTCGTCCACCGCGGCAAACAGTTCGGTGTATTGAAGCTCGAACGCGTTGTGCAGCGAAAAGAAACCGGGGCCGCGAACGTTCCAGTGACAAATGTGCGTTTGACCAATCAACGCGTACGAATCGGCAACGACCTGACGCAATGCATCAACAACAGAAGAACTCATTTTGGGTTTCCTTCACGAAAAACTGATAATCAACGCTGCATTATAGTGCCCTGCCAAGGCACGCGGCGAACACACATCGCGCAACGCAATTCGGACGCATCGATGCGTGGCGGTCTCGCAGCGACGACCGGTCGACGCTCCAATGACAGGCTGGAAGCCTATCCCACTCGCTAGATCCGACACTTATTTTCCGCTCGGCGTCGATTGGTCGAGAACGGACGAATCGTCGACACCCGTGATGTCTTGCAAGGCGGGAAATTTTGAGCGCCACCGCCGTGCCGCTTCGAGATCGATTTCGGTGATGATGACTTGCTCTTGGTCAGAGGCTTCAAAGAGCGGGTTTCCCATGTGATCGAAGGCACAGCTTCGGCCGTCGAACTTCAGCTTCGGTTCTTCGCCACAGCGATTCACTCCCACGACGGGCGCCAAATTTTCGATCGCTCGGGCTTGCAGAAGTCGCACCCAGTGTTCGCTGCGGACGGCGGGCCAGCAGGCGATCACGGTGATCAGTTCTGCGCCGCGGAGGATCGCCGGCCGAAAGATTTCGGGAAAGCGGAGGTCGTAGCAGATGAAGGGAGTGATCTTGACGCCCTGCCATTGAAACACGACCGGAGACGTGCCGGCGGTGTAATGGTTGGCTTCACCGGTAAACGAAAACGGATGCATTTTTTGATAGCGTGCCAACTGTGTCCCGTCGGGGGCGAAGACCACGCATTGATTGCTTGAGCGACCTTCTCTGACGGGGCTCGCAACGCCGCCCATCATGGCGACATCGTACTGTCGCGCCAGATCTCGCAGCAACGCTTCGCCTTCGCGGGCTTCGCTTTGTGCGGTCACCTGCACGTTCATGCTGAATCCCGTTTCAAACATCTCCGGGACGATCACCAGCGCGCCCGGCTGGATCTTGGCGGCTGAGAGCAAGTCGCGAAGACGCTGGTGATTGGCGGCTTTGTCTTCCCAAGCCATGTTCAATTGGACGGCGGCAATCTGCATCGTTGGTAACCGGTTCATGAAAGAAGTGTGGCGAGGCCGTCGCGGAGACGCCCCACGCCTTCGCTGACGGATGCCGGATCGAGCGCCCCATACGAAAGACGCAGGGTGCAGCTTTTCGACTCACCAAATGCGCTGCCCGGCAAGACGGCGACTCCGAATTGTCGAATCAGTGTTTCCACCAATGCCATGTCGGACTGATCGGTCTGTAATTGGAACAAGACATAAAACGCGCCTTGAGGAACCGCGAACTGAACTCGGTCCCCGAGCTCGGACAACGTTTGCAGCGTCGCATCGCGGACGGCGGTCAATCCGGTGATTTGCGTTCGGCACCACTGCGATCCGACGTGCAGCGCCGCGGCTGCGGCGACCTGGCAGATGACCGGGGGACAGATCAAATTGGTGTCTTGGATCTTTTTGATTCCCACCAGCAGATGATTCGGGACGACCGAGTAGCCGATCCGCCAGCCCGCCATCCCATAGGCCTTGGAAAGTGAGAACAGCGAAATTGTGTGTTCGCTCGCGCCGATGGCGGATCCGGGCGAATAGTGTCGCACACCGTCGTGCGTGAAGTACTCGTAGGCCTCGTCTGAAAGATGGTACAGCCCGCGGGCGGCACACATCAGGTTGATCTCCGCGAGATCGTCTTTTGAATAAACCGCTCCCGTCGGATTGTTGGGTGAAACAGTGACGACGGCTTTGGTGCGTGGTGTGATCGCCTGGGCGATCGCATCGAGGTCGGGTTGGTTTTCGCGATCGGTCGGAACGACGACGGGGCGGCAACCGGCGATCTCGATTGCCATGTGATGATTGAAGTAATACGGGCCCAACAAGATGATCTCGTCACCGATCTCGGCGATCGCCAGGATGGCATGGAGGAAACCCATGTTGGAACCGGCCGTGCAGACGACGGACGATTGATCGGCGATCGGATCGATTTCGTTTTCGGCGATCAGTTTCTTTTCGATCGCTTCGATCAGCGGGTCATTTCCGGCGACCGGTCCATAACGATCCAAACCGCGACCGGGATGGGCGGATTCGGCAACCGCCCGAAACACTTCCTGCGGCGGCGCGTAGTGCACCACGCCCTGGCCCAGCGAAATGGTTCCGGGATGTTCGCTCGTCCATCGTCCCACGATCGGAATGACGGGGTCTTGTACTTGTTGAATTCGATTGGCGATCACTGCAGCTCGAGTCCTGAGTCCGGTCAATCCTTATCCGCTCGAAGCACCGAGACGAAGGCTTTTTGGGGGATGTTGACGCTGCCGAATTGCTTCATTTTCGCCTTACCCTTCTTTTGTTTTTCGAGCAATTTCTTTTT
Organism: Stieleria sedimenti; assembly: GCF_025060895.1. GTDB lineage: Bacteria > Planctomycetota > Planctomycetia > Pirellulales > Pirellulaceae > Stieleria > Stieleria sedimenti. Next base: position 5,639 of record NZ_JANZKV010000187.1, on the reverse strand, counting down.
TCGAGTCACGTCGCCGCCGTACAGTTTTGCGGTCACGTCTTTTCGATACGGCTGAATCGTCGCTCGGGCGATGATCGTACCGCCGATCGCGCCTTGGATGGGGATTTTGAATTGGTGGCGTGGGATCGCTTCGGCAAGCTGCTCGCAATAATGCAGGGCACGTGCCCGCGCCTTGTCTCGGTGAACCAGGTAGGCCAACGCGTCGATCGGTTCTTTGTTGACCAGGATATCGACTTTCACAACGTCGGTCTTTCGATACTCGATCTGCTCGTAGTCAAACGATCCGTAGCCCCGTGTGATCATCTTGAGTTTGCCGTAGAAATCGAACAGGACCTCACCGAGCGGCATCTCGCTGGACACTTCGATTCGACCCGCCGACAGATAGTTCATCGTCTGGCTTTCCGAGCGATGTTCTCGGCACAACTCCATCACCGGTCCGACGAACTCTTCCGGCGTCAGGATCGAAGCCTTGATGTAGGGTTCGGTTGCCGAGTCGATATTGGTCGGGTCGGGCCAATAGGAAGGGTTGTCGACGTCGATGGTCGATCCGTCCTTGAGCTTTAGGTTGTATTTGACCGAAGGCGCCGAGATGACCAAGCCGATGTCAAACTCGCGCTGCAATCGCTCTTGGATCACATCCAAGTGAAGCAACCCGAGAAAGCCACAGCGGAACCCAAACCCGAGTGCAGCCGAGGAGTCTTTCTCGAAGGTCAGCGCCGCATCGTTGATCGCCAGTTTGTCGAGCGCCTTGGTTAAATCCTGGTACTCATCGGTGCTCATCGGGTAGACCGACGAAAAGACGACGGGTTTGGCCGGTTGATAGCCCGGGATGGGGTCGGTCGCGGGACGATCGAGCAGGGTGATGGTGTCGCCGATCTCGATGTCCTGAACACTCTTCACGCCGGCGACGATGTAGCCGACTTCGCCGGCGGAAAGTTGTTTGCGGGGATTCAGTTTGAATTGGTTGTATCCCAGTTCGTCGACCTTGTAGTCACGACCGCCGTGCATGAAGTGAATCGTCTGCCCCGATTTCAACGTCCCGTCCATCACGCGGCACTGCAAGATGACTCCGCGGTACTTGTCAAAATGGGCGTCAAAGACCAACGCTTTGAGCGGCGCGTCGGGATCACCTTTGGGCGGCGGCAAATGCTCGACGATGCCCGCCAGGACGTCGCCGATGCCTTGGCCGGTCTTGGCCGACACCGGGATCGCCGCAAACGGATCGAGCCCCAAGTCGGCGTCGATCTCCTCACGGACGCGGTCGACATCCGCCGCCGGCAGATCGATCTTGTTGATCACCGGCAGCAGTTCCAGATCGTATTCCATCGCCAGATAGAGGTTGGCCACCGTTTGCGCTTCGACACCCTGCGACGCATCGACGACCATCAACGCCCCCTCGCAGGCCATCAACGATCGCCGGACTTCATGTGAAAAATCCACGTGGCCGGGAGTGTCGATCAGGTTCAATTGATACTCCTGACCGTCCGGCGCGATGTAGGCAAGCGTGATCGTGTTGCTCTTGATCGTGATGCCACGCTCCCGCTCGATATCCATCGAGTCGAGCATCTGGTCGTGGAACTCACGCTGGGTGACGCCGCCGCAAGCCTGGATCAAGCGGTCGGCCAAGGTCGACTTTCCATGATCGATGTGGGCGATGATGCAGAAGTTCCGAATTTGTTTCATGCGCCGGGGTCTTGCGACAAAGAAGCGAGAGTAACGTTCACGCTTTAGATCCTAGTGGATCGGGGCGACAACCAACAGGGATTCGATGCCTGCTTTGCCACCGAAGGGCTTGTGCTCGACCGCCAATCGAAAACACCCCGTTGGGTGTCTCTGTCGGTGGCATTGGGCTCGCGGCCTGTCGATTTAATCCGATCACACATTTGATCCGAACACACATTTAATCCGATCACACATGGGATCAGCCGTTTCGCGCTCACGTACGGGCCTGGAGCACGAAGAAAACACACCAGGGCCCGTAGCTCGCGCCAAACGGCTGATTCAATCGACCGACCGCTGGCGAGTTCCGCTACCCCCGATAGCGTTGCCGACCACGCGTCACTTCGTCTTGATCCAATCGAGTGTCCAGTGTCGATCGCTGGTCATGCGGACCGCTTCGGAGGGCACACCGAAACCGGCCAGAATGTCCGCCGCCTCGTCAGCGGTCAACGCCGCGTGCAGGGATTGTCGCAGCAATTGCCGACCGTAGTCCGATTCCCCGGCGGCGTGCAGATCGACCAGCCCCTCGACATCGGCTTCGCTGGCCGGCCGGGCAAGATCACGTAGAAACAAGCGTCCACCCGGCGCCAGGATTCGGATCGCCTGGGCAATCACGCGTTCCGGCTCGGCGACGTGGTGCAGCATCGTGTTGGAAATCACGGTGTCGGCGGAATCGTCTTGGAACCCGTCGAGCACCTTGCAATCGGCGTGCTCCAAGAACACGCGTCCGGTGACCGAACCGAGCTCGATCTCGATGCGGGCGGCCTCCAACATTTCGACCGAACAATCGACCCCCAGGACCTCAATCTCACTGAGACGCTGGCACAGCAAAACGGGGATGGCCGCCGTCCCGCAGCCCAGATCCACGACTTTAGGGCCGACCGTGCCCCCGGCGATCAAGTCGTCGACAAAGGCGCCGTTGACACCCTCGTGATCCATTTGCTGGTACTCCTGGACCTCCGATTCATTATCCATGGGCTCCGGTTCGAGGGTTCGAAGCAGGGGCGACCGGCCGGGCTGCTGGGGTGTGTTCAACGTGATACTCGCGAGAATAAACTGCATTTTGAGGGTAAAGCTACGTGACTTTACGCGTTGCATAAGGTTACAGAAATTGCCCTGCCGTAAAAATCCGCTTAACAGTCACCATTTTCGCTGGTTCATGGACTACAACGATCGTTGTTGGAAAACCGCCTGGACCGATTTCACGGGATAACTAGCCTAGGGTGGCGACGGGGGTGTGCTTGGTGCGCCTCGCTCGATCAACTGAAGCAACCACGAGTCAATAACCTGAACCAAAGCGCCACGGGATGGGCGCCGCCGACAACACGTTTTCCACAACATCGCCGTTTATGGATGAGGGCGATGTGACACGAGCTTGGACTTTGCCGTGCTAGCCACGCTGATCAATCGTTTGCAGTCTCGAAACTCCGTCCTTCGGGATGGTGATTCGCTGCTGCTGACACGAACGGAATTCAATCGGGAAGTATCGCGCGAACGCATCCGAGCGACGCGACGGTCGATTCCGTTTTGCATTGTCACGATCGACGTGGCGGGCGGGCGGCAGCTGCAATCGCGTCGGCGGGCATTGATTCGCATCTTGCACCGAAACGTTCGCCTGACCGACCAGAAAGCCGAGCTGGGAAATGATCGCTTCGCCGTCTTGCTGGTCGATACCCCCGAAATGGGCGGACGATCCGTTTTGGATCGACTCGCCGGCTTGTGCGAAACGCGGAAGATCAATGCGACGCTTTCAGTAAGCGTGCATGACCCCGAAGGCTTTGACCCCGATCGCGATGTCGCTCTGCCCACCGGCGCCGGCAAACGACGCCGCGAGGATGCCACGGAATCGAACTGGCTGCGTGTCGATCGAAGCTCGAGCGACACGCTCGGCCTGGCCGTCCAGCAGCGTCCCGCCATTTGCCAACAGACGGCACGCTCCCCTGAGATCACGTCTCGCGATGAGGACGCGACCGCAATAGCGACCGGGACGGCAACGGCGACCGGGACGGCAACGGCGACCGGGACGGCAACGGCGACCGGGACGGCACGCAGTTCGAAGCACAGCGCCTTTAAGACCCGCGAAGCTCTCCTCAGCGATCGACCGCTGGCGAGGCGTTTGACCAAGCGCGCGATTGATCTTGCCGGGGCTTCGATCGGTCTGGTCCTGGTCAGCCCGGTGTTGGTCGTGGCGGCCGTGGCGGTCAAGCTGACCAGCCCCGGACCGGCATTTTTCAAGCAGACCCGCGAGGGGATGGGGGGAAAGCCGTTCACGATCTACAAAATGCGAACGATGGAGGTGGACGCCGAAAGCAAACAATCGGCGCTTCGTCAGAAAAGCCACCGCGACGGCCCGGCGTTCAAGATCAAGCACGATCCCCGCGTCACGCCGATCGGGCACCTGTTGAGAAAGACGTGCATCGACGAGCTGCCCCAGTTCATCAACGTGCTGCGTGGCGACATGTCGCTCGTCGGGCCGCGGCCGCTGCCCTGGCATGAAAGTCGCGCCTGCAATCACTGGCAACGCCGCCGTTTGGACGTGCCGCCGGGCATGACGTGTTATTGGCAAGTCGACAAGGCCGCGGCGGAAACGTTCGATGACTGGATGCGGATGGACTTGCAGTACGTCGACCGCAACGATCTGTGGAGCGATCTGTGGCTGATCGCTCGCACCGCGTTGGTGCCATTGACCGGACGCGGGGGGGAGTAGCTCCATCGGTACCGCGGCGCGATGAGGCGTCCGAGCGGAAAACACGCATGAACGCATCTGCTAGAAAAGACGCACGCCCCCCGGCCAGCCTGTCGGTCGACTTCGACAACAAGTGGGCCTACCTCCGCGCCGCCGGCCGCCAAGACTGGGAATCGACATCCAGCTACCTGCCGATTGCCGCCGAGCGGATGGTGGACCTTCTCGGTGAACTCGATTTACCGTTGACCGTGTTTGTCGTCGGCCGCGACCTCCGCTGTGCGCGGGACACCGCGGCGGTCGATTCGTTCAAGACGTTGAAATCGGTCGAGTTCGCAAATCACTCGATGAATCATCTGCCGTGGATGCACACCATGGATCGCGAAGAAATCTTCGCGGAAATCGCTGGGACACACCAGGCCATCGCGTCCTCGCTGGGTGTTCAGCCACGGGGGTTTCGTGGACCGGGGTTCTCGTGTCCCGATGATGTCCTGCAAGTTTTGGCGAAGCTGGATTACGCCTATGACGCTTCCGTTTTCCCGACATCCGTCGCGCCGATCGCCCGGGCGGTCTTTCTGGCACGAACCAAGCTCAAGGGCGAGCAAAAAGAAAAAGCCAAGCAGCTCTATGGCGGATTCGCCGCGATGCGGAATCCGAATCGCCCTTTCTGTCGCACGGTCGATGCGAGTCAGTTGTGGGAGATTCCGGTGACCGTGATGCCGTTGACCCGCACGCCGATTCACTTCAGCTACTTCCTGTTCTTGGCCGGTGTTTCGAAACTGGCGGCCAAATCCTACCTCCGCAATGCGTTGCGGTTGTGCCGATGGACGGGCACCACGCCTTCGTTGTTGCTGCATCCCCCCGATGTTCTGGGGTGTGAAGATGATCCCGACATGGCCTACTTCCCCGGCATGAAAATGCCTCGGGCGGAAAAGCTCGAACTGGTTCGCTGGGCACTGCAACGTTACGGCCGAACCTTCAACGTGCAAACCATGATCCAGCAAGTGCGATCGCTCGACGCCCAGGCGGTAGCGTGTCGGACACGAATGGCACAAGCGTAAGTGTTGGTATTGGGCTTTAGCCGCCCACGGTCGCTGCGTCGCAGCGACCGTGGATCGCCTAAAGGCCAATACCGCTAAGTTAACATGAATGAGGGGGCCCGGACGCTGGCGCGAACCGGCTGATGTCAAACGAATATCAGCCGTTTGGCGCGAGCCTACGGGCCCTCATCTGAAGA
>NZ_JANZKV010000186.1 GCF_025060895.1 Stieleria sedimenti | reverse complement strand
TCTTCAGATGAGGGCCCGTAGGCTCGCGCCAAACGGCTGATATTCGTTTGACATCAGCCGGTTCGCGCCAGCGTCCGGGCCCCCTCATTCATGTTAACTTAGCGGTATTGGGCTTCAGCCGCCCCGTCTCGCTGCTCCGCAGCGAAACCCCGAGAATCGCCTCAAGGCTGGACACCAACACGCGACTCAAACTCACTCCGGCGCCACTTTCAACTGTTCGACCAAGTCCACCATCGGGTCGGTCAGCAGACGCCCCTTGCGCCACATCAATACGATTCTTCGTTGCCCCAGCTTATCACTGAGTGATCGTGAGGCGAGTTTCTTACTCAGCTCGCCGTTGCTACGGCCGGCCAAGATTCCGATCCCCATGCCGGCGGAGACACAGGCGATGGTGAAGGCGCTGTTGTCGGTTTCGACGCTGATCTTGGCCTGCAACCCTTCGCGGTGGAACGCTTGGTCGAGCGCGTCTCGTCCATGCGTTCCCGCCAACGTGACCACCAACGGGTGCTCCGCCAACTCCGCCAGCTCCGCCGACCGTGACTTCATGTAGGGATGCAATTTCTTTGCCACCGCAAGGAATTCGACGGTGTAGGCCGGTTCATAATGCAGGTGGGGTGACTTGCGGTCCGGCCCCGGTTCCAAGGCCATGGCGAGGTCGGCTTGGTCGTTCATCAGCAATTCTTCGGCGCGGCGATCACTGCCCTGGCGAATCACCAAATGGTTGGGGCGCCGTTTGTGAAACGCCGCCAAGGGGACCGCCAAGTCTTCGAGCATCATCCGCGCCCCGGCAACCATCCGGATCGTTTGGTCGATCGACGATCGTGCCACCACGTCAAACGTCGATTCGATCTGAACCAAGATGGAACTGACGTGTTCGTACAACGTCTCCGCCGCCGCGGTCGGCTCGACATGTCGTCCCGCACGCGCGAACAACTCCACACCATAAACCTTCTCCAACGCCTGGATGTGTTGCCAGACCGAAGGCACCGAGAGATGCGAAACGCGGGCCGCTGCCGCGTAACCTCCTTCCTGCATCACCAACTGGAACGTCCGCAGATGGGCGATGTTTATCTCTTCAGAATGGATCGGACGCGGCACGACGCACCATTTACAAATACCAAATGAATGTTTCAGACTATTTTATTGTAACGAATGAGTGCAAGGTTTTACAATTGGCACCTCTAAAGCCTGCGTCCACTCAAGTCACAAGACTTGAAGTCATCCTGCGTTTTGGAAGTCGTGCAATTTTATAAGTCACCCTCCTGGCAGGAGGGTCGAGCGAAGCGAGGGGAGGTCGATCGGTGGTGACGGAGTGGTTTCGAGCCACAACGAACCCTCCCCGGCCGCTCGTACCTCGCGTTCGACCTTCCCCCCACCCTTCTTCCCTTGAGTCGTATGAGTTCTTATCGAATCGCATTGTTGCCGGGCGATGGCATCGGACCGGAGTGCATGGAAGCGACGTACCGGGTACTCGGCCACATGGTCGAACAGATCGCCGGTTTGGATCTGGGGTTCACGTCCCACCGCGCAGGCGCAGAACTGTATCGCGACACGGGCGAAACGCTACCAGCGGCAGTGTTGGAAGATTGTTTGGCCGCCGATGCGGTGCTGTTGTCCGCGATCGGTCTGCCCGACGTGCGTTACCCCGACGGCACCGAGGTCCAGCCGACGATGATGGTCGGATTGCGACGTGCGCTCGCGGTTCATTCGGCCGTCCGTCCGGTCAAACTGTATCGCGGTGCCCCTTGCGTGCTCAAAGACACCGGTCCGGGAATCGATTTCGTCATCATCCGAGAAAACCTCGAAGGACTGTTCGCGTCCTTCGGCGGCGGCAGCAAGGTGGGCGACGAAGTGGCCACCGACACGCTGGTCGTGACTCGCAAGGGCACGTCGCAGGTTTCCGATTTTGCCTTCCGTCTGGCCCAGCGTCGTAAGGGACGCCCCGTCGACGGCAAGAAAATGGTCACCTGTGTCGACAAGGCGAACGTCTTCCAAAGTATGGCGTTCTTTCGCAAAGTCTTTTTCGATGTCGCAAAAAACTATCCCGACATTCAAGCCGACGCGGTGTATGTCGACGCGATGAGTTTGTACATGGTGCAGAACCCCTGGGACTTTGATGTCCTGGTGATGGAAAACCAATTCGGCGACATCCTGTCGGACCTGGGAGCCGGTTTGGTCGGCGGGCTCGGTGTCGGACCGTCGGCCGAGATCGGCGAAGATCACGGTTTATTCCAGCCTTCCCACGGGACCGCACCGCAACTGGCCGGCAAGAACGTTGCCAATCCGCTCGCGACCATTCTATCGGCGGCGATGATGTTGGATTGGCTGGGCGACAAGCACAACGACGCCGTTTGCCTGCGCGCGGCCGTCGACTTGGAACAGGCGGTCGAAAAAGTGATCGCCGACGGAAACGTGATCACGCCCGACATGGGCGGAAACGCCTCCACGTCCCAAGTCGCCGCGGCGGTGTGTGACGCGTTGGGCTGTGACGCGCCGGGCAGCGATGTCCGCAGCATCGCCACCCCCGCCCGCTGAATCGGATCCCTTTGATTCCACCACGTCGCTCCCCGACGAAGCGTATCCCCAACCCCCTGCTTCCCTCCCTTCCCCACCGGGCAAACATGATGAGACGAACAACACGATTGAAACCTCACATCGCAACCACATGGCTGCTTTTCGTTGCGGCAGTCACCGCCGCGTCTGCGCAGGCGCAGCATCCGATCGTCGATCAGTCGCTCGTGTTCGCCGAGCAGGACGGCTTGGTGGCCGTCGAAGCGGAACATTTTTTTAAACAAACCGCCAACGACGTTCGGGCGTTTTACTTGACGCATTCCGAATTGACGCCGTCGATCACACCGGACGGCGATCCGTCCCACGTCGCCGGAGCCAGCGGTGGCGCCTACTTGGAAATCTTGCCCGACACGCGTCGCACGCACGGCGACAAACTTATTCGCGGCACCAATTTTGCACCCGAACCGGGTGCGATGGCCGTGCTGCACTACAAGGTCCACATCTCCACACCGGGGACCTACTACGTCTGGGTCCGCGCCCATTCGACCGGATCCGAAGACAACGGTCTGCACGTCGGCATCGATGGCACTTGGCCGGAAAGCGGCCAACGGTTGCAGTGGTGCGAAGGCAAACAGACATGGCGTTGGGAAAGCAAACAACGCACGGAGAAACAACATTGCGGAGAACCGTACAAGATCTTCTTAGAAATCAACGAACCGGGCGAGCACGTGATTCATTTTTCGATGCGTGAAGACGGTTTCGAATTCGACAAGTTCTTGATGACGACCGACCGAGAATTTTCACGCCCGAGCGACGCCGGCCCCCAGCCGCATCTCAAACGTGGAACGCTGCCCCAAGCATTTCCGCTGGTCGCCGCACCCAGCAATGACACCGCGTCGACAACCACGGCGCCGACAGTCCCAGCGACGTCTGCCATCGGTGACCGGGCGTCTTTGAAATTAATCGCCGCCGCATTCGCCGAAGGCAACACGTCGGGCTACTACCTGGACCAGGGCAAATGGCTGGCGATCAACCCCGGTCAACACAAACGCGGATCGACCGCCAAAACCTTTCCGTTTCCCTCCGGGCGCTACAACATCACCCTGGAAACGGTCGGCGAAAACGATGGCCGATCCAGTTACGAGGTGTCGGTCGATGAGACGAAGATCGGCCAGTACACCAACCCGCTTGCCGATGCGATGTACAAAGAAGGCAAAGCGTTTCACAAGACGTGGAAAAACGTGCCGATCACCGAAGGCGCCATGATCGGCGTTTCCTCAACGATCGGCAGCAAAGACGGACAGGAATTCAGCCGCGCCCGCTGGTCGGCAGTCGCCTTCACCGCCGCCGATGCCGCGACCGCCCAGTCGATCGCGCCGATCCTGGCAAAACAGGCGGCACAGCCGCAACACGTCGCCACAGCCGATCGCAAATCCAGCCCCACCAAACCCTCCAGTGATCAACCGCTGCAACTGCCACGCGGCAATGACGGTGACGGCAGCGTCAACGTGTCCGGTGAACTGAAGCAGTGGCACAAGGTCACGCTGGACGTGAACGGACCCTTCGCCCACGAAAAAGACAATCAGCCCAATCCGTTCACCGACTATCGCATGACGGTCCTGCTGAAACACTCCGGCGGAACCCGATACACCGTGCCGGGCTACTTCGCCGCCGATGGCAACGCCGGCAACACCTCCGCAGAATCAGGAACAACGTGGCGCGCCCATTTCGCTCCCGATCAAACCGGCCAGTGGACCTACACCGTTTCCTTTCATCAAGGCGATCTGGCGGCGCTGGATTCCGACGCATCTTCCAAGCCGGTGGCTCCCTTCGATGGGATCCGTGGGACGTTCACCATCGCCGAAAGCGACAAGTCGGGCCGTGACCTGCGTGGCCAGGGCCGATTGACGTACGTCGGCAAACACTATCTGCAATTCGCGGGATCGAAAAAGTACTTCTTGAAAGTCGGTGCCGACGCACCGGAAACCCTGCTCGCCTACGCCGACTTTGACAACACGATTGCCGGTAACCCCAAGAAAGCTCCCGTGAAAACCTGGGCGCCGCACGTGCAAGACTGGAAACCGGGCGATCCGACCTGGGGCGACGGCAAGGGCAAAGGCTTGATCGGTGCAGTCAACTACTTGTCCGGCAAGGGCTGCAACGCGTTTTCGTTTCTGACCTACAACGCCGGAGGTGACGGGGACAACGTTTGGCCCTTCATCCAACGCGAAGACAAACTGCATTACGATTGCAGCAAGCTAGATCAATGGGGAACCGTGTTCGATCACGGGACCGCCAAAGGCATGTACCTGCACTTCAAATTGCAGGAAACCGAAAACGACGATCACAACAAGCACAAGGCGTCCGGCGGTGTTCCGGAAAGTCTCGACGGAGGCGATCTCGGTACACAGCGCAAACTGTACTGCCGAGAATTGATCGCCCGCTACGGTCACAACCTGGCGCTCAACTGGAACCTGGGCGAAGAGAACACGCAAACGACCGAGCAGCAACAGGCGATGATCGACTACCTCGCCGAGTTGGACGCCTACGGTCACAACATCGTCGTCCACACCTTTCCGTCGCAACAGGACAAGGTCTATCGACCGCTGCTCGGTGATCGATCAAAACTGACCGGCGTCTCCCTGCAGAACAGCAGCCTGGAAACCACGCACGCGGAAACGGTCAAATGGGTTTTCGAGTCCGCCAAAGCGGGCAAGCCCTGGATCGTCGCCTTCGACGAATCCGGCAGCGCCGCCCATGCCCAGTGCCCCGACCTCGGTTACAAGGGATTTGACGGACACGACCGCACGGGCAAGATGGCCTACACCCAACACAAAGTCCGCAAACAAACGCTGTGGGGAACCCTGATGGGCGGCGGTGCAGGCAACGAGTACTACTTCGGTTACCAGTTCGACGAAAACGACATCGTCTGTGAAGACTGGCGCAGCCGCGATCAAAGTTGGGATTATTGCCGGATCGCGATCGGTTTCTTTCATGACCACCAAATCCCTTTTTGGGAAATGAAGAACGCCGACGAACTGATCGGAAATCCAGACCGCAAGCCGACGAAATACTGTTTCGCCAAAGCAAACGAGACCTACCTGGTGTACCTCTGCGACGGCGGATCGTCGACGCTGGATCTGTCCGGCGCCGCGGGCGACTATGACGTCCGCTGGTTCAACCCGCGTGATGGCGGAGCACTGCAATCGGGCAGCACGACGAGCGTTGCCGGCGGCGGCACCGTCTCCCTCGGCGACGCCCCCTCCGATCCCGATCAAGACTGGTTGGTCGTGGTAAAAAAAAAGTAGTCGCTGACTCGGGGCACGCCGCTGACTCGGGGCAAACGGATCTCAGTCAAATCGAAACGGGCCGCCGATGGCAGTGGGAAACCATCGATGCGATCGGCAGCCCGACGGCCCGGCACGAAGCCAGCTTGGTGGCTTACCGGAACAAGCTGTATCTGATCGGCGGGCGTCGGGTGAACCCGGTCGACGTCTACGACCCCGCGACGAACACGTGGACGGCAAAGTCCAAGACGCCGTTGGAACTGCACCATTTCCAAGCCGTGGTGGTCGGAGACGCGATCTACTTGATGGGGGCGATGACGGGGCCATACCCCAACGAAACGCCGCTCGAAAAGATCGTCGTCTATTATCCCGATGAAGACCGTTTTGCTTTCGTGCATCATATTCCTGAGAGTCGGCGTCGCGGCGGTGCCGGAGCGGTCTACCATGACGGCAGGATCTATCTGGTCGGCGGCATCACCAACGGACACATCGACGGTTTCCAGCCTTGGCTGGATCGTTACGATCCGGTGACCGGCGATTGGGACGTGCTTGCCGATGCGCCCCACGCGCGGGATCACTTTCAAGCCGTCGTCTCAGGCAACCGTCTCTATTCGATCGCGGGCCGAACGACGTCAAAAGCGACCAACGAAGTGTTTAGCCGTGTCGTGGCGCCGGTTGACGTTTACGATTTTGAAACCTCCCGTTGGCTTCCCGAATCCAAATCCCCGGTCCTTCCTACGCCGCGGGCTGGCAACATGGCCACCGCCTGGCAAAATGAAGTGATCGTCGGCGGAGGTGAAACGACTCAGAAGACCGCCCACAACGACGTCGAAGCCTTTGACACCGTGTCGGGCACGTGGCGGTCATGGCCCAAGCTCAATCGCGGGCGTCACGGTTCGGGGTTCGCGATTGTGGGCCAATACGTTTACACGGCGTCTGGATCGGGCAACCGCGGCGGGGCCCCGGAATTGACAGCGATCGAACGACTCAAATTGCCGGTCGCGGTCGGCCAAGAAACAGAGGAAACGGCGTCGCAATCAGCGAAGGATCGCGACGCAAGTGATCCCCTCGATTCCGGCGTCTTCCGTTGGCGCGCCGGACCTCCGATTCTGCAGGCCGACGCCCAGCGGTTGCCGGCATCGTCAGAGCATCCCTGGTTGGCGGTCAAAGATCCCAGCATCGTCCGTTATGCGGACCGCTGGCATTTGTTTTGCACCTTGCGGAAACGCAAATCGGGCGACGGTCGGATCCGAATCGGATACCTTTCTTTCGCCGACTGGACGGATGCCAAGGATGCCGAATGGAGTGTGTTGGACCTGACGATGGGCTACCACGGGGCGCCGCAGATCTTCTATTTCCAGCCGCATCGCAAGTGGTACCTGATCTATCAGGCGGTCGATGAAACCCGCGGCTTGAAATACGGCCCCTGCTTTTCCACCAACGATTGGATTGATCAGCCCGATCGTTGGACGCGTCCCGAACCGCTGTATGTCGTCAAGGACGGCGCCAAGGCGGGGTTGGACTTTTGGGTCATCTGTGACGACACCAAAGCGCATCTCTTTTTTACGACGCTGAACGGTCAGATGTGGCGTGCCGAAACCTCACTCGCCGATTTCCCCAATCGCGGATGGTCGGATCCCCAAGTGGTGTTGCAAGCCGACATCTTCGAAGCCAGTCACACGTACGCGATCCAAGGTCGGCAAACGTACTTGACGGTGGTCGAAGCTCAAGCCGGCCGCAGGCGGTACTTCAAAGGCTTCGTCAGCGACCGGCTGGACGGAACCTGGACGCCGTTGGCGGCGAGCCAACAAAACCCGCTGGTCTCACCGATCAACGTGGTCAATCAAGACCAATCGTGGGCGACCTCGTACAGCCACGGCGAACTGATTCGCAGCGGCCACGACCAGCGGTTAGAAGTCAATCCCGACGGTTTGCAATTGCTGTTCCAAGGAGCCAACGACAAGGAGTACCAACGCGGCAATTATGGCGACATCCCCTGGCGGCTGGGAATTCTAAAGCAGCTACGCTAGCCAGAGCGTGGACGTTCAGGATGGTTTGAATTGGCAGAATGATACGGGGCAGAATAATGTTCTGACCGCTCCCAATCTCGGAGCCAACACCCGACGGCTCCCATCATTCTGCCATCTCC
>NZ_JANZKV010000185.1 GCF_025060895.1 Stieleria sedimenti | reverse complement strand
CTAAAGGCTGGACACCAACGGTTGCTGAATCCCTTTTTCGCTCGATCGACGTGACCCGAAAATCTAAAGTAGACAAAGCACGAACCGAAAACTGAGTCGCCTATAATGGCGCCCTGTTTGTTCCCCCCTCGGGCCCGGCCTGTTGTCATTCCGTCTGCTCACCTGCATCCTAGGCATTCCCCATGAGACCTTCCCTGTCTTTCCTCCTGGCGTTCCTTCTTTTTCTGCCGGCCACACCTGAGGAGGTATCGGCGGAAACGTGGACGGACAACACCGGCCAATTCAAGATCGAAGCCGAGTTTGTGGGCGTGGAAGGCCGATCGATTGTCTTGCGCCTATCAGACGGTTCGACCAAGAACGTTCCGATCGAACGGCTGAGCGAAGCCAGTCGGAATCGGGCCAAGCAACTGTACGAGGCCGCGAAATCGAAACCGGCCGCTGCCAGGCCCATGATCGCCGAGCCCGCCACGCCAGACACGTCGTCCGGATCGGCGACACCGTCGATCGCTCGCAATCGCGATGACTTCGCGCCGGCCGTTCCGCCGGTGCTCCCGATGCCGGCCTTTCCGGACAACGGTTCGCTTCAACAAACCGTCGACTTCGTGATCGGACAAGCTTTGGCGGGGCATCCCGAAGTCGTGTGGTATGCGTTGCCGGCTGAAGTCCGCCGCGAAGTGGACAGTGACGAAGTCCGTGCGGCGATGCGTCCGAGTATCGAAATGCAAGTCGACGCGCAAAAACCGATCCAGGATGTGGCCAACAAAGTTTGCGAAATCCTGATCCGACAAAAACAATTCATCCTGAACACGCCAATGGTCAAGATGGCACCGCCGCAAGTGATGCAGATGGTCCAACCGTTGTACGATCCTGCCAGCGGGCTGATTTACGAACTGGTCCATTGCGCGTTTGATTCGAAAATGATGCTCGACGATTCGGTCACGACCTTCGTCGATCACTACGGGCCACGGATCGGCGGTCACCTGCGCGTCTTGGTCCAGACCGCTCCGCCTGGGATGATCGAGCAATTCACCAGTCAGATCGTCGTCAATCAGATCGACGATTCGAGTGGTACGATTACGGTTCCCAAACAAGGCGGCGGAACAACCGTCGTGGAAATGGTCGCCTATGGCGGCCGGTGGATGCCGAAAGACTTCGTCGCGACGTGGAAAGAAAAAGGCGGCACAATGGCCAGCGGAATGGCTGAGCAATTCGAAAACAACCAGGAAGCCTTCAAAGCGTCACAGCAACAGATGGCCCAAGCGACCGGGATGATTGCCGGCATGGCCAATCAGTTTCTGCAGCCGATGCTGGACGCCAAGACGCAACAAGAGTTCGACGCCGCGGTGACCCAAGCGATGATGACCGCCGCCATGTTCCAAAACCAAGCCGGCCCCGGTTTGGCCCCAGGCCCCGCAGCCCGCAACCCGGCGTTTGGACAGTAAACCCGCCGCTTCACTCCGATCACGAGCCACGTCAAAGTCGACGGGGCCCAAAGTCGACGGGGCCTGCCCCCGATTGGATCAATTTGCCGTGGATCATTCTTTCGGCAACCGCGCGTTTGGTCCGAGACCGACCGGGCCGCGAAGAACTTCGCGAACTCAAGACACCGAAATCCTCATCGCATGGTCAACCGCGACGAGGGCCCCTTGTAATAGCACTGCGGCGGCCCAGCTGTCACGATGCGGTTTGATATGATGCGTTTGCCGATGACGCAGGCCATCAACGCTTTTGGATCCGATCGAAATGAATCCCTATCGTCGCCTTTTGGGAATCGAGACATCCCCACGACCGAATCTGTTTGAGTTGCTCAGTCTTTCAGAGGATGAAACTAATCCTCTAGCGATTAAGGAGGCTGCCAATGCGCAGATGCAAAAACTGCGTCAGCACAAAAGCGGTCAGCAAGGCGGTCCGGACCACGAGGCGTGCAAACAGCTAGCTGCCGAAATCAAGCGTGCCTATCAGGTGTTAGCAAGTCCTCCGCATCGACAGGACTATCTGTCAAAGCTCTCTGCCACACGTCAATCATCCTCGCTCACAGCCCCGACCGCGCAAAGCATGCCTGTCCCGTCGGCCGACACAGCCCCAGACGCACGGTCGTCTCGGAAAGCCGTGCTGTTCGTCGCGGCGGGCTTGCTTGTCCTCGTTGGTCTCGGTGGCGCGGCGTACTTTCTCATCGGCGGCGTAGAGCCAGCCGTCGTCGCAAGCAAAACCGAAAGCTCACCGCAGCCCGTTGTAGCGGAGACCGGTCCCGAAGATACCAATGCTGCCTCGAAAACGGATCCCCCCTCATCGGCGGCCGGCGAGACACTTGACCCGGCGATCGACGCGTCGATGGATCACGCGTTGCGATCCGATCCATCATCCGAAACGATCAGTGAGCGAAATGCGGCACAGCCATCACCTGTTGAAGCTCACAACACTGCGACAAGCGAATCGTCGGCCGGCGGTGGAACAGAGGAACAAACGAAAGTCATTTCGTCGACGCAGGTCACGAGACCGACTCAACAGAGTGCTTCGCAATCAAGCGAACCTCCGCGCGCTGACACCGCTGCACACGATTCCGCATCATCATCTGTCAGTGAAAATTCACACGTCGTCGAAAAGCAGCTTGCGGCCGAAGCAGAGGCCATCCTCCGCCGGAATTGTTATCGATGTCACGGAGAGAACGAGTCCGACGAGGGTGGATTCGGTTTTGTGACCTCGCGTAAAAAGCTGATCTCGTCCGGTTTTGTTGTCCCGGGCAGCACCAAGGATTCCCTGTTGTTCGAGCGAATGGTCTCGGCGGAGTCGCCGATGCCTCCAGGCGGGGAATCGCCACGTCCAACCGATGAGGACGTTGAGACCATTCGCAACTGGATTCAGTCCGGCTCCAGACCGTTCAAGGAATCGGTGCCGCAGCAATTCGTCAGCACGGATGCGTTTTATGAATTCGTGGCTCGGGACTTAAACACCATTCCAGCCAAGGAACGCGTCTATATTCGTTACTTTTCGACAACCCATTTGGCGAACGCCGGCTATTCCGATGATGAGCTCGAAATCTACCGCACCGCGCTGGCCAAGTTGCTCAACAGTCTGTCCTGGAATCGGCAGCTCGCGAATTTGCGGATCGTCAACAACCTGGAAACGGTGTATCGGATCGACCTGCGCGATCTGAAGTGGACGGACACGAATTGGAAATCTATCCTCGCGGCCTACCCCTACGGACTGATGGACCCAAGCGAGGCCGCGGTCACAGTCCGCGCTCAAACTCATTCACTGATTCCCGTGGTGCGAGCGGATTGGTTTACGTCGGCCGCCTCGCGTCCGCCGCTCTATCACGTCTTGGCGCAGATCCCGGCAACCGATCGTCAGTTGGAACAACTACTTCAATTAGACGTCCAGCGCAATTTGGAAGAGATGCGTGTGGTTCGCGCCGGTTTCACTCGATCCGGTGTCTCGCAGCACAATCGCTTGATCGAACGCCACGAGTCGATTTTCGGAGCCTACTGGAAAAGCTATGACTTCGCCGGCTCAGCCGGCCGCAAGAACTTGTTTGACTTACCGATGGGACCTGGTAAGACGGCAACCGACTTCGAACATGACGGAGGTGAGATTATCTTTCATCTTCCCAACGGGATGTTGGCTTACATGCTGGTCGACGCGGAGGGGAAACGCATCGACAAAGGCCCCACCAGCATCGTCAGTGACCCGCGTCAGCCGGATCGTGCGGTGGTAAACGGTGTCTCCTGCATGTCGTGCCACTACGGCGGATTCATTCAGAAGTCCGACGAAATTCGGCAACACGTGTTGGCCAATAAGGCAGCTTATCCGAAAGCGGATGACATTCTTGATCTCTACCCCGATGCGGAAACCTTATCGGCTGCGATCGCCAAGGACACGAAGGCCTACCTGACAGCCTTGGCAGCCAGCGCGATTGGTATCGAACAGCCAACGCAGGCAGGCGAACCCATTGTCCTGGCTTCCCTGCGATACAACGGCGAGCTGGATTTGCCGTTGGCGTCGGCTGAACTTGGTGTTACGCCGGAGTCAATGCTGGAAGAACTCAGGAAGCTTTCCGATGCCAATCTCATTCGTCGCGTCGGCTCGCTGCTCCGCAAAGGAGGTGTTGTAAAGCGAGAAACGTTCGTCGACTCATTTTTCCAATTGGCGAATGCACTCAAGCTGGGGCGCCGCGCGACCGTTGCGATGCCCAATGCAATTGCCAACGTGCCGCGGCAAGTTCCCGCGCAGCCCCCCGCTCCCGCGATTAAGCGGATGAACATTTCCTCGTTGCCGATGGGGACCCAACCCGGCGTGGCAGAACAATCGCTGGCAACAGCGAGGCGACTTTCTACTTCAACCAAATGGCGCGACGCGGCTCCCCACTTTGAAATCGCCATCCGAGCTGCGACGACAGCAACGACACGACTGAAAGTCTGTGAGGAAGCCGTTGAGTTCTACCAGCGGATGGACGCGGTCGAAGCGGTGCTGGATGTGTACTGTTACATCATCGACAGCTGCCGCACCCCGCGGGAGGTGAATCGAACACGCGAACAGATGCTTGCCACGTTGCAAGCGATGATTAGGAAAGACCCTGCTTGGAGTCGTCCTGACGAACCGTTTCAATGGCCATTGTCAACGACGCGGGCGATCGCCAACACGTTCGAACCTCAGCTCGCCAAATTCCCCAATCACGAGCCCACGCTGCTCGTGTTGGATCATTTCTATTCGAACATTCAGCGTGACGACACAAAGCATCTGGTTGTGCTGGAGCGACTCGACAAGATTCTCCGTTCGCGCGGCGAACGGATGCAAATCGAACGCTACGTCACGCTTGCCAACCTCATGGTAGAAGCGGGTAACGGACTGGAAGCGGCTCGGTTGACTGAACGAGAAATCCACTCGGCGTTCGGAACACAAAAAGCGAACCTGTATCTGTTGCAAGCAGCGGCTTGGGTGAATGCCGGCAACAAGTCGAAAGCCATGACGTCGCTCAAGCTGGCCTTTCAAGAGTGGCGAGCTGCCCGATCCCACGCGATCGCCAACGCCTACGTCGAGATGGGGGATCTCTACATGCGGCTTGAGGAACGTGACTTGGCGGCCGAGCGGTACCGGTCCGCGCTCATCGCGCAAGCCCCGGACTACTCAGTCGAACAGTTGCAGGCGAAGCTTGCCCAAGCGGTCGGTCAGCAACCAACCGTTGCCGCCATGCCCGACGGCCAAGCAGGCGCCGCTGCGGATCCGCCCTCCGACGAATCCTTGCTCGATCCCAAACGCCGATTTGCCATCGCTGCCGCTCAGGCCGAAGCGAATGCGAGTACCCACCCGACCTTGATATTGAATTCGATGATGGAAGCAGCAGACCTGTGGCTCAAAGCGGGAGACAACGCCCGGGCGATCAAAGCGATCCAGAAGGCTTCGGCTGCCAACAAGCGTGCTGGCACATCCGCCCGCTCCAATCACGATAAGCTTGCCAAGTTGTTTGTCCGTGCGGGCGATAACCAGGCGGCATTGAACCAATGGATTCTCGCGCTCAAGAGTGAAAAGCTCGCTTCGTCGATTTCAGGCTACCAGATTCAAATCGAGGCCTTGATGCAGGAGGATGCTTCGCTGACCCTTGACGAACAAACGAAGCCGCTGCTCGATCCCAAGTATGCTCCGCGAGTCCAGGCCAAAGAGATCGAAGCGAGCCGCTCCTACGATGCTTCCGGGCGCGCGATCAATCTGTTGCGGGCGGCGGGGTACTGGAACGAAGCAGGCGAGAAACAAGAAGCCTTGCGTTGCATCGCGGCTGCTGAAAAGGCCATCGACTCCATCGCCAGCGGCGCAAACAGTTCACGTTCGGAGACGGCCTACATACAAGCGGCAGACGCGTACGCTGAGCATGAGATGCCAGCCGATGAAGTCCGCTGTCTGGTCGCTGCGGTCAAGCATTGTCGCAGCGATAGCAGCGCGCAAGGGTATTTTGAGAGGATCAAACTTGTTTGCCGAACGCATTCGCTGCCCATTCCAAAACTTGATGCTGAAGTTGCCAAGAAGCTTGACCCACTGAATCGATATCGTGTGCAAGCAGCCAAGTATCACGAGCAGGCGAAGCAAACGCCCTCGTCTGCGGGAACGTACTACCGCATGGCCGTTGACGCGTGGGTACGTGCTGAAGAATACGAGAAAGGGTTGGTGGTCGCCAACGAGTGGGCAACGCTTCTGTTGAAAGACAAGGAGGACCAACAATACGAATCCAACCTCGGCCAACTGGCTGACTTGTACGTCAAACTAAAGCGAGATGATTTGGCCAAGAAAGGCTACGCAGAACAGCTGAAGGTAACGACGAGCGACTCCCGCAAGCGATCCGTGCAACGCAAGATTGATCGGCTCAACGAGTCGGAATAGCGGCGCGAATCTTGGCGGCCTGCGCCTCGGCAGCACGTGCCTGTGCGGCATCGATGATTTCTTGATTGGGCGCGCCCAGCAGGTCGATCGTCACGCTAGCCTTTGTTTTCTCTTCCGGAATCCAGTAGCCCTCTCCTTCCACGGTCGGCTGCGCCATGCCATCGGTCAATGCGTCCCGATCGTCCAGGTGTGTTGGCAGCGTTTCAATGCTGCTGACTTCGCAGGGTCGTCCCAGCGCGAGGTTCTCTGTGCCGGCATACACTTCGACCTCGGCGAGCCCGCTGCCGCTGCCCGTCCATCGCGTGGTTTCGATTCGGACCTTGTCAAACAGAACATTGGGGAGGCGAAAGAGGCTGTTGTCGGCGCGGCGGTTGAGTCTGGCAATTTTGTTGGTCCAAACCACGCGGCCTTGCTGTAGGAGTTCGATTTTGACCGCGACCGTAGAACGATCATGCAGCTTAGCTTCGGCAGGAAGATTCCAAATCACGATCCCCAGCTTGCCAGCGTTTCTCTTCAAGCAAAGCGTTAGGTTCGACTGTGCAACCGAGCGCCGGTAAGTCGCGTTGGAGTCTGCCAACGTGGCGGCACGCTTTTTCATCGCCTCTGCCACCGCGCGTTCGTACGTTTCGGTGGCTTTTCTGCGAGCGTCGGCAATCTGGGTCTTGGCCGCGTTGGCGTAGTTCTCGCGGACTCGTTTCGAGACTTCGTCGATCCGTTTTTGATCGGCCGCGACTTCTTTCTGTGCATAGATACTCCCCGCCGCGATTATCTTTTCCGCACTTGCGATCGCCTCGTCGTACTCGCGAAGCACCAGCTTATCGGGATCGAGTTTAATTGGGTTGTCGCCCTTGTTGATCATCTCCGCGATCCTGAGATGAGCTTGCTTGCCGCGCTTGAGCGACTCGAGGAATCGATTCGCGGTTGTCGTTTCTTGCTTCGCAGGTTCGTGGCAGGCGGAGCACGGGGAGATCGCAGTCACAAGCAATAGTACTAACACAGAGATTCGTTTTCTGTTCATCAACAGCGCCGGTTTCCAGATGGGAGGATCCAATACGGTTGGCTACAAGTGTAGCAGGTTTGCGGTATCGTTCTTGCGGGTCGGACGTTGCGCGTATGGCGATATCCTGCAGGACATCATCGCGAAACTTGAAGTCACCCACGACGCTTGTCACGTACGCAGACACCTTCGGCTGAGCCAAAGTCCACAGTCGGGACGCCTGTCGTGATTCTTCGTCCACAAGTTGCTTCAAAAACCCCGCTTTACCGGTCACTTGTCATCCAAATCTGTTTTGAGACGAACGATTTCAAAAAACTCAAGCAGCAATTCTGTACGAGTTCAGGGGCAAAGAGGGGACGTACGCGTCGCATCTGGGCCCGGAGGTCGACCCGGACCGCAGGTTCGGGCTGCCTCACGAGCGAGTATTGGTTGATCAGACGCGTCGCAAAAAACGCTTCGTTCGGGTGGGAATCGCAAGCGGATCTCCTTGTCCGTGGCAGAGCCAGAATCCAGCTCAGCTGAGGTGGATCGTCGAACTGCTCACCGCGACATCAAGCCCAGCAACGTACTTGTCACCGAGCAGGACGGAGAATCGGTTCCTAAAGTAATTGACTTTGGCGTCGCAAAGGGACTCCACCAGCCGCTGACGGAACGCTCGTTGTATTCCGGAGTTTTTCAAGCAATTGGCACACTGGCATACATGAGTCCCAAGCAGGCGGGACTCAGCGCATCGGACGTGGATACTCGGGCGGACATTTATGGTCTGGGCGTGTTGCTATACGAGCTGCTCACGGGCAGCACCCCGTTCGGAATAGAGGACTTGGCGTTGGCCGCATTTGATGAAGCGTGTCGAATGATTCGTGAGAAAGAACCGCCAAAGCCGAGCACTCGCATCAGCACGCTCGGCGAGCGGGTTGCTGACACCGGGCGGAATCGAGGCGTGGACCCGCATGGCCTTGGAAGAATGGTGCGCGGGGACCTGGATTGGATCGTGTCAAAGTCCCTGGAGAAAGACCGTCCTCGTCGATATGAAACGGCTGACGCGTTCGCCATGCTTGAAGTGGCGTTGCCGCTAATCCAGGAACAACCTCAACATGCCGAGGACAAACTCTTCCTGGCCATGCCATTGACACGGAGCGACCAAGATCGGGCTCTGCAACTTACCACAGAAGCCTTCGAGAAAACTCGCTCTCTCGTAGCGTTACTTGTGCGGGCATCGGCTTATCAACACCGGGCTTTGGACACGGGCGACATCGCCTACGACAGCAACGCAATCGCTGACACAACCGCAGTCGTCAGCTTTCAGGATAGCGGTCAGCGGCTTTTTCAGTGGTTCCTCGAGACAAATTACACCGAGGGCAGTTGCCAAGGATCGCGGCGCTGTCCGTCAAGCCACTGGTTCGCCTCAGCATCGGCGAATTTCCAATTCTTTGGATCCCACTTCAACGTCCGTCCGTGCCAATACGCCAGATTTCCCAGATGGACAACGGTCACGCTTCGCGCGCCGATCTCCACGTCGGCGACGGGGCGTTTTCGTTCTCGAATGCAGTCGAGCCAATTGCGATGATGATCGTTTGACTCATACAAGTGCACTTCATCGTCCGCAAGTTTCTCCCTGATCGCATCAGCCGGATCCGCACTCAAATGACCGCGATCGATTCGCAACGTTCCCTCTGTGCCTGTGAAAGTGCAACCGCTCGGGCCGCCGTGAGTCATTTCGACGCCATTGGCATAGATGTATCGTACGCCGGTTCCTGCCGAAGGATCTTCCGGTGGAATGATCTGGACGGGACCGGACTCGTCCATGCCCAGCGCCCACTGCGCAATGTCATAGTGATGCGCACCCATGTCCGTGTGTCCGCCGCCGGAGTATTCGCGATAGGCTCGCCACTGTGGCCAATTTTTCGAGACACCGCCGCGCGCGCTGAGGACTGAATGGTAGGGTCGATCAGGTGCCTGGCCGAGCCACATGTTCCAGTCGAGTCCCGGTTCGGGATCCTCGGCCGGCAGGTCGCACCACGTACTCGGCTTACCCACTCCGACCGTTACCGCTTTGATCTTTCCGATCCTGCCGCTCCGGATGAACTCACACGCTTTGCGGAACGGGCCAAACACGCTGCTTCGCTGCTGGCTACCGGTCTGCACAATGCAGTCGTGCTTTCGTGCCGCCTCGATACATCGCTGGGCTTCCAAGATCGTTAACGTCAGCGGTTTTTCACAGTAAACGTCCTTGCCTGCCTTGCAGGCTTCGATGATTGGAATGGCATGCCAATGATCGGGAGTCGCGATCAAGACCGCATCGATATCATCGCGAGCGATGACGTCGCGAAAGTCCGTGTACTCATCGCAGCCCTTGCGGCCGCTCTTGGTCCCATACTTTTGTTCGATCTTTCTTTTCGCCGACTGCCTTCGGTTCTTGTCGACTTCGCAAATTGCCGTGATTTGGACGTCGTCATAACCCAGCAGCGAATTCAAATGATAGCCGTGGCACATTTTCCCGGTGCCGATCATCCCAATCGAGATTCGTTCGTTGGCCGGCGCGCGCCCATCCTTCCCCAGCGCCGTTGAAGCGACAATCGTGGGCAACGCCACGAGTCCGGTTGATTTCAGAAACGAGCGGCGAGTTGAGTCTTTTGGTCGAACTGTCATTGGAATGATCTCCGAGAAAGCGAATGAACTTAACAAGTATAGACGGCCTGGACGGCGGTAGGCCGGTTCACGCCCAAGTTCGGGGGAACCCACATGTATCGGTGGTATGCGAGATTTCATGTCTACGGTCGCGTCGCCAGTCGCCTCCTCCTGAGCGATGCTGCAGGGTGGGTTCAATAAGACGGAGTCTTCCGTTCCATTACAGTCGATTGGAATGCTGCGAGAGCGTCATGATTCAAAAGCGAAGGGGTCTCCAAACGGGACTCACTCCCAACGGGAAATTCTCCTCTCCTAAAGCCTGCCCAGATCATCTCACGAGCACACGGAGGTTGCATCGACTTCCGCGTCCTAGCAAAATCGCTCCGGCGCACTCTTCTCGAAATTTCGGACCGGAATCTGGGAAAACTGCGAGTTGGCCGCTAAAGTGCACCAGCCTCGACCCGGCTGAGCCGATTTTCCTCGTGACAGTGAGCGGTCCAGTCGCCGCGCCGAAAAGAGCTAATCGCAAGTATTCTCAATCGCTCGAATTTGGACGGTGCAATTAATCTTCACTTTTCCGAGGAGTCTTCGATGCCCTTTCTGAAACTTGCAACTGGTTTGATTCTCTGCGTCATGTCGAGTGCGATATTTGGCAGCGAGCCGGGCAATGTGCTGACAGCGGAAGCCAACGACTCAGGGTCGAGATACTGGCGTGTAGCCGGTGCGTACCCGTGACACTCAAATTAGCTGGTGAATTAATGGGCAAGTTTATCCACATCAGATCCTCCAAGTTTCCAATCCTTCCGGGAGAGAAGGAGGAACTGGTGAACGACGGCATGTATGGGAAGTCGCTTGCGCAATACTTGCAGTCAAATTTGGAGGAACGTGGGTACGATGCGCCATTCGTCTGCTGCGAAGACTGGGGATGGTGGGTTGAACTGACGGCGGCGCCGTTCACCTTCGGAGCGTGCGTTTACTCCGGCGCTGAAGAAAATGTTCCCCGGGACTTCGCTTGTACGGACGGAGTGATTGGACCAAGGAAATGGAGTTGGAAGAAGCTGCAGTTTGTAGATACGTCACCGTGGGTGGATAAGCTAATTGACGACATGATCGCAATCTTCCAGGCGGATGAAGACATAGAGATCGTGGATGTTTCGGAAGAGTTCCCGGATTTGGATGCGTCCACCGGTGTTGACCAGGGAACCTAGCAGTGAACGCGAAGCCGACGACGAACGCATCTTCAGAAGCATTTACACGGGCGTGGCATTAGCCTTTGTCAGCAGTCGCAATCCGTCCTGAACCGAGAGAAGCAAGCGATGAAGACCCAAGCCACTTTTATCACGCAGGATGCCCCGTCTGCGTTGCCGCCGAACAAACGGTCGCCGGCGCCCTCGACCCCGTCCGATACGAAGTCGAAGTTGTTCATTTGGGGGAGAAGAAAGATCGTCTGCCGGAAGCGGAATCCGCTGGAGTAAAGTCCGTTCCTGCGCTCGTGATCGACGGTCAGCCCGGCGGTGTGTCCAACATGGACGTTGCCGACTCCCTGCTCTTGGTTGATTTGAACACTGGGTTGCCAACTCAAACCACCGTCGAGCGAAACGCGAAGTCGAGTGTTCCATCCATCCCATGTTGTGTGAAGGATGCCGTTTGCGTCCGGCCCTGTCGAAGTCACTGGAGGCAGGTTGCGACGATCGTACCAACTGACGGCAACAAGCCCGGTGTTGTTGACGGCGATACAGGGAACAAATGCGGAGAACTCGGGCGTCTCAGTTTCCGAGAGCCGCTGTTCGCTCAAGACGACGGGATTCGACCATGTCTCTGCTCGGTCGTCATAGGCGACCAACACCGAACCATCTGAGAGAACGACCGGATTGCCGGGACCACAATTGACCATCTCCCGACCGTCATGCGGATAAACGGGATCAGACAGCGACAAAAACCCGTCATTTGCCCGCAGGAAGATCGGTTCCGAATGGTCGATTTCGCCTGCGGGCGTCAGCGGTTCGATCTGGCCGAGGCAGTAGACGGCTCCTCGATGTTGTTCGGATCTGTTGTCGACGGCAAGCCCCGGTCGATCAACGAACAGCTAGTCGAGTTCTTGAACTCCCTCCGCGCCATGCCTCAGATTTCTGGAAAAAACTCGCATAGTGTTTTTGCAGTGATTTTCCTGTTTCTCCACCGCTAGCGAGGTAGGATCGTTTACTGTACACACAGAAATTGGGGCGAACGTCCATCTTTGAAAGAAACAACCATGAGCGGTCCGACACCCTTTCGTCGCATCATCCTTGTCTTGTTTGCTGCATTTTTTCTTTTAATGAGCGGCCGTCCGGTCCAAGCCGAGTTGACGTTCACGCTGCTGGGTGAAACTCTGACGATCGACTTCCAGGACTACACCGGCGCAGGGTTGGCGTCTGGAGGTGGTGGGGGAGCATTGGATTCGAACGACTGGGAACTCGTGATTGGTGACGATAACGGCAGTCTGCAAACGAGTTTCGGCGACACGGTCGGTGTCGGTGTCTTTGGGCGTGGGATGAGCAGCGGAGGTGTCAGCGATTCTGGTTACTACAGTTTTGAAACTGGCGGCGGAAACCGAGCACTGGGAATACAGCTGGGTGACGCCGGCTTTTCCTTTGGCATTCCATCTCTGCGAATACGAAATCAGACGGGACAGGTCGTCGATGCCCTGACCGTACGCTACGACGTTTGGGTCTACAACGACAGCAATAACAGCAATTACTTCGACCTCGAATTCAGCAATGGTTCCGCATTCATCGATCCCGTCTTTCTCGACACACCGTCAGCGGCGGACGGAACGCCAGAATGGGTCCAGACGACTCTCCAATACGATCTGCTGTTACCCGAAAACGGTCTCTTTGGCGGTGTACTCCAACCGCTTGCTGATGGTGATTCGATGCTCGTCGAATGGTCCGGAGGCGGTCGTTTTGATGCGTTGAATGGATTCGACGAGATGGCGATCGACAACATTCAGATCACGGCTTTCTCCACAGCGATTCCGGAACCCGGGACGCCCCTCGCATTATGCGTCGTTTCCGGTGTGATGGCTCTTCGCAGACGGAGTCGCAAACCCTGATCAGGTGAAATTGTCACTTCGACCGAATGGTAATAGATGCCGAATTGTGATCTCTCGCTTGGTGGCTCGTGTTTTCAGGGGATCAACCGTCACCAAGACCTCGGGATTCTTGAATTCAGGAATGTATTTCGAGACCGGATCATCCAGCTTCAGCTTGCCTTCCTCCCACAGCATCACGCCGCTGCTGATTCGCCGTTTCGGCGCAGTTCTGCCGGAATCAGGTCTGAGATTTTACGAAAACGGCGGGTATCTTGTACGAAGGTCACATTGCCAAACGCCCTGCGCCTAATCGAAGAATTGGAAATGTTGAGATACGCAATCCAGTTGAGCTGCTTGTTCTTCGCCGCCAGCTTCGTCTTCGCCGAGACGGATGAATCCGAGTCGTTCCAACCTTCATTTTACGCCTTCGAAAATGGAGTGAAATTCGGGAGTTACCAGAGTGAGGCCGAGACACTCAAGCAACTCGGGTACGATGGCATTAGTCAGGTTCACTCGGGAGGTATCCAACTCGCGGGACGCATTGCCGCCTATGACAAGGTCGGGCTACGGGTCTTGAGTATCTATCTCAATGTAAACGACACGCCCATTGCCGCGGAAGTCGTCAAGCCTCTAGCGAATCGCGAGGCGCTCATCGAATTAACCGTTCAGAAGATGACGTCCAAAACTGTCCAGGCCGTGCGACGAACGGTCGAGATGGCGGCTGACCTGAATATCCGTGTTGCTCTTTATCCCCACCATGGCTTCGCAATCGCCAAGATGCCTCAGGCAATGGAACTCATCAAACGGGTGAACCATCCGAATTTGGGTGTCATGTTCAACCTTTGTCATTTCTTGAAGGGCGAAGAGGCCGAAGATTTGGAGACTGTGCTCGAAAATGCCGGTTCTCGCCTTTTTGCGATCAGCACGTCGGGCGCAAACCTGGGCGGTCAGGACTGGGGTGAATTGATTCAACGTCTCGATCAAGGCGACTTCCCCCAGGGTCGTTTGTTCCGGCATCTCAAAAAGCTCGGCTACGAAGGTCCGGTAGCCCTTCAGTGTTTTGGAATCCACGGCGACAAACGAACGAATTTAGAGCGTTCGGTTGCCGCGTGGCGGAGGATTATCGCAGCGCTTTGACCCGGCTTGATTTGTCGTCGGGCGTTTGTCGGGAGGCAGTGAACTTCGTCGCTCTGGATCGTTGCGACGAACCGCCCAGTGCGGACCCGCACGTAGGGTGGTCTGGAGGCGTGGCTACTTGATCTACCTGCCGTCTTGGCGAACCTAGCGATCGCACGACTTCCGATTGTCGAACCAGTTCGTTAGCGCAAACCCGACTCTCGCGCACACGATCGAAATGCATGGTAGAAGTCCCCCCAGGTAATCAGCAAGCCAAGCAATGCAAACCCACAATTCGGCGGTGTTCGTGCTGGAGGTGTGTCAAACCGCCACGCGCCCGCGATCGTGGCTAAGTGCAGCGGTCTCGCTTCCCTATTAGACGTCTTTGACAACGCGGTGTTTCTTGATGTAATCCGGATCGATATCCACACCAATGCCTGGGCCGGTCGGTACTTTGATCTGTCCATTCTTCAATCTCAGGGAAGACGTTTTGCATTCGATTGGCAAATCCGTGTAGCCTTTGAATTCGATATGTGGTCCTGCGTTGGGCATCGCGGAAACCAAGTGCAGCATGTAAATGAAACCGAACCCACCTGATAAGTGTGGGATGCATTTCTTCCCCATCGCGTCTGCCATTCTCGCAACCTTGAGCGACCGGATTAACCCACCGAAGTAATAGTGATCGGGTTGAACGATATCGAGCCCGTCATTGGCCAACAGCCAGCGAAAGGCATGGATGCTGTGCTGTTGTTCGCCTCCGGCAACAGGAATTGACAGTTCGTCTGCCACCGCTTTGGTGCCGTCGAGCCAATCGAAGAAGACCGGTTCCTCGAAATAGCTGAATTTGTATTCCTCCAGCAATTTGCCCACTCGGATCGCTTCGTTTACATCCTTGTAGTAGCCGTTGGCATCCGCATAGAGTGCCATCTCGTCACCGAAGGTCTCTCGAATCCTCGGGATAATGGCTTCCGTTCTACCCTCCGGGCCCCTCGCATCCAAGTCCTTCGTCATGAACATCAACGCACCCACCTTGATCTTGACGGCCTGGGCCTGACTTTTTTCCACTGCCGCCTTGATGAGCGCCACCGATTCCTCCACGGGTTTTTCCCGCCACTCCGTCGCCTGGTAAACGGGGATATGCGTGTTGTGAATCTCGCCGATCAGTTGCCCGACGGGTTTGCCCGCAATGCGTCCCATCATGTCCAGAATGGCAAACTCGATTGTGGCCAAAGGTATACCGATTCCGAGACCGCCTAATCGAAAATTCAACGCGTAAACGAGGGCTTTATCAAGGAGTTCGTCCAGCCGCCGCGCGTCCTGGCTGACAAAGACTCCCTGCAGACGATTCACGAAGATGGGATAGAGGATACTCATCGTATTGTGAGCAACCGAGATCCCTTCGGCACCATCAGTGGATCGTACACGACACAAGAAGGATTTCCCGAAACGCAACAACTCAACGGATTCAATGACGACCGGCTCCGAAAACAAATCCATCTTGAATGTCGGCTCACGAAGAACCGCATCCAGCTTGGCATAGTTTGGCGAATCTTCGTCGGATTGGCCAAAGGCAGACAGCGGCCGTGTGGCTGCGGTGGCTCCGCCGGCAAAACCGGTGACTAACAGTTTTCGTCGTTCTATTTTCATGATCTGTTCTTCAGGACATGCGTCGTTCGGGGATGATTGGAGGCTCAATCGTACGTGGTTTGCGAAAGATCGAGGTGAAAGATTTCGCCGCCGTAGGAAACGAGTAGGATTTCGCCATTTCCGTCCACCCCGAACGAGGCGATATCGGTCGGAGCGGTAGCCAACTCCTTGACATCGAGTAACTTACCATTCTTCTGCTTGAGTCCCCAGATTCGACGCGTGTTGTAGTCGCCAAAGATGTAGACGCCATAGAAGGACGAGGACGGATCGCCGCGATAGACGTGACCCCCAGTCACTGAGAACCCGAGCCCATGCTCGTAAGCAAACAAGGGATCGGTGAACGTCTCTCCCTCACGCTTGAATTCGTCGGAAAAAGCGGAATAGCCCTCGCGTACATTCCATCCATGGTTCTCACCACCGTTGACCAGTAACACTTCTTCGTATTTCGCCTGGCCTACATCACCAACCCAAAGGTCTCCCGTCAGACGATCGAAACTGAATCTCCAAGGTTCGCGGAAACCGATAGCCCAGATTTCGGGCCGAATCGTCTTGTCTTTCCGGTGTGCTACAAGAAAAGGGTTATCCGGAGGAATGTCGTATGGCTTGTCTCCGTTTGTCGAGTCCACATCGATGCGGACGAACGAACCCAAGAGTTCGCGTCGGCTCTGGGAGTAACCATTCGGATCCTTCTGAGGGCCTCCATCTCCAAAGCCGGCATAGAGCATGCCATCTGGACCAAACGCGATGCATCCACCGTTGTGATTTCCCGCCGGTTGCTCTACCTCGAGCAACCGAACAGATTCTTGCCCGCTGTCTGCGAGCCGTTCTAGGTTTGCCTTCCGCTGAACGATTGTTGTTTTAACGACATCGTTTTCGCGAACTTCGTGCTCGACAAAGTATCTTCCGTTCTGCATGAACTGAGGATGGAGAGCCAAGCTTGTGAGCCCTTGATCTCCGGCGATATGAACTTGCCCTTTGAGATTGAGAAAGAGTTCTTTCTTCGGGTTATCTTCATCGCGAATGTAACGCCAAATCTTGGCCTGTTGATGCTCAACGACCAAAAGCTGATTTTTGCTTTCCGGAAATGGAATCACAAAGACTGGATTGTCGAAAGAAACCTTTTCAGGATCGTGAATGGGCACAAAGCGGATCGGGTCTTGTAGCCTCGGTATGGAAACCGTTTTGCCGCCGGGGCCGAGACCGTGCTTGATGCCGAACTTGAGCGAGCATAAGTAGGCAACGAGATCCGCGAAATCGGTCTTCGTCATCATCGTCTCCAGCCCTTCGGGCATCAAGGAAACATCCGAAAACCGCACGTTTTCAATCTCGCCTCGACTCAAATTTAAACGTTCTCCTTTGAGATCTCGAATTCGCAAGACCAGCTGGTTTGACTTCTCGACTCGGCCAACAAAAACTCGCCCGTCCAGCATCAACACGTTGACCTGTTCATAGCCTCGCTTTATCGACAGGTTTGGATTCAGAAGATGCTCGATCATCTCTTGCCGAGCGTACTTTTCACCGATCCCGTCGAGGTTGGGACCGCTTTTTTCCATGCCCGTGATTCGATGGCACTCCGCGCACACCGCTTTGCGATTCTTCTGAAACACTTGCTCGCCAGCTTCGGTGTCACCGTCATGATTGAGAGCGAAAGCTCGGTATGCCCGTGTTCGCTCTGTGTTGCGATCTGCACCAGCAACCGGCGAGCATCCGAAGATCGAGCTGAGTAAGAACAGGATGAAAACCCGAGTGGAAACAAAAACTTGCATGGAAATTCTTCGCAGTGGTGTCATGTATTGGGTGATAAGCGGAGAGATGAAAGGGGGCCTCTACCACGAAACCGGCACTCGGAGAGGTTTGTCAGGCCGTCGACCAAGGGGGCTTCGACCGTCTGTTTGTAACATTGTATTGGACAGGAAAAGCAAAATGTCCGGGAAACGACAACACCAACACCAGGTGCTGATCACAACCCACGGCGAATATTACCCCGGGGTGGAACAATCCATCTAGCAACTCTCGTCGGTGCTCGACAACGACGCATCAGGTACATTGCCAATTCGCTTCGGTCTTGACGACGGTGCACGTTCGCGACTTGACTGCACACTTACCCAAAATTCAATCCGGGTTTTAGCGAAGTGTGCCGCGAAGAAATCGCGTGTCCCCTGCTCGATGTGATCGCACTCCTTCATTCTGGCTCCCTTCTCCCCCACGACGAGAGCGAGCACCACTCGCTCTCGTCGTGGGGGAGAAGGGAGCCAGTATAGAGGTGGGCCGGCCACGGAGTGGAGATAGCTAATTCGCACTCTGTCCAATGCCGGACGCAGATTGAAACGCCCGCTTTCAGCGCTTCGGTTGGACCAACCGCCGCGCCGAACGGACTTTTCCTGCGCGCGTCGGTGTCTCAGACCTCCGCGCTGAACCAGATTCCTTTCGAGCGGGAGGTTGGTCCAACCGAACGCAGTTGAGAGTGACCGCGCGGTACCGGTTTAGGGCAAGCGACACGCCTTTAGCCCGTGCCGGTTCGTAACAGAACTAAAAGCGCCTCGTGAGCGGCGTCAAGGTTGGTAATGACGTTTCAGGAAGTGTCGTTTCGGACCTGTGCTCGGCGTCACCCTCCGTACGCAGTTTTCGTCCAATGATCCCGTTTTTCAATGGATGAGACTGGATAGGATGCACGGCTGGTTTGCGAGAAGACTGCATGGTCAGAACGCGAGAAAGGAGTTTTTTCCATGAGCCTACAAGAACACGCATCGACACGATCGTTTTATGATCGGATCAGCCATGTCTACAATTTGATCGCCGATGCTGGGGAACACAAGGCGAGAGAACGAGGGCTGGAAATTCTCGCGGTACAGGAAGGTGAAGATGTTCTTGAAATCGGTTATGGCACTGGACACTCACTGACGGAATTGGCGCTTCCAAAATCTTCTCGTTGGTAACGCCCCGATCGATTTCCCAGCCCAACGGCATGAAAATTCTTGCGTATCCAACCATACAAGCACGATGCGCAAGCGAGTGGGTCCGTGTTTTCACGCGATTGCGGTCGATGACCCACCTGCTTGCCCATCGTGCTTTTATAAATTCACAGCCTCTTCGGGCTGGGTTAAGAAAACAAATGGCTGGGCCCTCGGCCCGATATCGCCAACGAAGCGAATTAGCTGGGCGCAGATTTGAGCGGAGCTTGACCGGCCGCCCGGACCTTGGTTCGATTGGAATGCCCAGCTTGATTGCGGAATCGAAACTGGCGAGCTTCTCTAGGGAACATCATGGGGTACAAGGACAGCGGCTTTCCTCACGCCTTC
The DNA here is from genome assembly GCF_025060895.1 of Stieleria sedimenti. Classification (GTDB taxonomy): domain Bacteria; phylum Planctomycetota; class Planctomycetia; order Pirellulales; family Pirellulaceae; genus Stieleria; species Stieleria sedimenti. Next base: position 8,258 of record NZ_JANZKV010000185.1, on the reverse strand, counting down.
AGACGTAGAAAACGTTCCGTAAAGCAGAGGATATCCCGACGCGTTGTCTTGGTCGCTTCGGCCTGTGACCGCAGAGATTCCTAGGCCTGACCCCCACGCTTCGATCCAGTCATCTCTCCAAGGATCGTCGGCGGCGATCAATTCGTCGACGTTCCATAGGTTGATTTGATGGTCGGGTGAAAATCCCCGGTGTAACAGAGCGATTCGTCCCGATGTGCTGTTGCCACCGATCTGAAAGGCTGAGTCTCCATTGTCGTTCAGGAAGTGTCTCCCCTCGCCAAAAAGAGTGAATGATCCCGACTGAACCAGATTCTCGGTGTTGCCGGTCACCGCATCGATTTGGACGGCCAAATCGGCTCGTTTCCCATTTTTTTTCTGCCCCAGGACCTGATCCCTTTTGAATGCGGCAATGACTCCGGAGTTATTGAGAGAGACGTTGCCACCGATTCGCCCCGTGTCAATGGTTCGAATCAGAGCGGGGTTCACGCCGTTAACGTCGTAAACCTCAATTGGGCCGTCGGTATAGAATCGCGTCATCAGCCCGGCGTCGGTGATGTTACCACCTTCGTAAGGCGAAGCCGAACCGTCTCCGAGCAAGACAGGACCGTATGGTGGATCGCTGAACGGATTGCAGACAAAAAGATCTTGACCCTGGTAGTCCGGCGGTACATAGAAGAACCCAAGAATATCGCCACGGTTGTTGATGTCCAAACCGAATGAGCGATAGTTTCCAACGTCGGGCAATAATCTTACCTCCCAGTCGTTCACGCCGGTGCTGAGGGTGGTGTCGACGGCGAAGCCGCGCTGCACGTCGTCCTGATCACTGTAAATCGAACCGACGACGATGCCAATGTCGCTGATCGAGTATGCGCGATGAAAGCGATATCCGGGGGCTAGAAGTTGAAGTTGATCGTTGAGGGATGGCTCGGCTCGAAAGTCAATCAAGGCCTCACTTGCCACATCGTATAGATAAGGGCTGTAGGCATTCGAGGCATCCCGGTAGGCTCCCACCGCCATCCCGGTGTTGCTGATGCGCCCAGTTCCCCCGAATCGAATGCTGCCCGAAGTCGGTATCGGCACGATATGGATCGAATACCGAATCGCTGGCAATTCCGTTGCCGGCGGGTCGTCTTTCGGAGGTTTTCCTTTATCCGAAGGCGGTGCGGCATCGATGCTGAAAGCCAATAGGAGGCAACTTGTGAATGCGACGATGGCGATTCTTGCTAGAATTCGGGGTTGATGACAATGGCTCACAAAAGGACTCCTGCAAAACGCTTCTGGATTTGGAACTGGTTTGTGTTATCGAAATGCCCCCTGCAATCTGACCCCGTCGCGAGCGATGAAACTTGACGGCCTTTTTGCTCATTGAGGGTCTTTTTCTCCACAAATGTTTTCCGATTTTTTTTGTTGCCCTGTCAAGTTGCTGATCTTTACGCGGGGTCGGTAGACACTGGGAGGTGTTTTCATGACGACTGATCTGAATTCCTCGCAAATCGAGCGGTTGCTGGAACGGGCGAATCTCGGTGATGGCGAGGCGAGAGATAAACTGTTCGCCGCGCACCGGCGTTACCTGCGTGTATTGATCGACTTGCGAATGGATGACGCCATTCGGGTTCGCGTCGATCCGTCCGACGTGGTTCAGGAGACACAACTCGTCGCCAGTCGTCGGCTGGACGATTTTCTCCAGCGTCGTCCAACCTCTTTCCGTATTTGGCTGCGTCGGAAAGCGCTTGAACGATTGGTCGACCTGCGTCGCCGTCACCTGCATGCCGAAAAACGATCGGTTCGCCGCGAGGTCACTCTCTCGGATCGTTCTTCGATGGCGCTTGCCAGAGGTTCGATGGCGCTTGCCAGAGGAATGATCCCACGCTCACCAAGCGAAATCGCTAGTGACAGAGAGACAGCGCAACAGGTCCGGATTGCCGTTCGGCGAATGAAGGAGACCGATCGTGAGGTCTTGCTGCTTCGGCATGTCGAGGAATTGACCAACGCCGAAGTGGCTAACGTGATGGATGTCGATTCGGCGACGGCGAGTCAACGCTATGGTCGCGCGCTTCGACGACTGCGACAGGAACTGATCAACCAAGGGATATCCAATGAGTAACGACCGCAGCACCGGCGGTAACAGAACCGGCACGGCGAACATTCACCTTGGCGACGAAAGATCTGAAGCGGATCGTTTGCTCGGAGAGGCGGCAGAGGAGTTCTTTTCCCGACTATCGCGCGGTGAAACGCCCACAGTCGAAGAGTATGCCAATCGCTACCCGGAGATCGCACCGCTGATTCGCGACACTTTTGCAGCGGCCCAGTTAATCGATCACTCGGTCGCCACTGAGTCGGAAAAAGGGACGGTCCAGGGGGAAACCCACCAGAGCGTCGGCGACTTTCGGATCGTCCGCGAGATCGGCCGAGGCGGGATGGGCGTGGTCTATGAGGCCGAGCAGTTGTCGCTAGGCCGCAGTGTGGCGCTCAAGGTATTGCCTTACGCCGCGATGATGGATCAAAAAGCGATCACGCGTTTTAAGAACGAAGCCCGTGCGGCGGCCACACTCGACCATCCCCATATCGTTCCGGTTCACGCGGTTGGAAACGAACGAGGCATCTACTACTACGCGATGTCGCTGGTCAACGGGCGCACCCTGGCCGAATTGATCGGGCATTTCCAACAAGCGATGGGTGACGCAAAAAGTTCGACCGCTCCTTTGTCGTTCGACAATGTCGTTGGCCGTGACGCTGCGGGCGTTGATCTGTGTCGCGTCAGCCACCTTGATGCGACGATCGACAGCGTTCAGTCGACCAAAGAGGGCCGTGGCGATGCGACCAAATCGGCGGAAGAAACGTATCGCGATGTCGAGGCGGCCGTCTCAACCTATGCGAGTCGCTTTGATCGCAGGTTCTTTGAATCCGCCGCCCGTCTCGGTGCTCAGGCTGCCGAGGCGTTGGAGCACGCTCACCAGCACGGAATCGTCCACCGCGACATCAAGCCTGGCAACCTGATGATCGACATCGAGTCGAAAATATGGATTACCGACTTCGGTTTGGCCAGGATCGAAAGCGATGCGGGTGTGACGATGACCGGTGATCTGGTCGGCACACTGCGATACATGGCGCCCGAGCAGGCGTTGGCCAAACGAGTCATCGTCGACCACCGTGCCGACATCTACGCGTTGGGAGCCACATTGTACGAACTGTTGGCTCTGCGACCCGTGTTTGATGGGCAAAACCGCGAATCGCTGCTCAAGCAGATCGCTTTTGACGAGCCCCGCCAACTCCACCATTTGAATCACGCGGTCCCCAGGGATCTGCATACGATCGTTCACAAATCGCTCTCGAAGAACCCCGACGAACGTTATCAATCAGCACAAGAGTTGGCCGATGACTTGCGAGCATTCGGTGCCGACGAACCCATCAAGGCGCGACCACTCTCAATTGCCCAACGCACGGCCAAGTGGACAGCCAAACGGAGGGGTTTGGTTGCAGCAACAGCACTGGCCATGGCCATGGCCATCGTCGGCCTTTCGGTAAGCAATGCGATGATCGCTCGAGAGCGAAACGTTGCTCAGGAGTCCCAACGAAAAGAACGGAAAGAGCGGTTGGAGGCCGATCGTCAGCGTCGACGCGCCGATGCAAACGCCGAGAAGGCAACAGAGACGGTTGAGACGTTCCTGATGGAGGTCAGTGAAAATGAATTACTGAACGTGCCCGGAATGCAGCCGATCCGAAATGATTTGCTTGAACTCGCCTCGCAGTTCTACGAAGACTTGATCCAACAGAACGCGGAAGACCCGAGCTTTCAGTTCAAGCTATTGAATGCGTATTGGTACGTTGGCTTGATCAAATCTGAGTTGGGCGAGTTCGAAGATTCTCTCGAGGCAGATCAGGCGGGGCTGGCGATAATTCAAACGCTAATCTCGCAGGATCCGTCTAATCCAGAGCACCGCCGATGGTTAGCAATTCGTATGTTGAGCCTTGGACAGACTTACAGCCAAATTGGCGAGTTCGACCAGGCCAGCGCACTCTACCGAAACGCTATCGCGACTCTCGAGCAGCTAGCCGACCAGCAGCCTCATGATACGGAATCCCATAACGCACTAGCCGTGGCGTACCACAGTCTCGCCGCATTGCTGGCTCGACAAAAGTTTGGTGAGGCAGTGGAGTTCAAACGGAAGTCAATTGATTGTTTCGAACAACTCGTTCGTGAGAATCCGGAAGCCCGACGGATCCAATTGTCCCTGGCATTATCATACGTCAGTGCTCCGCAGCCCGTGGACGCTGGTTTGAGTTTGGACTGGAACCGTCGTGCAGTTGCGATCATGGAAAAACTTTCGGGCGAGATGCCTGAATCCCTGAAATTCCAGTACGCGCTTGGATCGGCTTATAACGGTCTTGCACAATCGTTTTTGAGATTGAGGCAGTTCGACCAAGCAGCCCATGCAATCGAAAAGTCGGTCGAGGTCTTAGACAGACTTGTGTCATCGAACCCGTCCGTGCGGAAATACCGAGTCGCGTTAGCCGCGTCGTTGGATGAACGAATAAAACTAGCAAGTTCGACTGCGGAATTTGATAAGGCGATTGCCGCGGCACAGCATGCAATTTCAACACGCGAGTTCTTGGTCGCGCAGCATCCGAACGAAGTGGAGACACGAATGCAACTGGCTACCGGATATCGTCGTCTTGCGAAACTGTTTTCAGGTTGTGGAAAGACTGAACAAGAGAGTCTTTATCGGCACAAACAGCTTCAACTCATAAATGGCGTCCCAGAATCTGTTCGTACTGACACTGAGTGGGCAAACCTTGGACATTCGTACTATCACCTGAAAAAATACCAAGAAGCTCTTCACGCATTTGAGCGAAGCGTTGCATCGAATGGCGAAACCGAGCCCTGGATCAAACGCGGGAACAGCTGGTGGTCACGCTGGTGGTACCTGGCGATTTTGCTCGCGCGAGCTGGGGAGACAGAGAGAGCCCTCGCCTACTACCAACGGCTCGCCGCAGAGTTGAATTCGGCCCCACGAACGATCAAGACCGCCCACGAGAAGTTTCGTCTGGAGCTTGCTGAACTGATCGGAGCAGTGGAGCCAGCGGCTAACATCCGTGAGCCGATGTACCAAAAGAATCGCGGTCCTCGTGTTGCCGTGGATGCAGCCCACTGGAACTACCACACGATCCGGGATCGGTACTGGCCGTTCGCCAAAACCTTGGAAGCCGACGGGTACAACGTGGCGAGCCATACCACGCCTATAACCACAGACTCACTCAAGCAGATGGATATTCTGGTGATCGCCAACGCCCGGCCGGGCAGCTCACCGTCGGGATCGGACCCGGCCGGGACTGGTTCTGCTTTTACGGATGACGAGGTGGGAGCCGTAACGGCGTGGGTGCAGTCCGGCGGATCCCTGATGTTGATCGCGGATCATGAACCGTTCGGTACCGGCGCCATGAAACTCTCCTCGGCGCTGGGGATTGAAATGAGCGGTGGTGTTGTCGTGGACCTCGACGAAAAAGGACCGATTGTGTTCGAGCAAACCGATGGACAACTTGCACGGCACGTCATCACCCAGGGGCGCTCAAACGATGAAAAGGTCGATCGTGTGGTCACGTTTGCTGGTCAGGCCCTGCGCCCAAACGAGGCGTTTGAGCCGCTGATGATTTTGGATAATCACTCTCAGCGATTCGATGATCGACGTGCTGCAACATCGGGTATCAGTGGAATCGATGTCGCGGGCTGGTGGCAAGGCGCCGTTGGTGAAGTAGGGCAGGGACGGGTGGCGGTATTCGGAGAGGCAGCCATGTTCACGATGCAAACCGCACCGGACGGGCAACCGTCCGGCATGGACGCACCTGGCGCCGAGCACAACCAACAGTTCCTATTGAATGTCATTCATTGGCTGTCACGCAAACTTTAGTGTTCGTCAGCCCTGATCTGATGACTCCATAAGCACCCAGCGAGAACACGTCGTCACCATAAACCTATCTGATGTCTGACCCCTTGTTGGCAAGCTCATAGTCGCGTAGGAAACCAGTGATAGCCACGATCTGTTCGAATAGGCCATAGCGTATGAATCGCCGCAACAACAAGCGGTTTGCTGCACGGTCTGCAGAGATTAACAAGGTGCGATTAAGGGCATCGATTCGAACCTTGGCTGGCTGGGCCCACGGATTCTTTAGTGCCGTAGGTTGCATCGACCGACGCGAGTTTTCGAAATCGCTTCGCTGCAGTCATTGCGAAATCTCGGACTAAATTGAGGGAAATGTGCTTGGAATCGAGGGAGAGTTTGCTCTCTGCCGTAGGAAATTTGATCAAGCCTGACCAGTGACAACCTGCCCATCAGTGCGTTTGCCACCTCCGCGCAAGCCGCGGAGGTGTGCCGACCGACGCTCCGAAAATGCTAATCCGGCAGTGATCCTCGTACCCTAGCTGACGATCGATGTCACTCAGGCCGCTTTCGGATATTATGACGCGATCGCTTTTAAACGAACGACCATACCCGGAGTCCCACTTGAACGCTCTACGTTTGACTCTGTTCTGTTTCGCAAGATTTGGATGCCTAGCGGTCGTTTGCCTTGTTTTGTCGACGAGTTCGTCGGCGGAGGAACGACGGCCTAACATCTTGTTGATCATTACCGATCAGCAGCATGCGGAGATGATGAGCTGCGCCGGCAACAAGTTCCTCAACACGCCAGCGATGGACAGCTTGGCTCGAGACGGTATCCGGTTTACCAACGCTTATGTGACCAACCCCGTCTGCGTGCCCAGTCGGATCAGCATGGCGACTGGTGTCATGGCCGGTCGACTCGGCGTGCTGAACAACGGAGTCAAAGCCAGCGTTCCAGCCGAGGTCGACAACAATTCACTCGGAAAACTCGTCAAGCGAGCTGGATACGATACGTTCTACGGTGGCAAGGTGCACATGTGTCCCGAACTGAACCCACCGGATGCCGGCTACGACGAGTATTTCAAGGATCAACGCGACGCATTGCCGGGAGCGTGCATTGATTTTATCGAGCGGAAGCGGGACCGACCGTTCTTTGCCGTCGCTTCGTTCATCAATCCCCACGACATTTGTTTCGCGTATAGCGCGTACAAAGGAAAGTCGATCAAGGGCAAGCAGAGTGTCGCGCATCTCTTTCGACAGGCATCCGAAATGCCAACTGAGCAACTTCCGCCCTTACCGGACAACTTTCGAATTCCTGAGCTTGAGCCGGATGCGATCGAACTCTACTCCAAGGCGAACGCCGTGACACCCGCGGGAACGATGCGCAAGGTCTACGACGAACGCCAGTGGCAAATCTATCGTTGGATCTATTGCCGGCTCACCGAGCAGGTCGATCGGCACATTGGGCGTATACTCGACGCGCTCAAGCGAAATGGGTTGGATAAAGAGACTTTGGTCATTTTCACGAGTGATCACGGAGACATGGACGCGTGCCATCGTCTGGCTTCGAAGGGCCGGTTTTATGAACAGTCCGTTCGTGTTCCGTTCTTGATGCAATACAAAGGCAAGATCGTCAACCAAGTCGACGCGAATTTGATCTCCAGCGGGCTCGATCTTCTTCCCACGGTGTGCGACTACGTCGGAGTGGACGTGCCTAAAGGTCTGTTGGGGAAGAGCCTTCGACCGCTCGCTGAGTCAAAGGACATCGATCATTGGCGCGACTACATCGTAACGGAGAACCACACGGGCCGAATGCTTCGCAGCGTAGATTTCAAGTACTGTGTGTACCGTGAAGGCGACCTCCGAGAATCTCTCGTCAACATGAGCGATGATCCCGGTGAAATGAAGAACCTGGCTACCGCACCCGAACATGCCAATACGCTCAATAAATATCGCCGTTACCTCAAGGATTGGATCACATCATCCGGTGACCAAGACGCCGAATCATTTGCACTCGCGCCGGACCCAAGAGTGACGAATTGACAGAGGACAACTTCATCTTCTCCATCAACAATTTCGACGCGTAGCTGTCCCAATGCCCGCTAACCGCCCTCACTTATCCAGACAGTCTTAACGCCAACGGTGCGATACTGGACGTTAGCAGCCTCGGCAGTTTCGTTACCAACTAGCAGCGGTGAGCATCGACCGAACGCAAGTTGGCTGAGCTCGTTCGCTGCAGTTCTTGCCAAATCTGGGACTTGATTGATGGATGTGTGCAGCCACGCCGCGTCTTTGCACCAGTTTTTTTGATGGTGTCGCCACCGATCATCCGGAGTAAATTGGCTTCGTGCCGTGGAGTCTATGTTTGTGGAGACTGTTCGC
>NZ_JANZKV010000184.1 GCF_025060895.1 Stieleria sedimenti | reverse complement strand
GAGAGGACTAAACTGTTACGCCAGGAAATGATTCAAACGCGTCGACATCTTATCGGACGCGATGCTTTCCGAAGAAGCTTACGCCAGCTTCTGAAGTCTCCTGCACGCAGTTCATCCCCGTCCCGTGGCAATCGGCGTCTTGATCTCACGGGGTCTTTTCGAAACGCCACTGCCGCACGACTCCCAAACAATGGCGCGTCGTGCGTTCAACGATTTCGGTCTTTTAGTAAAAGAAAAAACGATTCGATCACGCAACGCCGGTCACATGGGAGGCGTGGGGCTGATGATCAACGCGTGGGCCACACGAGATCAAAACGCTGCAACGGGTTCGGCGCGGATGACCTGCGGCCAGAACATCTCAGAAGCTGGCGTTAGCCTCCGCTGTCCATCCGGCCGATCAGGTTCGCTGCAAACAGGAGCACCGGTTGCTATCATCTCATGCTCGCGCGACGCAAACGCCGGGCCGAACACTATTGCTCCTGACCCTTTTTATCGTCCTCAGCCATTCGGCGAGCCCGGATGGGTCGAAACGACGGCCCGAAAATACAACCTCGAGTCGACCCTGAGAAAGCGAGGTCGACCACGCAAGTTTCCCCAAACTGCCAAATAGGCTCCTGACCCTTTTTATCGTTCGCTACTTTTCTTGATCGACCCCGATTTTTGCTTATTGCTGAATAACAAACGCAAACTCAAGTTCTCCGTTTTCCGTTTCTCGAAAGAAGACATGAAGAATACCTGGGTCCCATGGATAGCTGTTAACAAAATCCACCCGCATTAGATCAGGTGTGTCAAACTGCAAAAGTTGCTTGTAACCTTTAGCGACAAGATCCGAGAATAAGTCTTCGCAAACACTACCGAGGCTTACTGCGGGACGACCGCCTATTTTTATTCCGAATTTCGCACCGCCTTCATCGCTGACATCTTCCCCTCTTCGGGCATGAGCTAATTTGTGGCAACTGACGACCGATGGGGTAATGTTGGGCATTGGTGCTTGGCCCTGATCGTGAACTACGGCGTGTATTAATTCGGAGGATGGCAAGATCCGGTTGTTCCAATCGAGCATATCTTTCTCCGCATCGGTTCCGGTTGGGTCAAGGCTGTAAAAAATCGACACTGCTAAACGGCCATCTATTTCGACCGTTGCAAAATACTTTTGGTCTGGGGTAGCGTACGACGGAAGCGGAGCAACTGGTGGCGTTCCACCAATCTTACTGCCTAGCTCGCTAGGAGCTTCATTCAAAATCAGGTCTACTGAGTATTCTTGATGGATGTCCTCAAATTTCATGTCGTTCCTTTTCCTATCTTTCTTGCATGTGTCAACGCGGCTCTGCGTATGGCTTGAACTGCCTCTTCAGCGACCCCGGCCTCTCTCAACACCTGGAGGTTTTTCACAATGATTTTAGTTCGGGAGAGTTTTCTCAAGTCTTTTGCAAACCAGACTCCATGCTTTCTTTGCAACTTCTGGATTAACGACGAGTGCAGTGATCGTGGAAGAGCAATCGCAGCGTTCCAACGAGAAGCTTCGCCGGCCCCTCGTCGGGAGGCAAGTCCCCGCAGTATCAGCGAGTTATTGTTGAGAACCTCATGGCCTGGAAGATCACTTGTAAATCTACCGATTTTGTACGGGAGAATGTCGAATGGCTTGATCGGAAGACCTTTTGCATGCCGAACAAGCGACCTGACTGGATAGCCTAGATCTTGCAGTTCCTTGACGACCGCTTTTCCTGCAGCATTGAGTCTTCCATTCGATTCAACGTAGGACGAAGAGTTGTGAACAAGTGTCCCAAGCTCCCCAACCTGAAACACGTGCTCGCCGTGGACTTCCAGGTTGAAAACCAAACAGGAGATTGAGTTTAGTGCGACCCGCTTTGGCCTCAATAGTCCACTCTGGGAACTTAAACGTGATGCGTAGGTCAGAGTTTCCGCGCGTACAAATACGCCTGAACGTTCATCCCAGAACGGGTGATCGGGGGTGGTTTGGATGGGGGTGGGTTCTCCTTCGATGGTGAGGGAGAGAATTTCAGTTGCGGTGTGGCGGAAGGTGGAGAGGATGACTCGGCCGGGGCCGGGTTGGATGTCGGGGTTGGGGTGGATCGCCGTGATCAGGGCTTCGTTGTGGGTGTCGGCGACCGGGATGTCCATCAGGGTGCGTTTGCCGACTCGGACGTCGTTGGTCCTCAGCCAGATGTCGGGCTTGAGCGTCGTCAGCTCCAGGACGTCTCCGTCGCGTTTGAAGACTTTGGCGGTCACTGCGACGTACTGGGACCAGTCGGGTTCTAACAAACACGCATCGGCGCGATCGATCAGCGGGTTCTCGCCCAACACCCGCTCGCCGACACGCAGTTGCTCGATCGGCTTGGTGGCCGATGCTTGCTGCGGGTCGTTCGAGGGGATGTGCACCGGCGTGCCGGCGACGAAACACTTGACCGTCAACGCCCCGATCGTGCCGCCGACCATTTGGCCGTAGAACGCGTATTGCAGACTGGTGCTGAAGTCTTGCCCGGTCAGCTGGCCATAGGCAAACCCGATTCCCGCGCCGCCGGCGTCGTGGGCCATCGCTCGGGCTGCATACAGGATCGACCCGCCGCGACCGGCCGCGGCGACTCCCGTCCCGGCGATCCCGCCGATCAGGCTGCCGAGCATGTAGGCTTCTGCGCCAGACAAACCGAGTGCATCCGCACCCGCGTAACCGATCACACCGCCGGCCAGACCTCCCACCGCCCCGATCGGGTCCAGCCAACCGAACGTCGCCCCGAGCGCGATCTCGGCGAACCCGGCCCGCTGACCACTCAATTCGCCTTGGATGTAGACATCGATCGCTCCGGCCCACATGCCCGCGACCAGCGGCAACGCCGTCCCGCCACTGGCGACCAACGCGGCCGCCGAACCGACCACCAACGCACCGGTCGCCACAACGACTTCGACGTCGATGTTGCTGAGCGTGTCCGCGACGGCGTTCGTTTGGCCGGCATACGTCAGTGCGCCACCAAGCTGAAACAGTCCGTTTTGAATCGCCAGGTTACCGACGTCGATCAACAGATGGTTGGTCGCGTCGGCGAGCTGTGTTCCGACCGCTCTGGCCACGCCGCTGGCGCTCGCCCCGACATCGGACGCGAACGACAGCAACGATCCGCCGAGCGAGCTTAACCACTGAGGCGACGAAACCTGAATCGACGAGACGGCACTCTCCAGCTGCGACAAATACGGTGAAGCGGCGTCGTGGGCGGCGTCGAACAGTCCGCTCGCATACTCCATCAGCTCCCCAAGGGCACTGTTGCCGTAGGCCTCTTGGGCCTCGGGGACCGGTTCTAATCCGTAGGTGAATGTGCCGAAGGATTCGTTGTGGACGAGAACAAAATGGTCGGTGCCTGGTACGCGGACGTGATAGTTGTGATGCTCGGCGACGCAGAAGTTGTAGACGGGAACGGGCGGGGATGGATCGCGGGTGATCGCGGTGATGGTCAGGGCAACGTTGTCGGCGGTGGTGAGCTGGTCGCCGGGGGTGAGGTCGGCGGCGAGTTTCCAAGTGCCGGGAGGGGAGCTGCAAGTTTCTGGTTTCAGGTTCCAAGTTGTTGCGGGGGACTGCGGGGACGCGGTGGGACGGTTGATGACGAAGAAGGGGTGGCCGGCGGTCGTGGCGATTTCCGTGTCGCCGATGTGGACGTGCAGGAGTTGCTGCGGGGCGTTGTGGTAGGTTTCGGTGACCGTGCCGGGGGTGGTGGAGGGGGAAGCATGGGAGACCCCCACCTCGCTCCGCTCGACCCTCCCGTACAGAGGTCGTGCGGTTTCAGAGCGTTGAAAATAAAGGGGTTTCGTCACTCTCCTCCTGGGAGAGTCGAGCGCAGCGAGGAGAGGGTTTGCCTTGGTGCGTTGACGGGGTCGAGGATCACTGAAGGGAACCTGGCGATTTACCGTTCGACCTCCCCTCGCTTCGCTCGACCCTCCTGCCAGGAGGGTGACTGTAAAACTGCACGACCTCTTCACGGGAGAGTAACGAAGCGGTGGGAATGTTGGTTGGGGGCGGGAGGCGACGCGGTCGCCGGGGGCGATGGATTGAATCGGTTTGGTGCGACCGTCGGCGAGGAGGATCTCGGTTCCGGCCGGGAAACAATATTGCTCGATCGCCTGGGCGCCTTGGGAGGCATAGCCGGCGATGATCGAGCTGCCGGACCACTCGCTGCCTGCGGCCACGCCGGCGACACCCGTGGACTGGACATCGCGGAATGCGGCGCCGGCCAGTGTTTCGGTCGGCGCGGCGGCGGAAGAGCCGATCCGGGATGCGGATACTTCGCTGAGCGATTCAGCTGCTCCGCCGGTCGGAAGCGATGGCGCTTCGCCCATCACCGTCGGCACACCGGTCGGTGAATGATCCAGGTTGCCCGGCGTGCCACCGGCGGAATCGGAGGTGTCGACGAAGTCGATCAACGAATCGTAGCGGCCCGCGCCGCTGAACGTGATGTCGACGTCGCCATCGATGTAGTTGCCCGCTTGGGTGACCACTTGATCGACCAGGTCACTGAAGCTGCCGGTCACACCGTCGATGGTTCGCGAGCCGGTTGCGGTTCCATCGACGTCGTTGGACCGCTGGAAGACGCCGGTTTCACCGTTGGCCGTTTCTGTTTCAGTGAACGTGTCTTGCCCCGTCAAGTCGACTTCGAACACACCGCCGGCATCGGAACCGGTTTGCAACAATGAATACGTCTCGGTTCCCGTGGTGATCTGCAACGCATCGCCGGTCAACGTGTTTTCATCGCGGTCGCTTGAGTAGGTTTGGACGCCGTTGCCGGACAAACTCGAATGTCCCGCGGCACCTCGATCGATGTCTTGGGTGAACGACCAGGTTGCTGCGCCGGTGCTCGTGACGTCGAACACCCCGGTGACCGTGTTGCCGTTTGAGTCGGTGTTGGCGATGTCGGTCGTGGTGGCGTCGTAGTCGACCGAGAGGCCGCCGACGGTTCCGTCTTGGGCCAGCGAAGTCACAACGCTTGAATCCGTCTTCGAAGCGATCACGCCGGTGATCGAGTTCCCGCTGCCGGTCGAAGCGGTGTCCGTCGAAACTCGATGGACGGCGCTGTGGTCGTGCACACCGTCGGCGGACAGGACCGTTTGAGTCGTCGTCTTGATGCCGTCGGATTCACTTGCGCCGGTGAAGACGCCTGTGATTTGGTTGCCGACTTGCGTGCCGGTTGAATCGTTACTGGCGGTTTCGGTGATCGACAATGTGGTGCCGTCGGCGTCGGTCAAGGTTCGCGACACCGAAGTGCTGACTTCGGAGCTGAATTCGGACTCAAACGCTGCGGTGACCGAATTACCCGAGTCGGTGGATTCCGTCGCGGATTGAACCTCGGACGTCGCGGAATACGATTCGCTGCGGATTCCGTTTTCAGTGATCGCGGTCGTGGTTGAACCGGTTGAAGATGACGCGTAGATGCCGGTGATGGAGTTGCCGGTCGCCGCAGAGGTATGGGTTGCCGTTCTCGTGATCGTTTTTTCGTCGCTGCCGTCGGCGTAGGTGGTGTTTTTGCTGTATCGGTAGGTCTCGCTGGAGGAGGAGTTGCTGGAATCGGCCGTTGTGATCGCGTTTCCGGTGGAAGCGGAGTCGCTGCTGGTCGACCTGGTTTCTTGGGAAGTAAACGATCGATCGCCGATGGTGCCGGATTGGTTTCGCGTGGACTGGCCGGTCGATTCGACGGTGTCGCTGTAGTCTCCGGTGATCGCGTTGCCGCTGCCGCTGCGGGTGATCGTGGCGGTGGAAGACGACGCGTCGGCGACGTTGCGATTCGTGTTGGTTTCGGTCAGCTCTTGGTTGGACGTCGATGTGGTCGTGGAGGTGATGTTGTAGAGGCCGGTGATGTCGTTGCCGATTTGCCGAAACACTTCTTCCAGCGCATCGGACGTTTCGCTGGAGGAAGACAGGGTTTGATTGGAGGAAGATCCGTTCGCAGAGGAGGTCACGGCCCGCGTCGCGTCTTCGGTGTATTCGCCGCTGGTTCGATTGCCGCTGCGGGTGGACGCCGTCACTGTGGTCGAACTGGCATTGGCAGAAGTCGAGCGGGTTTGATTGATCGATGCCTGGTTGGTGGCGACGGTGCGTGTCGAAGTCGTCTCGGTTTCATACACGTCGAAGCGAGTGTTGCCCGTTTCGTTTGTCCTCGACGAGGCGGTTTCGGTATGCGAGGTCGTGGTGACCGACAGCGTTTGGTTGACGCTGGTGCCGGTCACATCGGCCGAAGACTCCGTCACCGCTGTCGACGTGTAGTCGCCCGTGAGTTGATTGCCGGATTCGGTCGATGTGGTCGTTGAGTTTCCGGTTCGCTCCAGCGTGGTTGTCGAGGTTTGATTGGTCGTGGTTTCCTGGAGTTCGGATTGCCGCTCACTCGTTGACGTCGATTGGTAGGTGCCGGTGATGGAGTTGGCGGTTCCGCTGCTGGTGGAGCTTGACGTTTGTGTTTCCTCGAGCGTCACGGTCTGCAATTGATTCGTGTCGGTTTGCGAGGTGGTTGCCGACGTTGTGCCGGAGGATTCAAACGTCGACGCCCCGGTGAAATCGTTTCCGGAGGTGCTGGATGCGGCGGTCCCGCTGGCCGTCACCTCGATGATGCTGGAAAGTGTTTGGTTGGTGGTCGATTCGTTGCTGGTTGTCGAAGACGTTGAGGTGACCGATTCGGTGAACGTTCCGGTGACACGGTTGCCGCTTCGCGTCGTCGTCGCGGAGGACTGGGACGATGCGGTTGTGGCGAGTGCGAGCGATTGATTGCTGCTGGTTTCACTGGCCGACGCGTTGGACGTCGACGTTGTTGAACTGGAGTAAATTCCCGTCAGTGCATTGGAGACCTCCGTCGTGTCGCTGACGGAGGAACTGGAGAACGTGGTGGCGACGGTGACGATGTCTTGATTGTTCTCGGCCGTGGTGCCGGCCGACTCCGATTCGGAATGCGTGGTCCGGGAACGGTCGCCGTTGATCGTGTTGCCCGACGTGGTCTCGGAGATTTCGGTCGTGGAACTGGACGAGTTTGTTGCGGTCAAATCCAGATAGGCGTACGTTTCGGAGAACGTCGCAGCGGATTCGGACGAAATCGAAGACGTGTAGGATCCAGTCAAATGGTCGCCCGCCGTCGTCGCCGTCGACGTGGTGTTGTTGGTCGAGGCGTTGGTCGAACGGGGATCAATTTGGTTCGATTCGCTGTGTTGCTCGGTCGAGGTCGCGGTGACCGTCGATTGGTAGGTGCCCTCGACACGGTTTCCCGATTCCTGGTTTCGGGAGGTCGAAGTGCTTTTGAGGGTTGAATCGACGACGAGCACCTGATTTTCATCGCGGCCGGTTCCGGAGGCGGTGGTGTTGGTCGTGGCGTCGGACTGATAGGTGCCCGTGATCGAGTTGCCGGATTCGGTTGCATCGGTTGCCGACGTGCTTGTTGAATTTCCGCGGACAAGGAGTGTTTGGTTGGTTAGCGAATGCGTGACGTCCTGCGTTGACGTGTCGAAGGATTCAGTGTCGTAGGTTCCGGTCACCGAATTCGACGTGATATGGGATGAGGACGTTGTCGTGGTCGTCGTCGTCTCCGTCGTCGTCTCGGTTTGCACGTTCTCCGACGCGGTGGTTGTCGACTGGGTGGAGGCACTGTCGGACGAAGTCGCAGTCCCGGTGATGGAGTTGCCCGAGTGGTTCGACGTGGAACTGGACGAGTAAACGTCGGTGACCGTGGACGTGTAGCCTTGGTTGCTGGACGATTCGTCGCGTGTCCCGCTGGCGGTTGTTTGGCTGGACGAGGTGAACGCACCGGTGAATTGTGATTGGCTCGATTCGGTCGTCGTTTCAGACGTCTCAGCGGCCTGGATCGTGACCGTCAAGTCTTGGTTGGTATCGGTTTGCTCCAGGCTGCGGGTGATCTGGATCACCAGTTCCGACTGGCTGGTGCCCGCGATCGAGTTGCCGAGCAATGTTTCGTCAGCGGTTTCGCGGGTGATGTCGGTTGCGTGGATCGACAGCGGCCCGTTGGTGGATGTCGAGGCGCGAGTCGAGGTAGACGAACCGGCGGAGGTGCTGTTGAACTCGCCGGCGATCACGTTTCCATTGGAACGGTTTTCGTAGCTGCTGACTTCGGTGGTGGTGTAATCGACGGCGAGTGATTTGTTGGAATCCGATCCTACGATCGTCGAGACTTGTGAGCCGGAGTTTGAATCGTCGTAGATGCCGGTGATCGCGTTGTCGGTGCGTGTGCGATTGGACGAGAACGTTGTGGTTTCGTCGGCCGACGCTTGCAGCGTGCCGTTGGAGTGCGTTTCGGATCGTGTTCGTGTGCCGCTGGTTTCCGCGGTGCTGGTGGTGGAACCGGCGATCGAATCGCCGGTGAAGACTGAGGTTTGGGTGACCGATTCGACGATGGTCGACTGGACGTCCAGTGTTTGATTGTCCAGGGTGGTCGCCATCGACGTTTCGGTCGTGCTTTCGGAGGTTCCCGATCGCAGTCCGGAGATTCGATTGCCGGTGATTTGGTCCGAAGTGGTGACGGATTCGGTCGCCACGACGGTTTCGGTGCGGGTTTGATTGGTCGTGGTCTCGTCGGTATCGGCGGTGGCTGTCGAGTCGCTTTGTTGCCGGAAATCGCCGAGGATTTGGTTTCCCGTTGCGGTGACGGTTACCGAAGACGTCGTCGTGGTGGCGTTCTCGGTGGTTTCGGTTTGGTTGGTCGAGGTCGTCGTGCGGGTGGAGGTCACGGCAGAGGTCGACGTGTCGGAATACAGCCCCGTGACCTGGTTTTCGTCGCGTCGGTTGGTGGTCGTCGACGCGGCGGTGATGGAGATCAGAGCCGAGTCGAACGCGTTGGCGGAGGTGTCGGTTTGGGTGGAGGATTCGGCGACGGTGTTGGAGGTCGAAGCGGTTGTCAAAATCGCATTGCCGACCGATTCGACGGTGCTGGAACGGGTGACCGTGAGCGCTGACGTGGTCGTCAGTGGTCCGTTGACCGTGGTTTCGTTCCGGGTGACGGTCTGTTCGTCGTTAGCGGATTCGATGTAGTCGCCGGAGAGACGATTGCCGGAGAGGGACCCGGTGGAATTCGCCTGGACGAGGCTTGCGATTTCGGTGGTGCGCGACTGGTTGGTGATCGTTTGCCTTTGATTTGACGTCGATTCCGAAGACTCAGAATCGGTGAAGTTTCCCGTGACCGAATTGCCGCTCCGCTGGGTCGTCGAATCGATGGTCGTCGTCGAGGTGGTTGCATCGGTCAACGACTGGTTCGATTCGGTATTGGAATCTGTGATCGATTGATGGAGTGATTCCGATCCGTCGTAAACGCCGGTGACCGAGTTGCCGGTGTTGGAACTGGAGGACGTAGTTTCGGTCCGCGTGGTGCTCGACCGACTGAGCGTGCGATTGCTTGCGGTCGCAGCCGTTTCCAGGGTGCTGGTGGCGGATCGCGATTCGGAAAAGTCACCGGTGTTTTGATTCCCGGTATTGATGATGGTGACTTGTCCGCTGGACGTCGTCGTTTCGCTGGTCGTGAGTGTTCGGTTGACCGCGGTCGATGACGTGTTTGAAGACTGCTCGGTGGTCTTGGTCGAATCGTTCTCGCCGGTGATCTGATTGTGGTGTGCGGTGACGTGGCTGGTTGAAGTGGACCGGCTGTGTCGGGTTTGCGTCAGAGTTTGATTGGTGGTCGACGCATCCGAGACCGTCTCACGGGTGGAATCGGAGGTTTGGTCGACGATTCCCGTGATCGTGTTGCCGGCGACTTCCGTGGTTTCGTTCACCGTCGTGGTGTTGGTTTGGGCTCTGGTGATCGTTTGGTTGGTGTGGGTTGAACTGTCGGTCGAGCTGGAGGTCTGGGTGTTGGTTCCCGAAAAATCTCCGGCGATCGAGTTCCCACTGGAGTCCGAAACGGTCGTGGACGTCGATTGGGTTTCGACCGACGTCACCGAGCCTTGGTTTTCTCGCCTGGACCGCGTTTGCACCGTGCTGGACGTCGTTGACGATTCTTCGAACAGGCCGCTGATGGAGTTGGACGTGGTTGTCGATGATCCGTTGCTGGTGGTGCTGGAGGCATTGACGTGTTGTTCGGTCAAGCCGACAAGTCGGCCGGCGTCGATGATGATGGTTTGATGGTCGGCGAGCGTCGCGATGGGGGAGTCCGGATCGGCGGGAAAGACGATGGGCTCGGTGGTCGTGACCAACTGCTGGCCGTTGAGTGACACGCCCAGCGACGTCGAGTTGCGGGTGAAGTGATTGGTTTCGGAGTGATCGCCGATGATGGAGTTGCCGCTGGCGGTCGAGGATTGTGTAGAAGTTCCGCGTCTGGAGTTGATGGCGGTGGACGATTGATTCGTCGTGGTCGATTGTTGGTCGACCTCGCTGATCGTCGACTGGCTGGTTTGGAAGGCGCCGGTGACCGAGTTGTGTTCCGATGAAGCGGTGGTGCGTGAAGTGGAAGTCCCGATCGTCGTGGAGGTTTGAGTCAGCAATTTCGACGAGTCTTCGGTTTGCGAGATGGAGACGGAGTCGGACAGGCTGGTGGATTTGCCGGAGATGCGGTTCCCCTCGGTCGTCGAAACCGTGCTGCTTTCGGAGAACACTTCGGACCGGGACGAAACGTCTTGATTGGTCACAACCGTCTGGGCGTCGGATCGGATTCGACTTTCGTTCTCGCGGGTGTAGTCGCCGGTGAGTGTGTTGGTGATCGAGTGGGTGTTCCCGAAGGATTCGCTGGTCGAGGTCCGTGTCGACTGGAGTGTTTGGTTGGTCGTGGTTTGGGTTGAGGAAACGTTGGAGCGGTTTTGTTCGTCCTTGACGACCTGTGCGGTCTTTGCGCTGCCGGATCCTGAGTAGGACGACTCGCTGGTCTGCGATTCATCGGTTTCGATGCGTTGGATTTGACCGGACGGTTGGGTGTTGGTTTGAACTTGGTGGGTCGTCGTCAGGCTGAACCCGTAGCCTTCGAAGGAGAAGTCGCCTTGTTTGGCGTTGCCCCATTTTTCGGCATCGGATTCGGATTCCGCGTGTACGTTGGACTCGTTTCGACGGGTCTGGTTGTTTTCGACGATTTGGGTGTCGCTGATCGAACTTGATTTGGATTCGATCAAAAAGTCGCCGGTCTTCTTGTTTCCCTGGCTTTGTTTTTCGCTATCGGTGGTCCCGGTTGAATGGGCGGATGACGTGACGGGTCCGTTGGTCGTGACGGATTGCGACGTCGTGGTTTGGTGGGAGCGTTCGTCATAGGCATAGTTGCCGCTGTACAGATCGCCGGTCTGGACGACGACGACCGATGTGGTGCCGCTTTGGGACGTGGTGGACAGGAAGTCCGAGTCGACGGAGTTGGTGGTTGTGGTGGTGGATTGAGAGGCCGAAAGGAGCTGGTTGGTGAAGTTGAAATCGCCATCGAGATCGTGGCCGCTGCCGGTCAGCGTGGAGGTCGACGTCGTTTGGCTACTGGATTCGTTCGTTTGCGTTTGGTTGGTGTCGGTCTGTTCGCCGCTGGATTGGCTGGTCGAAGCACTGGAAAGTTGAAATCGTCCGCTGGCGACGTCGTAGGTTTTGTGTGCGTTGGTGGTGACCGTCGAGGAACCGCTGGAGACGGACCGCAGCGTTCCGTTGGTTTGTGATCGCTCGATGATGGTCGACGTGGCGACGGTTTCGATCTGCAACGAGTAGTCGCCGAACTTCGGGATCAGGCCGTGGACGTGGTAGTCGCTGGTCGACTCGGTCACGTCGGTGAACTGAAACTGTTGTCGTCCGCCGCGGTGATCGACTCGACTGGACGTGACGACCCTCAGGTCCTTGGTCACATCGTAGGTTTCGTTGCCGAACTCGTGCAGCGTTTCGGTCGTCGATTGACTGCCTTGCAAGGTAAAGTCACCGACGAACGAGTTGCCGCCGCCACCGACCAGGCTGTCAATCTGGCCTGCTAAATCCCCGTCGATAAAGCGTTCTCCGACGGTCGAGTAGCGGGTGTTTTTTTCTGAGGAGCGTTTCCAGTCGAAATACGGGTCGGAAACCGCGTCATCGAGATCTCCCAGATCGTAAACGACGGTTTTCTGGTCGACGAAGAAGCTGGTCACGGAAGCTTCGGTCACGGAGGATTCGGCGAAGGAGTTGGTTTCGCTGGTGAAGGTGTTATCGAGTTTTCCGTCGAAGGTGGTTTGGTAATCGGCAACATAAAATCCGCCGGCGGCAAAGCTGACGGTATTGATCAGGCCTCGCGCGACGACATGGCGGATCTTGATCTCGGATCCGTCACCTTGTTGGGTGAAGTTCGGCTCGCCCTGGCCGTCGCTGCCGGCGGTCTCCAGCCCGAACGAATAGGTGAATCCCGCGCTGCCGACCGCGGCGACTTCGAAGGAGCCGCTGTTGTGGTCGATCGCGACGAAGGTTTTCAGGCCCAGCGAGGAAGGCGTCGGTTCGACCGCTTGTCGCGGTTCATTCACGGTCGAAGGATCGTCGGTCTGGGCGTCGTCTTCGTCGTCGGGAGATTCAAAGTCGATGAATGGGAAGGCGAAACTTTGCACTGTCGGCTCGATCGCGTTTCCTTCCTCGTCCAGCAGCGCCAAACGTTCGATCTCTTCTTCGGTGGTGACATCGATGACGTTGGCAAGCGTGACCGCCAGACCGCCGTTCTCGTTTTTGGTGTCGGTGATCAGCACGGTGATCACGTAGGGACCTTCGCGGAGGTAGTGGTGTTCGGTCACGACTTCGAAGGTCAGCGGGACGGAACCGCCGCCGGCACTCGATTTTGGGATAACCAGTGCGGGGATCGGTTCGTGGCTCGCCGCGTCGCCGCGACCTTCGGTTGGATCGTGCAGCGGTTCATCGCCGAAGTAAACCGTCGCCTGGAATTGATCCGCGGAGGCATCGGGGTCACCGGCGATGAACGTGGCGACGGACGCTCCGACGAACAACCCGGATTCATCGGGTGTTTGGTTGCTGCTTCCGTCCGGTTCGGTGGGAACGGGTTGATCGACGAGGCGTCGGAAGACTTTGTTGTCGGTCAACGAGCGGCCTTCGAATGCGTAAACCACTTCGCCGGAAGTCAACGGTGGCGGGGTGGCACGCAGCACCTTGTCGTTGGTTGCAAACGCGATTTGTCCCGAGTTGTTGATGATGTCGAAGCCTTCGATGGCATCGATGCGGCCCGCTTTGGGCACCAGGTCTCCGATTTCGGCGACCACCGAATGCCCCAAAAATTGACTCGGCGGCAGCGGGGCCTGTTTCAAGTCGGGCGGGAAATAGAACCGTGCGGTGTGCAGGCCGGTCTTGCCGCCGCTGCCGATTGCCATGAAGGCGACGGTCAGGAACGGAGTTCCGGCAGCCGCACCGGACGTGCCGTCGATCGTCCCGACCAGTCCGCCGGCGACTGCGACCAGCGAGTCGTCGTGGTTTTCTTCGTCCTCGTCTTCGGTATCGGAATCACCGTCGCTGGAACCGGAGGCTTCGTCGAGTGATTCCAGTGTGACCAGTCCGTTGATTCCGATGGCACCTTCGACGATTTGTGAGACGCCGCCGATCCCAATCTCGTCCACGTTGACTTCGTTGGGGTCGATGTAGGCGTCTGCCGACTCGCCGACGACTTTGATCCAGTTGTTGTCTTGCGGGTTGATCGCATAGATCCCGCGTCCCATCGGCCCCTCAGCGGCCGCGGCGATGATGCCGGTGTCGCTGATGGCGACGCCCTTGTCGAGGGCTCGGAAGTTTTCGAGGCGTTGTGTGTTTCCGTCCAGGTCGATGGTGACGATGCGGCCGTCATCGACATAGACGCCCCAGCCGACGTCCGAAAGCTGAATGTTTTCGACGGGATCGTTGATCGGGATTCGGACGTAGGGCTGCGCGCGATCTTCGCTGTACGTGACCAGGCTCAGTTCCGCATCGACTTCCGAGTTGTTGGTTTCGGCGACGAAGATCGACTGGCCAAGATTGTTGACGGTGACACTGTCGGGATAGATCGACGTGAAGGGTGTCACATAAAGTTGTTCTTCGTAGATGGAGGCCAGTGATGTACCGAGGGCGACGCTACGGAACAGTGAAAAATCAAAGTTGTCGGGGTCTTGGAAAACGTTCCAAACGGGATTGGCCGGGGTGAAGTAGGTGCTGGACCAGACCGGGTCGAGCGTCCAGACGCGCGGGACCAGCGTTTGTTCGCCCAGCAGTGCCGTGCCGGAGATGGGGGGCAGGACGGCGGCGAAGCCTGAGAGTTGCAGGTCCAGCAACTTGGGGTCGCCCCATCGCAAACCCGAATTGGCCAAGCCCGAATCGCCGACTGCGTATTGTTTGGGCGTTCCATAGCTGTCGCCCGCCAAGACCCGTTCGGCGTTCCAGAGTTCCGCATAAGACAGCGCAACGTCGGCCAATTCGAGCAATGGATAACCGACCTGGATCACGCCGGAGACCGTGCGGGCGTTCAGCTGACGTTGGACCAGTAGACGATTGAAGTCGGTCAGCTGCACGCTGTCGCTGAATCGCAATGCGGGCGTGTCGGTTCCCGACCCGCGGGGCGGTGAAGAGACGGTGGCTTCGCCGAACAGGAACTGATCGGGGATCAGTGGTTTCGCCGCGCCACTCTGGTCGCTCCAGATGAACGGAGTGTCGCGTCCCGATAACGTTGCGGTGTAGGCGACGTTTCCGTGGTTGTTGATCGAGACGCCGGAACCGATTCGATCGTAACCCTTGCCGACGACGTCAAAGCTGTATGCAGAGGGACCGCTGCGCACGATGATCTCCACCACGCCTTCGCTTGTGGATTGGGTGGGCGCGGCGGGGCTTTGGATTTCGCTTGCGGCGGGTGCCGCCGACGACGAGACCTCCGTGAGCGTGTAGGTGAAGCTGTCGATGACGTCAACGCCGGCGGCTTGCAGATCGCGGAGTGTTTGACTGGACGTCGGGTCGTAGCTGAAACTGCCGTCGGGTCGGACGATCACCCGTGCGCCGTATTGGCTGAGTCCGTCGAAGGAGGCTGCTAATTCGGTGCCGCTGGACGCCGAGTCGGGATCGTAGTCGTTGGTCAAAACACCTTCGTCGGCGGGGACTTCGATCGTCTGTGACGCGACGGTCCAATAGCCGCGTTCGATGTCGTCGATCCCCGCGATGGGCGCGTCATCGACGCCGTGAATCTCGACGGTAACGGTCGCGGTCGACTCGGCACCCTGATCATCCGAGACGACGTAGGTGAACAAGTCCAATGCCGTTTCGCCGGCGGCAAGATGATCAAAAACACCCTGCGGGTCGTAGTCAAACGTGCCATCGGGACGTAAGGAGATGGCCGCGCCGCCGGCGGAACGCGATGCGGTTTGGCTGGGGTCGACGATCAGCGGCGGCGCTGAGTCGTGGTCGAAATCGTTGGCGAGCAAGCCGTTGCCGATGTTGGTCGTCAGCAGGCCGTCTGCCGGCACGCCGGCGTACACGTCATCGACCGCAGTGGGAGCGTCGTTGGTGCCGACGACGGTGAGCGTGATCGTTCGAGCAGCGGAGGCGTCCAATCTATCCGTGACGCGGAACAAGAACGTGTCGTCGGCGGTTTCGCCACTGGAAAGCGATTGAATCGCGACGACGTCGGAGGAGTCATAGGTGAACGTTCCGTCAGGCCAGATCGAGACCGTGGCGCCGAGCGAGCTGGTGACCACTTCCTCCACGGCGGCCAATTCGGGATCCGAGGGCAGATGATCGGTATCGACGGCACCGGCGAGTAGCGAATCGAAGGTCGCCGGCTCGATCACTCCGTCTTCGTCCAGGCGAGCCGTTCCCGACGCGGCGGTGGGGGCGAGGTTGATCGAGCTTTGAACCCAAACGCTCGCGGTCGAAGAATGAGTCACGCCGTTGGGGTCGACGATCGTGTAGGTGATCCGATCGATCCGATGGTCGCCGGCGGCCAGCGAATCCAACGCGGCGATGCCGCTCGGGTCGTAGACGATCGGGTCTGCAAACTGGCCGCTCCCTGACCGAGTGACGGCGGCACCAAGCAAACTGGTCGGTTCAACCGAGACGATCGCGAGTGTATCGTTGACATCGGGATCGATGTCGTTTCGCAGCAGATCCGCCGGGTCGATGGTCGACGACGTTCCGGCGCGGGTAAAAAGCGAAACCGTCGCGCCGGTTGGTTCGTCCTGGACGGCTATCGGCGGTTGGTTTTCGCCAGCGATCGTGATCCAAACCGTTGCGGTGTGCAGGCTGAAGTCGGCGGCGCGGACGGTGTAGGCGAACGAGTCCGTGATCGATTCCCCCAGGCCGATTCCGATGTACGTATCGGCCGGAACGAGTGCAAAGCTGCCATCGGCGGCGACCGTGATGCTTGCTCCCCAGCGCGTCGCATCGTCGGCGCTCAACACGCCGGTGATGCCCGAGGCATCGTTGGCGAGCAGACCCAGGGGAGCGTTGACCGAGAGCGTTTCGGATGCGTTGCCGCGGAAGTAATCCGTCACCGCGATGGCATCGGTTGCCGAGGGAAGTGCGAGCGACACGGGGGCGTGCCGCGTCGTAGCGCCGTTTGCCAGGTCCGCCATCGTCGCGGTGGCGGTCGTTTGGGTCGGCGCCGTCGTCGCGGTGAAGCTGAACGTCAACTCGCCGGTGCCCCTGAGTCCGTCGGCCGCGTCGGTGGGTGAAAACTCGATCGCGGAATCACCGAGTGAGTAGGCGACGGACCAGGACGCGGGGACGACGAAGTCACTTGCGACGACGCCCGTGGCCATCGGTAATGTGATCGCGTCGAGACGCTGACTGGTGTTGACGGCGGCGGTTGCGGTGATCACGTAACGGAAGTCATCGCCCAGCGGCGTGACCGAGCTGTACAGCACAGCTTGGTCAGCCGTGTCTCGGGACCAGACCAACGACGTCGGCTCACTCGTTCGGCCTTGATCGTCGGTCGCGCGAAAGTACAACGCGTGATCGCCGTCGACAAAGGGCGCGCCATGGATCGCTTCGACGTCGAACGGTGTCAACACGAACCGATCGGCGGTGGTGTACGCCGCCAAGTCAACGACGCGACCAGAAAAAGTCGGGTCGGTGCTGACTTCGGCGACGGCGATCGCCGTTTCGCTGCGGAGTCGCCCTTGAATCGTTGGCGGCGTGATCGCGTTCACATCGACACTGGTGAACGTGAACTCCGGCGGCAGAACGGCACCGCGTGTGAAGACAAAGGTATGTTCCGACCTGTTGCCGGCGGGATCTTCCGAACTGACCAGAAACTCATTCGAACCGACCGGCAGATCGGTGACGAAGAAGAACGTGCCGCCGGCATCGGCGATCGGTGTTTCTCGCTGCCCGGTCATCGTGATTCGGCTACCGGGTTCCGCGGTTCCGATCAAGCTGACTTGGGCATCGGTCGTGTGATTGGCCCGCACGGTGCTTTGGTGCAGCGGCATCAGTTCCAGCGTGACGTCCGCTGGCGGGATCGAGTCGATCGTCAAAACCAGTGGCTCAGACGGGCCGGCCACGTTTCCGGCGGCGTCTTCGATGGTGGTGGTAACGTTGTACGTTCCGCTGTCGAGACTCGGTAACGTGTACTGTGCCGCGCCGGTGGAATAAATTTCGCCGGACAGTGTTCCATCCACATAGAACTTGACGAGCGTTCCTCGCTGCGCAAACACACGTACCACGGGCTCGGTTTCCGACGTCAAGTTATCTTGATCGCTGTGGCCGAGATCGCTGGATGTCATCAGGTCCGGCGGGGTTTGCAACGGCGGGCCTTGACGGTCCAGGTCAAACTGAAACTCGGTGGAGGATTCGTTTCCGGCCGCATCGGTTGCCCACAGGGTCAGCAGATGGCGTCCGTCCGTTACGCTCTGGCCGGCAATGGATTCCAGTGTCGCCAAGTCGATCGTCAAGGCGTCTTCGACCAGGGTGGCTGTGATGTCGAGCGGCGGCGATCCGTTTAAAGATGCGAACAGCGACACGATCGCCGACGCGTCGCGGACCGTACCGGCGATCGTCGGATCTTGGGTGCGTCGATCGGTGGCGCTGCGCCCGGTATCGTTGACCAGATTCACGTCGAATGCGGGACCGTCGATGTCGACAAAGGTCAATTCGATTTCGACGTTTTGAACGTTGCCCGCGAAGTCCGTTGCCGTGACGACCAGCGGGTTGACGCCCGCGCCGAGACGGACATCATCAATCATGAAAGCCCCGAAGTCATCGGCATCGGCAAAGTTCGGTTTCCCCTGGATCTGCAATCGAGTTCCCGGTTCGGCGCGGCCGACCAGTGAAACGATGGATGAATCGGTATGGAAGGGACTGCCCAGGTCATCACGTCGCTGGGTTTCATTCAGCCCGATTGTCGGTGCGATGAAGTTGTCGTCAAAGGTGATGAAGCGGGCCGCGGTGAAGGGGCTGGCATTTCCAGCGGCGTCAACCGACTGGGCGACATAGCGGTGCCGACCCGGCAGGCTGCGGGTGTGAAGCGAAAGGGATTCGGCAGCATCGGCCCGATCGACGGCTTCTCCGTCGACATACAAGACGACTTCTGCATCCATCGCTCTCACGCCGGTGACGAACGTCAGTGTGTCACGATTGGTGATGCCGTCGCCGGGCGTTCCCGAATCGCTGGCCGCGTCCAGGACGAGTGGAGCCGGGACATCCGGGCGTGTGGTGTCCAGCTGAAACGTCAGCTCGGCGATTGCCGACGCATGCCCGAGCACGTCAGCCGCTCGCATCCGAACTCGCGTCTCACCGTCGCCCAGTCGGTGCCCGGCGATCGTCTCCAGAATGCTGCGAGAGAGCGTGAAGGCGTTGTCGCGCAGTGAACCGAGCGAATGGACAAACGGTCCATCGTCGACACTGATTTGGAAACTCGCGATCTGACTTGCGTCATCCACCATTCCCAAAACAGTCGGATCGTTGGTCAATCGATCGGTATCGGAAACTCCTGTGTCGCGTTTTAATGCCAACTGGATATCGGGCGGGGAAAGATCGGGTGCGTCGTATTGCGCCGTGACGTTGGTCTCGATGGCGTTGCCGGCGATGTCTTCGGCCACGACGCGAAACCGGTTGACGCCATCGGCAAAACGAATGCCATCGATCTGGAAGCCGCCGTCACTCGCTGCGATGGTTTCCGCGATGGCGGTTTGTGAGTCCAGCCCGCGGTAGACTCGCACCGTCGCATTGGCTTCCGTCGAACCCGAAATCACGCCGGAGTCCGAGTTCAGTGGCGGCAGTTGAAGATCAGCGGCGATCGAATCCGGCGGCGTCGTGTCGATGGTGACATCGAGTGCGACAGTGACAGGGCTGACGTTCCCGGCAACGTCGGTCACCGACGCGGTGATCGCGTGGTTCCCTTCCGGGACTCCCGCCAACGTGACTTCGCCGACGCCCCGGGGCAACAGGAATTCGGCATGCGGATTCCCATCGACGAAGAATGCTACGTTTGCCAGTTCGGGAACATCCAGCGAAACAACCAGCGAGGTTTCGCGGGTGATTCGATCGGTTGAATCGCGGCCGCGATCGCTGTCGGCAGAAAGCCGCAATTCCGGCGGGATGTCGGGTGCTGTGCGATCAAGGACAAACGAAGAGGATTCCGCTCCGGACGCGTTGTCGTATTGGTCGACCGCAACCAGGGTGAAGGTCACGTTGCCGTCGTCGAGTTCCGTTCCGATGGCGTCTTCGATCGCGGCGGCGGTGAGCTGAAACGTGTCGCCGCTGATCGCGCCGGAAACATCAGATGGTCCGGTTGTTTGTTGCGTCGAGTGTTCATCGGATGTCGATGCGACCGTCAAGAACAACCCCGTCACGTTCGATTCGTCACTCAAGGCGCCGCTGAGGGACGGTGAGGAGGTGACGGCGTCGGTTTGGTAACGCCCGGTATCATCGACCAATCTGAAAGCGATCGTTGGGGGATTGGATTCCAAGCGTGGACGAAACACGTTGATGCTGCGTGCTCGTTCATTGCCCAAAGCATCGGCTGCGCTGACGGTCAATCGATTGGAGCCGAAACGCAGCGGAATGCCATCGAGCTGAAAGGCACCGGTGGCATTGGCAAGGGAGGTTTGTGGACTGCCCGCGACCGAAATGACCGCGCCGGGTTCGGTTTTGCCGATCAGCGAAATAAAATCGCTGTCGGTCGTCCGATCACCCGGCGTTCCGGTGTCGCTTGCGGGATTTAGTTGCAGGGACTCGATCAGCGGAGCGGTGGTGTCGATGGTGATGGAGAGTGATGACGAGGTTGCGCTGCGATTGCCTGACGGGTCTTCCGCAGTGGCGGTGAACGAGAACGTTCCGTCGCCGAGCGATCCCAGATTCAGCGGGAAGTCGACGGGGCTTTGTGCGACGCCCAATCCGACTTCGCGACCGTCGCGGTACAACCGAACGATGCTGCCCGTCTCGCCGACCGAACGGATGACGACACGCGGATCCGCAACGGTCAGCGTTGACGTGACGTTGCCATCGGCGTCCAGCAACGCTGGGGTGATGGGACTCGCCGGTGCGGTTTCATCGATCAAGAATTCGACGTCCACCGGATTCGACACGTTGCCGTACTGATCGACCGCCGCGAAGGTCAGCGTGTGGTCAACCGGTGCGAGAGTGTGGCCGGCGATGGAATACAACTCCGTCAGTGGCAACCGCAGCGCATCTTCGTCAGACAGACGATCGACGAGTTCGATCGTCTGGGACCCATCAATGGAAACCGTCAACGAAACCACTTCGCTGACGTCATCGACGACCAACGACAACTCCGCATCGGTTCGAAAGGCGTTGGTCAGTGGCAATCGGTTGTTCGCAAGCGTGACGCCGGCCAGAATCTGCGGTGGGTCTTGATCGGTCGTGAACCCGAGTCGATTGCGCCAGACGACAAAATCATGCCGATCGATCATCCCTTCACCCGTCAGGTCGCGATGGCGTTCATAGCGTGGGGATTCGACGTTGGAGTTCAGGCTGATTCGGATGTCCCGCCAATCGTCGGTATCGACTTCGTTGTTACCGTTGACGTCCCCGAGCAGTCGGAAGAACGGCAGCGATAAGAACTCGCTGCCGAACTCTGGCCCACTGGCCATCGTTTGCAAGCGGTTTGCGTTGCTGGCGATGCCTGCATTGCGGAGCATCAGGTAGTATTGGTCGTCCTGGTGGATCAACCCGTCGACGTCGATCGTTAACGTGAACGTATCTGGGTCGTACGAAAAATTCTCGCTCGGGATCCTGATGACGTCGCCTTCGGTGTTGGAAATCGAAAGGTCTGCCGAGGCGTCGGCGATCCAGGCGTCCTGGTTGAAGGTCACCGCAAGGGTGTGGAGGCGAGAGCGTTGGACTTCACCGGCGTTGACTTCGAACCCGCTGATTGACATCGGGTTGACGAACACGCTGCCGACGTCCAACCGCAGTTGTTCTTTAGCGGACACGGGATCGGCGGATAGGTCGTTGGCCGTGACGGTGACGTCCAGCATCGCTTGCCCGCTCCAACCCGCCGAAGGCATCAACTGCAGCCCGTTCAGGTCTTCAATCGCCAACAGATACTGCCCGTCGGCGATGCGTGCGCCCTGATTGAGCGTTGCGCCGGGCGGCAAGGACGCGATCGTGACCGAGACGCGTTCACTGTCGTCAGCATCGGTTGCCGCGGCATCGATCTGCAACGGCAACGGCGTGTCTTGATCACCCCTGGCGGTGTGAACGACCAACGACGGCGTATCGGTGATCGGCGTCACGTTGATGCTGACGAAGGCTTCGTTGGAAACGTAGCCATCGAGGTCTTTGACGGTGTAGGTGAAGGAGTCGTTGCCGGAGTAGTCGGGATCGGGCGAATAGGTAACGATTCCCGATTGCGGACTGACGAACACTTTTCCGTGCTCAGGTGGCGTCACGATGGTCAACGATGAGGGAACCAGCGGCGATTCGTGATCGGAATCGTTGGCCAGCACGTCCAAGTTGACCGGCACGTCTTCTTCGGTCGCGGCCAAGTCGGTTCGGGCAACTGGCGCGCGCAGTCCTTCGGAAACCAGGAACACGTCGTCGATTCGTGCGTGACTGTTTGGCTGGGCAAACCCAATTAAATCGATCGACAACAAGGCCAGGGTTCCCGCCGGGACCGCACTGACGTCGATCTGCAGCAGCATTCTGTCGTCGGTGAAAACGCCGGTCAGGTCTTGCGAGGGATCTTGGGATCGGGTGTCGCCGACGGTGACGCCCGATGCGCTGCGGTAAGTCCCGTCGGCGGCAAAACCGAGTAATGCATCGGTCTGACCCAGTGAAATCACGCCGACCAGTGGGGCAAACGTATTGGCATCGAGCAGCGCGACTTCCAACGCATCGGGCGCGCGGTTGGGGTCCGCGGAGAGGTTCAGGTTGGAAATCGACAGTCGCAGGATGGAGGCATTGTCGGGAACGTAAAACGTTTGGCGAAGTGACGTTCGCTCGGCGGGGGATTCCGAGAGTTCGGCGGCGCCGTTTTCAAAATCGACGTTTCCGGTCGTCGTCCAGGACTCGCCGTCGGCATCGAACCATCCGTTGCGAATGTTAAACGTCGCCCCGGCCGACGGCGCCAGCGCAGTCGGCGTCACGGTTGGTGGAGCGACGGTCCGCGGCAATTCGGGGGCAGGCGTGATCCGAGTCTCATCGCCGCTGGAGGGATCAATGGGGGGATCGAACGGTGGCTGTGAACTGTCGCCCTGTGGCGGTGTGGTGGTTGGAAAGTCGGTGGCGGTGACGAAGCGGTCGTGCCATGCAATTTCGGTAAAGTCTGACGTGAACCCGAAATTCGCAGCGAGTAGTTGCGAGTCGGCGATCGTGATCGCGCCGTCGGCATTGAAATCCGCGTCCGCGTCGTAGGTTCGGTCGCCGATGAACGTTCCAATCGAACTTGCCAACGCCACGCTATCGAGTCCATCGACGACGCCGTCGCGATTGATGTCACCCACCACACTCAAAGACAACCGGTAGCGCCCCGCATCATCGGCGGATGCCCCTGCGACGCTCAGCAGGTATTGATCGGCACGCCGAATCGCAAACAGCGCGACGGTTCGATCGCCGTCGACGCTGCGGGCGATCGGATCGAGTCCGGCGATTCGTGGCGTGTCGGCGATGAAGGGGCTGCGATAACGCTCGATGATCGCACGCACCCAAACGACGTGTTGATCGGTGCTGTGCAACTGGGCGTCGTCGATGGTGAAGGCGTACTGATCGGTCTGGCCGGCGTCGAGTTTGCCGATGATGGACGATGCGGCGAAATCAACGGCGCGTCCAAGGTCCTCCGTCAGTGGTTCGTCCGCGGGATAGACGCGATGGTTTCCGTCGACGCTGACCGCGACTGACAGTGTTTCGCCGGTTGCGGATTCATAGCCATAGCGGTGCAACGACTGCGTGACATCGGACACGGAGGCGATTTCCACGAGTCGGCCGGCGTCGTCGTAGCGGTAGTGCAGATCCATCGTCGACGTGCGGAGCGATGCGATCATGCCATTGGCGTTGTGAACGATCGAAACAAACTCGCCCGAGGGAAGCAAAATGCCGCTGTCGCTGATCTGCACGATTTGGCCGCCGGGCCATTGCTGGCGCGTGGTCCTGCCCGCTGCGTCGATCCGGTCGACCCTGCCATCGGGATGCACCAACTCGTACACGTCATCGGCTGAAATAAAATTGGCGGGATGGTAGGGCTGGCCGGTGGCTTGGTCGTAATAGCGCTCTCCGCCGCGGACCAGCAAACGATCGATGGATCGCAGTTCGTAGTCGACACCGGCATCGGCGGTCCAATGCGGTTTGTAAAAGACCAGGGAGTCGCTGGCAGGCAAGTGCCGAATGAGTTGCGGTTCAAACGTGAACCCGACGCGTCGTCCGTCGGGCAAGCTCAAATAGACGCGATCGCCGACGGACAGAGCCGGATGGACGACTGCCGACGACGCGTCAGCCGATTCGGTGAAGGCTTGCAGGGCTACGTCTTGGAACGTGAAACGCCAGGACTTTCGGAGCGAATCGTATTGACGCGCGATCTGAAACGTCTGGTCGCCGAACGGGATTTCCGCGTCAACATCCGTCCTGACGAAGGCGTCGGTTTTCGCGTCCGAGTTGACCTCCACGTCCAATGTGGTCTGTGATCTGCGACCGCTGATGTCGCTGGCGGTTAAGCGAATCGTGTAGAAACCGTTGGCCAGCGATTTCGGATCGAGTGTCGCGAGCGCCAGATCATCGCCGGTCGATTGACCACTTGCCAGCGTTTCAAACTTGCCCGATCCGTGAGCGGCGATTTCCAGCGTCCAATGGTCCAGGTTGACGTCGTTGATCTCGGCGAGCAACTCGGTCGAATCGGTGATTCGTTGGGAAGCATCAAGCGACAGGGCCACTCGGGGGGCGTCCTTGTCAGTAGCCGTTCGGACTCTGACCGTTTCGGTGACGGTCGCGACAAAGCCGTCGACGTCCGTCGCCGTGGCAACCAGCGATGTTTTGCCGTGGGAGCCGGCGATGATTTCTGCGCGACCATGCTCGTCCAGCGTGACTTCGCGTCCGTCGTAGGCCAGTGATAGCGACTCGATCGGCGCAACGCCGTCGGCGATCACATCGACGCGAATCGTCTGTCCCGGCAGCGCGGGAAAGCTGGGCGTGGTGACAATCCGAACATCGGGCAACCGAGGTGTCGCCACCGATTCCAGCACCAGATTGTGTTTCGTTTCGGCCAACCCGTCGCTCGCCCGGACGTCGATCACATAGCTGCCGAGTTGGCCGGGGTTAGGAATCCACGTGATCCGGCCGGTGGATGGATCCAACGCCGCCCCAGCGGGTAATCCGTAGGCGGCAAACGTCAGCGTGTCATCGAGATCAGGGTCAGACGCGGCCAAATCGAAATCAAGCAACTCGCCGACAAGCACTTGATGGTGCCGGCTTTCGATGGTCGGCACTCGGTTGACATCGTCCACGACGATCGGGACGCGGATCGAATCGGAGGCGTGTTGCGCATCGGTCAGCGTGAAGACAACATCGTAGACGCCGGCCTGGTCGAACGCCGGTTGCCAGCGGAACAAGCCGCTGCTGGGATCGAACAAAGCTCCGTCGGGCAGCTCGTCGGCGGTCAACGTCAACGGTCCGCCATCCAAGTCGTCGCCGCTGATTCGAAATTCCATCCAGACGCCTTCACGGGCGTATTGCGGTGCGGGGAAAGCGAGTTGCGGGACGCGGTTGACGGGAATCACGTCGATGGAAAACGATCGGGTGTCGGATGCCGATCCATCGGTCGCAACGATGTCGACGGCGTACGAACCGGAATCGTCAAACGAGGGTATCCAATCCAACACGCCGCGGATCGGATCCAGGGTCGCGCCCGCGGGCAAGTTCGACGACGTGTACCAGATCGAATCGCCATCGAAATCGTTTGCGACGAATTCGAGCGTCAACGTATCGCCTTCGTCGATGACCGTATCGGGAATCA
This sequence comes from Stieleria sedimenti, assembly GCF_025060895.1. Lineage (GTDB taxonomy): Bacteria > Planctomycetota > Planctomycetia > Pirellulales > Pirellulaceae > Stieleria > Stieleria sedimenti. The sequence continues at coordinate 29,203 of NZ_JANZKV010000184.1, read as the reverse complement.
GCTCCAAGACCGGAGCGGTGTTGTGATCGCGGACGTCGATCAGGAAGCGTTGCGATGACGAAAGCGCTGCCGCCGCACCGTTGTTTCCCGAATCGGTGGCCGTGACGGTGACGTCGTAAGTCCCGATGTGGGCCGTTTTCGGATCCCAGTTCAACAACGCTTGGCCGTACGTGCCGGAGTCGACGATTCGTGCGTCCGCGGGTAGGCCGCTGAAGGTGTAGTGCAGCGGCTCTTGATCGATGTCGATGGTCCTCAGCGGCAGCCGAAGTAAATCACCGACCAAGACCACCGTCGACGGAATGGGCGAAAGTTGTGGCGGATCGTTGGCGGATTCGACCGTGACGACGAAATCGTATTGCGTCGTTTCGATCCGTCCGCGGCCGTGACCGTTGCCGTCGTCACGGGCGATGAGCGAAAGGGTGTAGTTGCCTCGGTCGGCAGTTCCCGGCGTGAAATGAAAGAATCCCGTTCCGTTGCCGTTGTCGCTGAACGTCACGAAGTCCGGCAGTGGCAACCCCGGCAACCCGCTGGCTGCGGTCAGCGTGATCGCATCACCGTCCCGGTCAATCGCGGCGACAGGAAGATCGACCATGTCACCGCGCGACAGGGTAACGTTTTCGATCGGGGCGATTTGCGGACGCCGGTTGACATCGCGGACGGAGATCGGAACCAGGGAACCAATCGTGAGGGGAATGCCGGTGCCGTCGCCGTCATCGGTCGCTTCGAAGTGAACGGTGTATTTGCCCGCTTGGTCATGATTCGGCGTCCACGTCAGTGTCGCGGTTTCGGGATCAAACGACGCCCCGTCGGGCAAATCGACCACGCGATAATCAACCGGTGAGACCAGATCCGGCGGAAGCAGCGCGCCGTCATCGGAACGGACCGGCAATCGAAACTCGGGATGGTCGGGATCAAACGCGAACACTTCAATCACCAGCGTTTGGCCTTCGTCGACCGACCAGCCGTGCATCGATTCGAACACCGGTGCTCCGTTTGCATTGAGCACGTCGACGACGATCTGGTCGCTGACGGATTGGCCGCCCGCGGTGACCGTGATCGGAATGTTTCGGGTTCCCGCCTGATCAAATCCGACGGTCCAACGCAACGTTCCGGTATCGGCGTCCAGCGTCGCGCCGTCGGGCAGGTCATCGCTGGTGAACGAGAGTGGGTCGCCATCGGGGTCGCTTGCCGAAACACGATAGGTCCACTGGTCGCCTTGGCGGAGTGTGAAGGGCTGCGGCGAGTCGATCCGCGGCGGTCGGTCGGCATCGGCGACGACGAGGTCAAACGTGTGCCGGGTCGTGTTGACGCCGTCGCTGGCGAGGAGCGTCAGATCGCGATAAATCCCCGCCGCGTTTTCAGCGGGCGACCAACGCAACGTCCTCTGGGAAGCATCAAAGAACGCGCCCGGGGGAAGGTTGTCGGCCCAAACATCGATCACTGCGTCGTCGCGGTCGAGCACGTTGACGGGAACGACCAGAGTTTCGTTCTCCGTCATCGAGGCGTCCGTCGGGGGCAAGATGAACTCCGGTGCCTGATTGCCGCCGGCAACCGTGATCGTCCACGGCTGAGACGTAAACCCGCCGCGCGAGTCGAAGGCATATAAAACGACGCGATTCTGCTCGGCGGTCTCGGTGCCGGTTTGCCAATCGATGACTCCGCTGTCCGGATCGACATGCATCCCAGCCGGTGCTTCATGCAACCAATACGCGACCGAGTTGGAATCCGGATCATTGGCCCGGGCGTCGTATCGATAGATGGACCCCGCGACGACGTGTTCCGGCGGTGCGGAATCGAATTGCGGACGCCGGTTCGGCGGTGCGCTGGCGAGAAAACTGGGGGCGAAGTCCGCGGTGATGTCTCCCGGTGTCAACCAGCGAATGGTTTTGGCCGTGGTCGACTCACCGGAACGCAGTCGAACGCCATCGGGAACGTTGGCGGCCAGATCAAAGAACCAGCGCCCGTCGGCCGACGGCGTCGCGGTTTGCCCAGGAACCGCCTCAATGGACGACGCACCGCTATTTCTACTGTCCGGAGTGAGCACCAGGTGGGCTGGCAGAATCAGCTCCTGATCGCCGCGGTTGGTGATCACGACGTCATAAGTGATCGATTGCGATTGTCGATCCAGCCGTGTGCCGGAGAGTTCGATATCGACGATAGCAGAGAACTCGCTGATCGTGGTGAAGTGGATTTCGTAGCCCGCGGCGAGTGAAAATCCACCAACGCTCTCGATGCCTTTGCCGACGTACAACGTTTGCTCGCCGACGGAGAATCCTTGGGCAGACAGGTAGGCCGTACGCGATGCCGCGTCGTAGCGGACTTCGGTAATTTGCGGATGCTCGCTTCCGTCGGTGCGAATTGCGTAGTTGCCGGGGTTCAAGACCGAATGCGGTTCCGTCCCCAACCCCGTGAACATGTCTTCGCTGAATGTCACACGGACCCATCCCAACGGCAGGGCGACGACCGTTTGCTGGGCGGGGTGGGTTGCGATGAGTTCGGGGACCGCGATCGGACTGAGCACGTCCACCGCATCGGATTGGCTGATCAACACGCGGCCGTCCCGCGTCGTCACGATGACATCGCCGCGGCTGCCACCGTTGGCCAACGCGACACGACGCAGGGTGGCGACGTCGACCATCGTCAATTCGCTGCCGGCGTTTGTAGTGCCGGCAGGTGCGGGACCGGCGTTGTGAGAGACGAACAACAGGCCGGCAAGTGGCGAGTCGCTTTGCCCAAACGCCAGCGAATCGATCGGCGTCGTGAACGACAGCAGCGTTTCGGCCCGACCCGTCGGCGAAAATTTCAAAACGGCGTTTCGCTCCGGCCATTGCACGCCATAGAGCGTCCCGTCGTCGGCAAACGCGAGACTGCCGACACGCAGGTTTCGATCTCGACTGAATCGTGAGAACGTCCCGCTGTCCGGATCGAATCGCTCGACGCCGTAGCGTGAACCGACGAGGATGTCACCCGATGCCGGATCGATGGCCAGTCCCAACGTCAGCCCGTCGCCGTACTCGGCCAACAGACTGCCGTCGCTCGGGTCCAGTTCCAGCAGTGGACCGCCGCCGGTCGTGGCCCAAAGTCGTCCGGTCGCGTCGAAGCTGACATTGAAGATCGGATGATCCAGTTCGGCCCAAACACCGCCGGCAGTTCCGCCATCGGAGGTGAAGCGATAGAGTTGATTCCGGGCCGGGCCGCCGCTGACGAAGATGTCTCCTGCGGGCGTTTCGGCCAGCGCCATCGGGCCGATCCCCGAAGCCGCCGCGGCGCCGACCGCCAGATCAAAACCGTCGGCGAAACGTGCCGCCGTGAACGGTTGCAGGACCGCGTCAAAGGTCGCGGGGTTGTCGCGTTGAGTTGGTGTCGGAACCTGCCGTTCGGCGGATGCAAACAGCGGGTGAATCGACGGCGTGGACGATGGTTCGGCGGGTTGTCCGAAATTCGGAATCGTCGTTTCTTCGACGGCGGGCAAGACGCCCAGCGACGTGGTCGAACCATCGTCGTCGGCGGTCGCTCCCGATGGCGGTGTTTCCCGATTGCCGGCGCGGTCACTGGCCAATGCCAGGAATTCGTAGGTCGTGCCGACGCGGCCGATCCACACCTCCTCGCCGCCGGCGCTCTGCAGTTGCCGTTTCCAAAGCTTAAATGCGCCGCCGTCTTCGGCCACGTACAAGCTGACATGTTTGAAACCGCTGCCTGCTTCGTCATCGACAACATTCCAGCGGACGACGAAATCGTTCTGATCGTTCAGCGGGGTGACGTCGATGTGACTGGTCGGGGCAATGGCATCGACCTGGTACACCAGATCGTCGGCATCTTCCGGTGGGGCGTTGTCCAGGATGACGCGGGCCTGCGACGTCATGATGTCGCCGGTTTCGGCCGTATCGGACAACTGGACGCTGTAAGAGACGAACCCCGCGCCTTGACCGCGGGCATTGTTCGGTGGCAGCAATCCGCCGTCGGGATCCGAACGCACTTCGCCGGTCAACAGATCGATCGCCTGGATCAACCACGTCGCGGTACTCGATTTGATGTCGACTCCACCGCTGACCCGTACGTTGAATCCAAGCGTCTCGCTGAAATCAAAATCACCTTGGTACAGTGACCGTCCGCCGGGCATTCCAATCGTGATGTCGCCGATCTGAATGTCGCCGAGTCGAAAGCTGCGGGGGTCGACGGCGTCGTCCAGCGGCACGACGACTCGCACTTCGTTGGCGTCGCGGGTTGTGTTGGGATCGTTTTGAAAGTTGACGGTGTACGGAAGCGGCTCATCGGCGGGCACGAACCCGCCTGTTTCCAACGTAAACGGGCCGGTCTGCGAGACGGTCCCCGAGTGCGCGTCGGCTTGTTCGTAATAGCCCTGCAGATTGAGCGGAAAGAAAACGTTTTCATCGTTGGGCGTGATCCCCGTGATCTGATACTCCGGCGGAATTCCCGCGCCGCGATTGGCGAACGGCACCCAGGGCACATAGACACGCATCGTTTGGAAGTGCGTGTTGGCATCGAGCATCAAGTCATCGTCGTCCAAGTTCGGCAGCGCGGCGACCGGATTGGGACTTTGCAAGATGCCCAGAAAGGAGAGCGAATCCGAAGTGAAGTTGACTTGGCCGGGTTCGCTGGGGGCTTTCAGCGATGCGTCATGTCCGTACCATCGTCGCACGTCGTCAAAGAAGTCCGACAGGTCTCCGCTGGCGATGATCCGGTCGCCTCCGGGACCGGTCAACACGCCTCCGGCAAGGGTCGCCATCAAACTGGCCAGTTCCTGATCGCGGCGCGTCGGCGGGATGGCGTCGACGGCGCGCAGACGTCCGCTTTCAGTTAAATGGCTGACATACAGCGATTGCCAGGCTTGCCGATCGCCGGCCAGATTGACCAGTGCCGCATCGGCGTCGTTATCGTCCAATATCCCTTGACGCAATCGATCCGCTTCGTCGAGCGCGTGCTGCAGGAATTCGTCGCGGGTCATCGTGGTCGCCGATGCGACGACGTGAAATTGGAACGGGATCAGCGGCTGAATCAACAAGTCCGGGACGGCGCCGAAGGCTTCCCAGACCAGAGCCAGGCCGGGCGAGAGCTTGTCGAGCGACGACGGCCCTTCCGCTAAGAAATCGATCGCCGCGTATTCCGGAATTGCGTCGTAGAGCTTTGCCTTGAACGCCTCCCACGCATGATCATGCAATTCGCGCAGGCCCGGATAGGTTTGGACTTGGAAGGTGAATCCGGCGAAGCCATCGGCAGGTTGGTCGAACAGATACCCGCTGGCGGTCAGGTGTCCGTTGGTGTTGACCGCCGAATCGAGTTCAGCCCAAGGCAGATCGGCAAGCGATCCTTCGGGGCCGCCGCGCAGGTTGGACGTGAAATGGTTGTAGGGCAGGTTGTAGACGTTTTGATTGATACCCAGTTCGGGAATGCCGACGTTGTAAAACACGTACGGGGCGTCGACGTTGCCTGTGTTTTGCAGCGAAACGCCGTAGGTGCCATTGTCGCCGGCCAGCACAAAGCGTGGACCGCCGACGCCGATCGTCAACTCGGGCTCGATGGTGCGTTCGACCTGGAATCGATACGGGACGACAGCGACGTCGCCGCCGGGGTTGATCACCTGGACGTCATAGAGTCCATGCGGCGCGTCTTGCAGGTCAAACGTGACGATTAACTGCGACGCAGAAACGTAGTTCTGACCGGCAGGAATGATTTCGGCAAAACCGGGACGGACCAGTTTGACGATTGCGTCAGGATGAAACCTCGCACCGGAAATCACCGTCGTTACAAAACCAGAGTCGCCGCCGATGTCCGTTTGAATGTCGGTGATCGCCAGCGGCAACAACTCCGCCAAAACCTCCACGGCCGGGTCCCCGTCCTGGGGCGCAAACGCATGGACCAGAACGTAATAGGTTCCCGCGTCGGTCGAGGGAATGATCGCGGCAGGCGTGTCGGTGAGGGCGCCGCCGGAACTAGCGTCAAAGGAGCCTGGCGTCGGCGACTGATTGTGTCGAAGGAAGACTTCATAGGTCGAATCGTCGTCGGCAGTGATCGTGACTCGCAGTGCGCGATCGGCCGGCACGTCGACGGCGAACAATTTTTGTCGGCCGGTTCCCAGCGTCGTTTCCAGCGGAACGCCCAACGTCAACGCAGGCGCGGTCAGTTGCATCGTGGATGCCGACGCGGTCTGATTGTTGCTTTCGCCGACGTCCTCATCGACTTGATCAAAGATGTCGGGGCGGACGATGACTCGATAGCTGCCCGGCGTCAGCGGCGGCGTGACGACTTCCAGGCTCGAGGTGTAGCTTTCACCGGGGGCTAGCGTTCCGCGAAATTCGGTGCGTCCGGCCGCCGTGTCATGAATGTCCCACGTCGCGTCGCTGCTGAAAAACAGGCTGTCGGACCAACGCCCTGAAATCGTCGCGTCGCTGGTGTTGGTCACCGTCCATTCGACTTGCGTCGGCGCGCCGGCGGTGACATCGTGCGGGGCGGCGATCTCGGTGACTTGCAAGTCCACCGGATCAGGCAATTCGATGACCATCGGCGTCGCCGGGGCGGCGGCATTGTTGCGCTCGTTTAGGCCTTCGAACACGACACCGGTCGCACCGAATCGATCGGGATCGCTGATGACGAACACGTAGTAGGAACCGGTCAGTCCAGCCGGCAACGAAACGGACGTGCTGTTCTGATAGGATGCGCCGGCCGCCAAGCCACCTTCGTGTTCTGACGACCCCAGGTAGATGTCGCTGGCCAGATCCAAGAAGGTGTCGCGCGAAAGGTACAGCAGGTCTGTCCAGCCGTTTTGCCCCTCGACCGTGTCGCCGCCGCGGTTGGTGACGGTGTAGTTGACGTCGATTTCTTGTCCACGATCCGCCCGCACCGGGGCGGTGATCGACGAGACCTGCAAGTCCGGCAGATCGGACAGGCTGACCGATAACGCTCGTACGGCGATGTTGTTGCCTTCGCCTTGATATTCCGAGATTTCACCACGGGCCGATTCGCGGGTGGCCGACGACGCCAGATCCCACGGCGCGAGTACGCCGGGCAGTTCAAACTCGATCCCGACCCTTCGGAATCCGATGTCGCTCGGTCGTCGCGAACGGTCTTGCTCGGCCGCCGAATCGGTGAACAGCAGCAAATTGAAATCGCCCTCGATGCCTGCGGGGATTTGGAAGGACAGGCGTCCGGTGTAGGACTCGCCCGGTTTCAGTGAACCGAGGTGCGACGTCGATGCGAGTTGCGTATCGAAATTATCCAGCGACGCGTCACGGGAAAGAAACACACGGTCCGACCAGGAATCGACGCGTGTTTCTCGGGAACCGATGTTCTGGACCGTGTAGACCAGTTCCACGGTTTCGCCGGAGGTTGCGGATGTGGCGACTTGAAGATCCGTGATCGACAGATCTGCTTCTTCGTACCGGATCGGAAAGTCGGCGCGGGCGAGGTTGTCGGTGGGATTTTCATAGGCCCAGTGCCCGAAATGCGATTTCCAAACCTCGTTGTCACCTTCGACGGCCGGATACCAATCGGTCAACAGCAACCGCGATTGATAGGGAAACAGCAGCGGCGATCGGTCGTTGTTGGCATTCAAATGAACCCACAGCGAATAATCACCGCCGGTGCCTTCGGGCAGGGTCGTGGTGAAGCTGACGGTGTATCGGTCGCCCGGATGGATCATTTCGGCGGGCGCATGAATCGACGCCCCCAAGTACGATGCCCGCTCGCGAATGAACGTGCCGTCGGGTGAAAGCCACAAAAAATCTTTCCAGTAGCTCGTGCCGCTCCAGACGGGATGCTCGCCGATGTTTTCGACGGTGTATCGAAACGTCACCTCTTCGCCAGACTTGGCGTCGGTCGGCAAGTCAAATCCGACGACTTTCAAGTTTGCCGCGGCGGAATGGATGCTCGTTGCCACCGCCGCGACGTTGTTCGTTTCGTCGACCTCGTCGACGGGGACGTACGACTCGGTTCCGGTTGCCGAACCGGGGAAGAAACCCGAAAGATCGATCGATGGCTGAGGCGGCAAATCGTCATCGGTGATGACAACGATGTAGTGCCCGCTGGAGGCCGGCGACAGGTCGACATCGATCGACGTGGTGTAAGAGGCTCCCTTGGCGAGCGGCAAGCTGCGTTTCTTTTCGCCCAACAGCAACGTCCGGGCGCCTTCGGCCTTGGGGTCGGGATGGTCGCTCAGGTAAACGCGATCGAGCCAAGCTCCCGTGTCGGCATCTGCCAACCCACGGTTGTCGACGGTCCAGCTGATCGTGACGGAGTCGCCTCCGGTGGCAACCGCCGGTGCCTTGAGTTCGCTGACGACCAGATCCGGCTGCGCCCCGAGCACCTGGATCGCGCGAGCCTTGTAATTGTTGTTGTCAACGTTGTCGGGGTCGTCCGGATTGTTGTTCGACGCCAACGTGTCTTCGGGAACCACGTCCAACGGGTCGACCCAAGGCGTCACGTACCACGTGCCTGATTCGAGTTGCCGAGGGATTCGTATCGTGATTGAAGTTTCGTAGCCGGACAAACGGTCCAGCGATCCGGTGTGGGTGGTCGTCTGCAACAGCAGGTCGCCCTGTCCGGGATGCGGTCGATTTTGGTCACGCGTCAGCCAGAGGTTTTCGGTCCAGGTGTCACCGTGGGTCGCGCCGCTGCCACGATTGGTCACCGTGTATCGCACGGGGATCTCTGCTCCGGCAACGACTTGCCCCGGCGCAATGACATCGCTGACCACCAGATCGGCCAGCGGTTCGGGTTCGATGAAGATCGACTGATACGTGATGTTGTTCTGATTGTTGGGCCATTCGGCGATGTTGTCCGTCGCGTCGGTTTGCACGATCACGTAGACGTCGCCGCGGTAGCGGATGGGGATCACCACGCTGCCGGCTTCGCTGCTGTAACGCTCACCGGTCGCCAAGGCCGAACCGTTGTCGAGCTCACCGATCAAAATGTCCGCCTGGTCGACCACCGTATCGAGCGACAGATAGACGCGGTCGATCCAGGTGTTTCCGACCGTGCCGACGGCGCCTTGATTGACCACCGTGAATTGCGGTGACAGTGTCGTGCCCGCAGTCAGCCGCTCGGGGATGGTGATCGAGTCGACTTGCAGATCGGGTCGAGGACGCACGTTGACGATGATCGGCTCAGACGCAGTGTTGTTGACAATACCGCTGCCCTCGTAAAGGAACTCTTCGAAATTCGTGCGAACGAACAGATTGAAGACGCCCGTGGATTGGACCGGAATGCGAATCGCTTCGTGGCGCGTGTAGCTTTTCCCGGGTATGATGGGATCAATGAACGGAAACGTTCCCAACTGAATGACCTGGCCATCTGGATCACCGGCCGGTTGCAAATAAACGCGGTCGATCCAGCCACCCGACGCGGAACCGATTCCGCTGTTGGTGACCGTCCAGCTGACATCCAATAGCGTCCCTTCTTCGGCTACGCCGGGCACCACGACTTCACTGACAACCAAATCCGGTGGCGGCAACAACGTGACCGGAAAAGGCACGCTTGCCGCACGGTTGTTGTCGTCGAAAATAAATTCAAACGGTCCGCTCTCTTTCGCCGCGTGGACGATCAAGTAGTGATCACCGGACAAACCGTCGGGCACGATGAAATGGCCGGTCCGGGTATAGTTGTCGCCCGGTGCGATTTGTCCGAAGTGTTGGAACCGAACTTCGCTGCCTTCGATCGGCTGTGTCCCCGCGGCGTCCTCAGCCAAGTAGATCACGTCGTACCAATCACCGCGGTTGGTGATCCCGATCCCCGCGTTGTCGACCGTCCACGTGACGCTGGCGATGGATCCGGCGTTGACGGGTTGCAGCACGTCAATGTTGCCGACGACCAGATCGGCGAAGTCGGTCGGCATGATGTCAAGCAAGTCAGCGTGCGCGACATCGTTGTTTGATTCATGACCGTTTTCGAAAACATTGCCGCCCAAGTCACTTTCCGAATAGTCACTGCGCACCCACAACGTGAATCGCCCGCTGATTCCGGGCGGCAACGGGATCGATTCGCTGCGCGAGTAGGAGCTGCCCGCTTCCAGGCCATCCGAATAATCAAACGTCGCGATCACCAGGTCATCATCGTCGCCGATGGTCGCGTCGCGACTGAGCACGATCGCATCGGTCCACCGATCGGTCAGTCCACGGCCGGTGCCGACGTTGGCAACGGTCCAGTCGACGGTCAGCTGTGTGGGATCGCCGATCACCTGCGTCGGCGCGCTGACGTCGGTCACGGTCAGGTCTGCGTAGGGCGACAGCGTCAACTCGATCGATGCGGTCTGCAAGTTGTTCGCTTCACCGGCCGCACGCTCTCCCAGTTGCTCCAACGCATCGGTCACGAGCAACACATATTTCGCACCTTGAGAGTCGATCGGCATCACCAGATCTCGGGTCACCTCGCGGGTATGCTGGGGATCGAGCGGCTGGATGATTTCAAATTGGTCGATCAGACGATCGTCTGCGGAAACCGATGGATCGTCGGACAGATAGATGCGTTGTTGCCAGGCCGAAGCGACGCCGCTGCCTTGATTGACGAATTCGAAGCTGAGGGGAAGTGATTGACCCGAGTTGGCGGTGGCGGAGACGGTGAGGTCTTGGACGACGACATCGGGATGGTCGATCCGGATCGTGCCGCCGACCAAGGTATTGTTCGACTCATACGGGCCTTCGAACAATCGATCGGTGTCGTCGGATGTCAGGATGATTTGGTAGTCGCCGTCCGGCAAGTCCGGCAAGTCGACCGTCATCATCGACAGATAGCTCTCACCCGGTGCGACGGGGTCGGCTTGAAAGACGCCGCCGACCAGGTGCGGAAATCCGCCGCCCGAGGTCGACTGCAAATAAATTCGATCAAACCAGCGATCGGGCGTCGCCGCGTCGCCTTGATTGATCGCGGTCCAGGTGAACACACTCGGCGTTCTGGGTTGACCGGTCGCTGGACCGCTGACCGAGGTCGGCAGCAAGTCGACCAGTGGCGGAACTGTCAATTGCAGCGGCGCCGAGACGAACGTGTTGGTTTCATCGGTCTCATGGATCTGGTTCCCGTCATCGATCGATGCGATCAAGTAATAGGTGCCGGTCGACAACGACGGGGCCAGCGGCAGCGAAACATTGATCTGGGTCGCGTAAGAATCGCCGGCAGCGAGCGGTGTGTGACGAATCGATTCGTTGAGCAGTAGATCGCCGGGGTCGAAAACGCTGTCGGTGGAAAGATAGATGCGATCGGTCCATGAACCGCCACCGGCGGCCGCAGCACTGACGTTCTTGACGTCGAACAACAAGGGGACTTCATCGCCGAAGTCGAATTCAGTGGTGGGGGTCTGCAAAACGCCGCCGACCAGCGTCAGATCCGGCAGCGCCCAATGAATGTTGCCGGACCATCGGTCGTCGTCGGGTTCCCCGTTGATTTCGTCGCCGTCTTGATTCATCGGGTTGCCGACCCAGTCGAGCACATTCGGCCCGATGGCGAGCGAGTAGTTTCCGTCGGCGTATTGATCCATCACCGGGCGGACGATGAATCGAGCGTTCGAAGCGTCCAGCGGAAAGATCGATTCGATCGCGACCGATGCGTTGTTCGGACCGACGAGTGCCATGTCATCGGCGGACAACGAATCGCGTTCGATCGGCTCACTGAATTCGATGACGAAGAACGGTCCATCGGGATCAACGGCACTGTCCGAGGGACGGATCGAGAGGACTGCGGCGCCGCTGGAAAATCCGGTCACAAATTCCAGCGAGGTAGGTGACAGTTCTGGCGAAAGGATTTGGCTGCCGAAATCGAGGCCCCCGTAACTGGGCGAACCGCTGCGTGATGCGTGTGTCATCACGACGTAGCTGTCACCCGGTTGTGGGGCGTAGTCGTTGACGCGGTTGGTTCGGATGATGCCGTCGAGCGTCGCAGAGCCGGTGATTTCTAGAACGTCATGCTGCTCGGTCGGTATCAATCCGCCGACGTCGAAGTTCAACCGGCCACCGCTGAGCAGCGTCAACGAACCGTCCACGACCAGATGTCTCTCGGGATCAACGATTCCGCCGACAACGAGATCCGCTTGCACGACACCGTTGCCGGTGAGAACCGAATCCGAGTCGAGTGTGAACTTGCCGACGAGAATCCCGGCTTCGCCCGCCGTCACGTGGACGCCGCCGAGCGATGCGCCCGACGTCTCGTTGCTGCCCAGATCGACGGTCGCTCCGTAACGGGAAAGCACGCTGGAAAATCGATTCGAGCCGGTCAGCGTGCCGGAGGAATGGTCGGTGAAGGATTGCAGGTTGCCCAGATCGATCAGACTGCCAACGCCTTCGCCGAGCAGTTCGATCCGCCGCTGAGATGTGTTACCGGCATCGGGGTCTTCGATGGTCTGCACACCCGACAAATCAACAACCGCGCCAGACAACGCTTCGATGAAGACACGTGAGTTGTAATCGTCACCGTTTTGGATCGACCTAACCGCGGGCAGATCGAGGCGACTGCCAAACCCTTCGGCACGCAGCGTCGCGATTTGATTTGGCGCCGTCGTCTCGTGTTTGATCGAAGTGACCGCGGGCAACGAAAGCGTCACGCCATCACGGATGATCAGCGTTGCCGAGTCGATATTGCCCAACAGTGGTACGATCGCGGTGCCGCCACCCTGGACGAAAAGCGATCCGGCGGATAGATCCGATAGCGCGGGAAGTGATGCAGCGTGTCCGTCGATCCGAATGGCGGTGCCCACGGCAGAGGCGAGAGATGCGAAGGAAAGCGTCCCGTTGCCGGCGGCCTGCAAGATGCTGTTGGTGGCATCGGCGATCGATTGAAACGAAAAATCACTTCCTGAATCGGCGACGACGTGTACACCGGTAGTCGTCGATAGCACAGGTGCCGCGATGGTTCCGCCGCGAGAAACGATCAATGAAGAGTGCCCACCGGCGGTGCCGTGAGAAGCCGGAGACTCGCCGATGTCGGTGAAGGTCGTCAGGGATGAGAAATCGAGGACGCTGCCGAACACGTCGGCGGTGAGGTGAACACCGCGGCTGGTCGTGTTTCCGGTCGCGGGTTCAGAGATTTGCGAGACGCGCGACAAGTCGATCGCGCCGCCGTCGCGGGCTTCGATCGCTAACGACGATCGAAAGTGTGTGCCCCCGTCGATCTGTGTCAGGTTGGGGAGTTCGAGGCGACTGCCGAGGCCGGATGCGACCAGCGTTCGAGTCTGGTCATTGTCGGTCGACGCGTGCGAATAGGATGTCACCAAGGGCAGCGACAGCGTGATCCCGTCGGCGACACGGATGCTGCTTCCATCGATCGTCGCAAGCAGCGTCGTGTTGATCCGCCCGCCGGACCGCAATTCCAATCCCCCACCGGTCAAGGTCGTCAGTGCGTTGCTGTCGATGAAGCCGTTGTCGGCGGTGAAGAGGGTTTCGTTGGCGGACGCCAGTGCGGGCAAGGCGACGGATCGATCGGTGACTTGCAAACGGCCATGATCGAAACTCGATACCGTCTCAAGCGGCACGTCACTCAGGGCGTCGACGAAAACGGCGACGCCGTCGAGGGTGGTGAGTGAATCGAGTCTGATGACGCCCCCGTCGCGGGCGACGAGATCGGAATAGGACGCCGCGTCGTCGGCAACCGTCTCTCGATCTTGAAACGAGTTTAATGACCGCAGGTCGATCGTACTGCCGGTGTCTTGAGCCGAAATTGAAATGCCGCGGCGTGCGGTGTTCCCGCCGGCGCCGTCGGCGATCTGCGTCACGGCAGCGAGGTCGATGTGCCCACCGGAATGGGCTTCGATCATTAGCCGGTTGCCGTAGTTTGTTCCTCCGTTGATCGACTGCAACGACTCGAACACCAAGCGGCTGCCGCTGCCTTGGACGATCCAGTTTCGCTGCGTGTTGTTGGACGTTGCGTCGTGGTCGTAACGGGTCACGTGTTTGAAGACCAACTCGGCACCTTCGTCGACACGCAAGTTGCCACCGTCGATCGATTGCGGGCCATCCACGATCAATGAGGCATTCGGGCCTTCAACGGCCAGCGTGCCGCCGTCGCCTAGATTGAATGGTCCGGTCAGTGTGGACTCGGCAGCGACAGTCAATGACCCGCCGATGATGTTCAAACCGCCGGGGCCATGGATGCTGCGAACGAGGTGGTCACCGCTGATGGTGACGGTGGCACCGGAGACCGAGAGTTCGACATCATCGTAGATGCCGGGGACGATGCCGGCGTTCCAGTTGGCCGGGTCGTGCCAATGCCCGTCGTCGCCGATCCAGGTGATCGTTCGAGAGGACGGAATGGATTCGGGCGGGGATGGCGGGACGTCATCGGCAAACGCAGCGGCCCGTAGGCTCGCGTCAAACGACTGATGCTCGTTTGATATCAGCCGGTTCGCGCCAGCGTCCGGGCCCCTGTGCTCGGGTGGCTGTTGGCTCGCGGCAGGCGGCGGACCGATCAATTCCGACGTCACCGTTGTGTTGATCGCGGTGGCCAACTCGGACGCAGTGATCTGGCCGCCTGCGGTTTCGGTCAGTGCCGACAGGGCGTTTCCATTTCGATCGATCACGTTTGCCAGCGCGTCGAGTTGGATTTGCGATCCCAAACCGTCGGCGGTGAACGTCATGCGACGACCACCCGTGTTTCCGTTGATCGGGTCGACGACTTGCATCACGTTTCGCAAATTCACCGATCCGCCCAGCACCGCTTCAACATCCAGCCCCGTTCCCGATTCCGTCCCGCCGCGGATCCAGCGCAAACCGGAAAGATCGATCTGGCTGCCCGTTCCCTCTGCGATCCAAGAGCGAATTGAATGGATTTGCGTGGTGGCAAGATCGTAGGATTCGATTTGCGGAAATGCGATTCGAGTTCCGCCGTAGGCTTGGAGACTTGAACCATCGATGCTGCGAACATTTGGCATTGCGACCGCGGCGGCGGAATCGGTGACTAGCGTGTTGTGTTCGAACCGCGTGATTTGGTTGAGCCGTGCATCGGTCGCTGACAGAACGAGTCGCGTGCCGGCGATCGTTTGCAAGGCATCAAAGTCACTCGGTCGGGCATCGATCGTGATGGCACTGTCTTCGATGGTCACCAGCTTGGCGACGTCGATATCGCCGGGGGAATCGACCGTGGCCTCCGTACCACGCAGATTCGCGAGTTTTGGTGCGATGATCTCACCGCCGCCGCCGGCGTCGATGCTTGAATATTGACCGGGGCCGTTGCCATTGCGATCGATGATCGAAATCAATGCATCCAGTTCGATGCGACTGTTTGCCCCCGACGCGGTGATTTCGAACGAGCGAAAATTGAGGTCACCGTAGGGTTCGTCGATCAACTGTTGGACGGCGGGAAGTGCAATCACGGCCCCGCCGTCGGCTTGGATCACGTGATCGTTGTTGTATCCCCAGCCGCCGGTGATCGACAACACGTTGGGCAGTTCGAGTCGTGAGCCCGCACCGCTAGCTGACCAGGAGCGATCAATGCTTGACGCATCGCCGAGGTGTCGATAGCCGGTGACGCCGGGCAGGGAAAGCGTCGCGCCACCGCGAACTTGCAAATCGGTTCCGTCGATGTTCGTCAACTGAGACGCGGCAAAGTCGCCGCCGCTGCCGACGGCGATCGCTCCGTCACGCAGGCTATCGATCAGCGGTAAAGCAAGCTGGGCACCCGCGATGTCGAACTCGGACCGACTGGCCGACGCAAGTTGCGACAGCGTCAGATCGTTGTCCCGGAGGATCAATCGTGAATCGATCAACGTTTGCAATTGAATCGCCGCAAGACTTCCCGAACCGTCAAGCCGGAACTGGGTCGCTCGGGCATCGGTCAGGGAGGCGATCTGGATCGAAGCGCCGTCGGTTGCGGAGAAGCTTGTTCGCTGGTCGGCGTTCTGGTCCGTCACCGTCACGAGCGCGGACAGGTCGATTCGGCTGCCGGCATCTTTGGCGATGAAGGAAAACGATCGGCGGCGCGTGTCACCTTCGACCGGGTCGATCACGGCTTGGACGCCGGACAGATCGATCACGCCGCCGTCGGCGACTTGAAACAGGGTGCCGGAGTTGTAGTGCGTCGCGCCGGTCAGCGAACGCAGGCCGCCGAGTTCGAGCCGGCTGCCGGTCCCGGTGGCGAGGAATTGTCGCGATTGATTGTTCGCCGTCGCTTGGTGCCGGAAACGCTCAACCGAGGGCATGGAGATCACGCCTCCGCCGCTGGCGGTTAAACTCGCCTGGTCCAGGTTCACGCCGCCGTCGACCCGCAGCTTGGCATCGGTTCCGTCGGCGACGAGTGTCATCGGAGACCGGAGCAGCAAATCACCTTGGACGTGCAGGTTGCCCAAGATCAGGAATTGGCTGGCGGCAGCGTCAATGGTCAGGCGATCGGCGATGGTCGCGGCAAGCGAAGACTCCTCCGGCGGACGCAGGGTGGCATCGTCGAGGATCAATTCGTCGACCACCAGCGACGTGGTCTTCAGTTCCGCTCCCACCAGATGGAGTGGTTCGCTGGAAAGGACCGTCGCGACGGTGGTGTCGGCATCAATTCGAACGAACAGGTCATTCGAAACGCCTTCAATCGTGACGTCGTCGAATGCGGTCGGCACCGCGTCGCTGTCCCAATTCAAGGGATCGTGCCAACGGGTTCCGTCGCCGCCGCCGTCCCACTGGACGGTCGCCAGCAGGTGACGGTCTTCGAGTTTTTCAAACGGTGATGGAATCAACCGCTGGCTGATTCGCTTGCGGGCCAACCGTGCCGCTTTGATGCGACGTCGGTTGCGCAACTGGTGTCCAAACCCCGGCCGCGTCTGCGACCGATCCTTTTTCCGTGCCATCCGAGATGCCTATCAATTCGATTCGGCACTGGAACGAGGAAAGGCGACGTCATTCGCTGTCGCGATCCAAGCGAGACGTTCGCTACGCGATCTGCAAAACGTGGCCCTTATTCCGTTCCCAACCGAGAAACGTGGGAATAGGATCGCAAAGAACGCGACGCGAAACCGAAAGGAAACGCCTGTCCCTCCCTGCGACCCCCAAAGGTTAGTGGTCTCGGACCCAATTGCAAGCTTGCTTTTGATCCCCGCTCGATTTAGCATTGAGGCATTCAAATCCTCAAGGCTCACTCGGACCCATGTTCCATCGATTGCTTGATCGTCGATCCGTCTGGCCATCGCTGATCGGCATCGTTGCGTTTGGCTGGTTCGGATGTTTGAGCGTCCAGCCTTGCCCGGCGGACGTCGTCGCTTATTTGACGCCGTCTCGGGCCGCCACCGGGGAACGTTTTGAGACCGATCTGGTGTTTTCCGGTACGGCCGATGCCGTCGGCGACATAGTCGAATGGATCAATTTGGATATCGTCAAGAGTACCATCAATGCGGTCCCGCTGACCGATTACGGGCGGGTCCGATTCGATGCGACTGCCCGGTTTGCGTCCTGGTTCGACGGACGGCAATTCGGCAGCGGTTCACCGGGTTTCGAATCGCAAATTGTGTTGGAGTCCTTTCTGCCGGACCCGCCAGTTCCGTTTGAGATCACCAGCACTGACGCGTTTGAAATCGGAACGCTGACGTTTGATTACAGCGGGCTCGGCTTGCAACCCGGCGACACGATCACGTTGGACATCTTCGGCGGAAACGACGGGTCATCGACCCGGACGACATCGGTCGCGATCCGGCCTTCGGGAGCTCAACAGACGATGCTGGTCGATCCCCTGTTTTCATCGCCGCTGGGATCGGAAAGGAGTGTCTTCACGATCCCGACCGCGATCCCGGAACCCAGTGCCACACTGTTCTTGTCATTGACACTGCTGGGCGTTTGTGTGCGGCGATCTCGTCGAGGTGGCAAAATCGGTTAGAATCGAGCAGCGCGCGAGACGTGATCTTCGTCGCTGCGCTAGATGTAAACCTGTACGCAAACCTGACCAGTTGAACCCAACCGTCAAGTCTTGATTGATGTCATCGTCGACACCACCTTCGCCGTCATCCGATGCAGCCCCCGCCTGGGAATTGGCGAGGTTGTTTCCGCTTCAGGGGCAATGGACAGACGAGGACTATTTTCGACTTCCGACCGACCGCTTGGTCGAATTGTCCGAAGGATGCCTGGAGGTGTTGCCGATGCCGACATGGATGCATCAAATGATCGTGGATTTCGTCGCCGGACTGATGCGATCGGCGAGCGCTGCAGTCGGCGATGGCGCGCGCGTCCTACAGGCACCGCTGCCGGTGACGCTGTTTGCCGGGACCATTCGTGAACCCGATCTGTTGTATTTGACGCCGCCCTGCTTTCCCAGTTCACCGACGGATTATCCCAGTCGATTAGACATCGCGGTGGAGGTGGTCAGTGAAGGTGCCGAAGCGAGGCATCGTGACTATGTTGCCAAACGATCCGATTACGCTCGAGGCGGTGTCCAAGAGTACTGGATCATTGACCCCTTCGATCGCACCGTGACGGTGTTGAGACTCAACGGTGACGCCTACGACGAAGTCGGGGTCTTTCGAGCCGGTGAAACCGCGCGTGGATCGTTCCTGCCGTCGTTCGAGGTGCCCGTGAACCAGGTGATGCGGTTGGCGGACGAAGTGGTCTGACAAAGGTGGACGCGAGTGAGTGAAAAAGGGTCAGGAGCCGTTTTTACTCCGACCCTTTTTTGCTCCACCATTTGCTGATGGGTGCGGATGGGCTTTTTTCTTGCCGGCGCTCTCGGCGAACCGAGTGAATTGATTCTCTCCGGCTGAGATGTGGTAGACTGATTGGCGATGAGTCGTGCCGCTGACGCGACTTGTTCCCCGCCCACCAGCCTCCCCCCACCGCGCCAGGCACCTCTATGACTCGCTCGCGCGTCATTGTGATCTTTGCGATTGTCATCGGCAGCATGGCAGTTCACTCACAAACGCTCCAGGCCGGCGACTCGCTGCATGTCCAGGTCGATGCCCTGGTTTCGACGCATTCCGATTTCCAAAAGCCGTCCGCGATCACCGACGACGCGTCTTTTCTGCGACGAGTTTCTCTAGATCTGGCGGGCACCATTCCGACCGCCAAAGAAGTGCGTGAGTTTCTCGCGGATTCGGCACCCGACAAGCGGACAAGACTCGTCGACCGACTGCTCGGTTCGCCGCAATACGCGAGACGGATGCAATACGTGTTCGACACCATGTTGATGGAACGTCGCCCGAACAAACACGTCACCGCTGAGCAATGGCACGCGTATCTGAAGGATTCGTTTTTGCAAAACAAGTCCTGGCGACAGCTTTCTCAGGAACTGTTGTCGGCCGATGGAGCGGACGAACAATCGCGTGCCGCCGCCCGATTTCTGCTCGATCGCGAATTGAATGTCGACCAGGTAACACGCGACATCGGACGCATCTTCTTGGGCAGGGATTTGGAGTGCGCCCAATGCCATGACCATCCGGCGCTCGACGACTATCTGCAACGACATTACTACGGTCTGGCCGCGTTCATCAAGCGGAGCTATCTGGTTCAAGATCCCAAAACAAAAAAATCGTCGATCGGCGAAAAAGCAGAAGGCGATGTCGAGTTCACATCCGTGTTCACGTCGGAAACGGACCAGACGGCGCCACGAATGTTGGACGCACCTCCCATCATCGACCCGCCACCGGGCGAACAGCTTTACACGGTCAAACCCGAGAAAAATGTACGGGCGATTCCGGTCTACAGCCGACGACTCCAACTCGCCAAATCGATAACAGACGACGCCAACCGAGCGTTTCGAGAAAATATTGCAAACCGAATGTGGGCGTTGATGATGGGACGTGGGTTGGTGGATCCCGTCGACATGTGGCATGCCCAAAATCCGCCGACACATCCAAAACTGCTCAATCTGCTCGCCGATTCGCTGCTGGAACACGACTATGATCTGCGGTACTTGCTTCGCGAACTCGCTCTGACGGACACCTATCAACGGAGCAGCAGACACGACACGCCGGATCATGACCTAAGCTCCAACCGTGCAACGACCTTTTCGGTCGCGTTGCTCAAACCGCTTTCGCCGGAGCAACTGGCATTTTCAATGATGCATGCGACAGGCGTTGCCGAGCAACAGTTGGCCGTCGCGATTGCCAAGCAAGAAAAGACCAATGATCCACAGTTGGCGCTCGATCCGATCTGGCAAGAAGAAGCACTGAACAAGGCGCTGGCAAATGACACGAAGGTGTTTGTTAACCTCTTTGGTTTCGAAGGAGTTCAGAACACAGCGTTTGACGCGTCGGCAGATCAAGCTCTGTTTCTTCGCAATGGCGCGTTGGTTCAACGTTGGGTGACGCAAAAGAATGGGCTGGCGGATCGCCTGAATGCACTCGATGACAACGCGGTTGCCGAAGAGCTGTACGTGTCGGTTTTCTCGCGACTTCCCGACGCGGATGAAACCATGTTTATCGACGAGATGCTCGACGCGACCACCGACCGCAAAACGGATCTCCAGCAATTGGTATGGGCAGCGCTCGTTTCCACCGAGTTTCGATTCAACCACTAACCGTTCACGATTCGACGGAGAACATCCATGCGACGAAATCAAGACTGCAACGGCATCGATCACTTGATCGCCCGGCGAGACTTTTTGTGGGGCTCCGCCGCCGGTGCGATCGGATTGGGAGCGCTCTCCAGTCCTTTGAACGCCGCCGCTCTACAGCGACAACAAAAGCGGGTGTTGCAGATCTATCTGCAAGGCGGGGTGAGCCAGTTGGAATCCTGGGATCCCAAGCCGGGCACGCAGTACGGTGGCCCGTTCCAAGCAATCCCGACGTCGGTTCCCGGCATCCACATCTCCGAATTACTGCCGCACACGGCCAGTCGGATGCATATGCTTTCGCTGGTCCGGGGCATCAATTCGAAGATCGGCGATCACCGACAGGGCATGTTGTTCATGGAAAAGGGACGGCGCGCCGGCGACTATCCCTACCTCGGTTCGGTTGTCTCAAAATATCTGGCTCCGGCCGATGCCGAGCTACCCGGCTACATTCACATCAGCAAACGCGGCATCGTTGATTCGACGGCTGCGTTTTTGGGGGCACGGCACGCCGAACTGAAACTGTTGGGCGATCAGGCACCGGCAAACCTCGCCTCTCCCAACACGATCGACGAAACGGCTGACGAGGCTCGCCAACGGCTGCGTGTTCAATTTGACCGTCGGTTTTCCCAGCAACGCTCACGTGCGCTGACGGATGTCTACAACAGTTCGTTCGAACAAGCTGAGAAACTGATGAAACGCAAGGCGATGTTTGAGGGCGCGGTCGGCGAGCAAGACCTGGACCGTTACGGCCGCCACGATTTCGGTCGTCATTGCATCCTGGCGCGTGACTTGCTGGAGAACGGAGCGACGTGCGTTAAAGTCACGCATCATGGATACGATACGCACGCCGAGAATTTTAATTTCCACCTGGAGCAACTCGGCGAATTCGACAAAACGTTTTCGATGCTGCTCGACGATCTCCACGATCGCGGAATGCTCGACAGTACATTGGTGATCGTCTATTCCGAGATGGGCCGCACGCCGAAAATCAACACGAAATACGGTCGTGATCATTGGGGAACGGCGTGGTCCGTTGCGATGGGCGGGTGTGGCATCCAGCCCGCTGCCGTGATTGGCAAAACCAACGATGAGGGGACCGAAGTCGTCGAACGCGAAGTCGACGGCGGACATCTGTTTCATACGTATCTGTCCGCGCTCGGGCTTGATTCCACGACGGACCACGACGTTGCCGGAAAATCGATTCCGATCGGCGACCCCGCCGCCGCGCCGATTGAGGAGCTGTTGGCATGAATTCAAACGCAACCATCGATCCGGTTCAGACGCACCTTATCAGCGAATTGAAGCATTCCCGGCCACTCACCACGCTGCGCGTCGATCCGGAGTCTCGTTATGTCGCCGCGGGCGCGCAAGACCTGGATGTTCAACTCTGGGATCTTGAGGACGGCAGACTCAGAA
Organism: Stieleria sedimenti; assembly: GCF_025060895.1. Taxonomy (GTDB): domain Bacteria; phylum Planctomycetota; class Planctomycetia; order Pirellulales; family Pirellulaceae; genus Stieleria; species Stieleria sedimenti. The sequence continues at coordinate 7,336 of NZ_JANZKV010000184.1, read as the reverse complement.
CGTTGAGTGGGCATCAAAGCTGGGTTCGATCCATCGATTTTTCAGCCGACTCGAAACAGCTCTACACGGCTTGCTGGGGCGGAGTCGTCAATATTTGGGACCTCACCCAGGACGCTGCTCCGATCATCCGCAGCATCCCCGCTCATCAGGGCGCCGCCCGCTGGGTGCGAGTCAGCCCAGACGGCACGCGTCTGGCGACGTGCGGCAACGATTTGCTCGTCAAACTGTGGAACATCGAAACCGGAGAGCAAGAGCTGGAGCTGAAAGGGCACGAGCGACACGTCTACGGTGTCGACTTTCACCCCGACGGCGGGCACTTGGTTTCCCAAGATCTGATGGGCGCCATCTTCATTTGGGATCTCAAAACGGGTGGTCAGCAACGCAAAATCGATGCCGGCATGATGACGGGCTACGACAAGAAATTTGCGGCGGACATGGGTGGCGCACGAGACATGCAATTCAATGCCTGTGGAAGCCGATGGGCCAGCGCGGGGATCACCAAGGTGGTGAACTCGTTCGCCGGGATTCAGGATCCGATCATCGTGGTCTTTGACTGGGAAACCGGTGAAGCGACGCGGCAGCTTCGAGCGGCCGAGAATTTTAAAGGAGTTGCGTGGGCGGTACGGTTTCATCCCCAGGGCTTCCTGGTCGGCGGCGGTGCGGACAAATCAGGCAAAGGCGAACTTTGGTTTTACAACGATGGCAGTGACGAGGCATTTCACACCTTCAAAATGAAAAGCGCAGCCCGCGGCGTTGATCTTGTCGGAGCCGACCGACTGGCCGTCGCCCATGCCGATGGCCATGTCCGGCTGTACCAGATGACCGCCGAAGCCACCGAGCCGGACGACATCGGGTCGATACCAGCTGTTGATCGTGACATCGCTGACTCCGACGATTTGGATTCGGGTTTGCCGGCAGAGCGAAGTGTCTTAGGCCCGGAGGGTCGGTAGAGTGTCTGCCGGCCCTTCGGGCCCAGCGACCCTCTTACCGGACACGATGAATACCGCACCTAGATTTAGCTTCAGGAAAACTCAAAGCTGACAAAGCACTACCGCTCGACCAGGTCCGCCAGCTGTTTGGCGGCGGCGGCGATGGAGTGCTTTTCGTCGACGCCGCGCCGGCCGGCTTCGGCCAACACGCGTCGTCGGTTCGGATCCGCCTTCAGCTCTTTGATCGCGGCGGATAGGGCGTCGATGCTGTCCGGGGCAACCAATACGCCGCCACCGGTGGACCGAACCAGCTCGCCGAAGGCGCCGTGGTCGGGCATCACCACCGGTGTTCCAGCCGCCAACGACTCCAACACAAACAATCCTTTCGGGTCTTCGTATTCGGTGGGCACGCTCAACAGATCGATGCTTTGCAGGAAACGCACCTTGCCGGCCAGATCGGGACTGCCGTGATAGGTGAACCGGTCGGCCAGTCCCGCATCGTGCAAACGTTTTTGGAGCGAGCGCAAGTAGGATTCGTTTCCGTTGCCCAGCCAACCGGCCGCGTGCAGTGTGATGGTCGGGTCCTCGGCGGCGATGCGTTCAAAGGCTTCGACCAAGCGATGCAATCCTTTCTCCGGTGCGATGCGGGCCAGGTATCCCAACCGAAATTCGCCCTCGGCAGAATCGTCGCGTCGTTGGCCGGCGGTAAACGGTGTCGGATCGATCGAGAGCGGCGTGACGACCAGTTTCTCGTCGGGAATCTCGAACAGCGCGGCCATTTTTTGCGCGTAAAACTGGCTGTGGACGCAAAAGTAATCCACAAACTGAACCAGGTGGGTGCAGAGTTCGATCGCCGCACTGCGGGCCGCTTGGGGGAGATGATCGAGAAAGATGTCATCGCCCTGCAGCATCACGATCAACTTGGCGTCGGGTAACCGTTCGCGCAGTTGCGGCAGTCCGCCGCCGATCAAAAGATTCGTCAGGACGACGGCATCGGGTTGAAGTTCCGTGGCGATCCAGTCGGTCAAACGTTTGAATTCTTCGGCTTGGCGGCCGTCGGCTCCTCGCAACATCGAAACAGACAGCTCGCCGAGTTTGGCCGGATCGATGCCGCCGGCACGCCGCGTCGCCCAGCGGATCAGCGTTGGAGAATCCAACAGACCGCGCACCGGGCGGGGCAGAAACCGCAACCAGGGCATCTGCTGCAACAAATAGACGTGAATGCCGCCAAGAAACACCTTCCCATCGGCAACACTTTCTTCGTCCGTGCGAATCGGCGTGTACACCGGCTGCAGAATGCACTCGACATCGATGGAGGCCAATGCCCGGGCAATCGCATTGTCGTGCATGCAACTGCCGCAAAACATTCCTGCAGCTCCAGCGGTCAAATACACAACTTTCATGGGGGGGGTACGGATTGGGGGGAAACTGTGGGAAAACGCTCGTTGTGACTATAGCGGACCGTTTCTATACTCCGCCCTGTCAGATCCACTACTGTCAGATCCGATCAACCGGCAAATCCAATCAACTGGCTACCGCGATGAAGCGGCCGCCGCGATCCGCCGGCGGCAACCGTAACCCACTCGAAACTCTGGGGGCGATGCGTCGGACCGTTTCTCAACCAAAAACGCAACTATGAGTCTTTCCAGCGACCCGGCGCCCGTCACGTCGTCTCAAATCCACCCCATTGAGCTGTCGAGTGCACCGTACTATTGGGGCATCGACATTGGCGGCACTGGGATCAAACTCGGTTTGGTCGACGAACAGGGCTACACGGTCGCTTATGAGAAAATCCCGACCCGTGAAGGCGAAGGGGCTCCGGCGGCGATGCAGCGAATCGCCGACGTGGTTTCAGAGGTCGAGAGCCGTCTGGAGGTCGTGGGACAGGTTCCACACATCGGCTTGGGCGCCCCCGGGCCGATGGACCTTGCCAACGGACTTTTGGTCGCCCCACCGCAGTTGCCTTCCTGGTGGGGATTTGCGATTGTCGATGCACTCGAGGAGTTGCTCGGACGTCCGATTTCGTTCTTGAACGACGCCAACGCGGCGGCATTCGGGGAATTTTGGATCGGGACGGGACGGGATTCGAATTCGATGATTCTATTGACCCTGGGGACGGGCGTCGGCGGAGGGATCATCGTGGATGGCGAGTTGGTCAACGGCGTGAACAGTTTCGGCAGCGAATGTGGACACATCCTGGTGGATCCTTCGCCGACGGCACGGTTGTGTGTCTGGGGCGGAGGCCGCGGCCAATTGGAGGCCTATGCCAGCGCCAGTGCCGTGGTCGACCGCACCCGCGAACGGCTGACCGCCGGTGCCGAGAGTTCGCTCAGCGGCCTGCTGGGGGGCAGCAATACCGAATTGACGGCCAAAAAGGTCTACGAGGCCGCCGACGAAGGAGACGCCGTGGCACTTGAAATCGTGGACGAAACGGCAAAATGGCTGGGGATCGGGATCACGTCGCTGGTGCATGCATTGGACCCCGGAGTGGTCACGCTGGGCGGCGCGATGAACTTTGGCGGCAGCGGATGCCCGATCGGAGAACGATTTTTGTCCGGCATTCTCCAAGAATTCAAAAGCCGGACGTTTGAAAACGTATTTGACGGCACCTCGATCGCCTTCGCGAACTTGGGTGCCGACGCGGGATACCTCGGCCTGGCCGGGTACGCGCGGAAACAAGCAATGAAACAATCATGACCAAACAGATTCGAAATTTCTGCATCATCGCCCACATCGATCACGGCAAGAGCACGCTCGCCGACCGACTGCTCGAGGAGACGGGGACGGTCAGCACGCGGCAGATGAAAGAGCAACTGCTCGACGATCTGGAACTGGAACGTCAGCGCGGCATCACCATCAAAGCCCGCGCGGTCGCAATGCGCTACAAACGCGGTAACGTGGACTATGAGTTAAACCTGATCGACACGCCCGGCCACGTCGACTTTCAATACGAAGTGTCTCGATCGTTGGCCTGTTGCGAAGGCGCCTTGCTGTTGGTCGACGCCTTTCAGGGCGTCGAGGCTCAGACGGTCGCCAACGCCTACGCGGCGATGGAACATGACCTGCACATCATCCCGGTGATCAACAAAATTGATCTGACGCACGCGCGGCCGGACGAAGTCGCCGAGGAGATGATGCACTCGCTGGGAACCGACCCGGACGACTGCGTTCGGGTGAGTGCCAAGACCGGCGAAGGTGTCTCGGCGTTGGTCGATGCGATCGTCGATCGGATTCCCGCCCCGACCGGTGACCCGCAGGCAACGCTGCAAGCGATGGTCTTTGATTCCAACTACGACGACTACCGCGGCGCGATCACCTACGTCCGCGTGATGCAGGGAACGGTACGCAAGGGCCAGAAGATCAAATTCCTCCGCGCCGGAACGACTCATGACGTCGTCGAATTGGGCCAGTTCGCACCCCAGCGTGTCGCGTGCGACGAATTGGTGGCCGGACAAGTCGGCTATCTGATCTGCAACATCAAAAGCATCGGTGACGTGCACATCGGTGACACCGTTAGCATCGCCGGTGACAATCCCGCCCCGGCGCTGCCCGGCTACGCGCGTCCCAAACGGATGGTTTACTGCGGGCTGTTCCCCAGCGACGGACAAAACTTTAGCGACCTCCGCGACGCCTTGGAGCGGTTGGCGGTCAATGACCCCAGTTTCGAATTCGAGCCCGAGACCAGTGACGCCTTGGGGTTCGGGTTTCGCTGCGGATTCCTGGGGCTGTTGCACATGGAGATCATCCAGCAACGGCTGGAGAACGAATCGGATATCGACCTGGTGCAAACCGCACCCAACGTCACCTACGAGATCGTCAACAAGCGTGGCGAGACGAAGACCGTTCACAAACCTCAGGATGTCCCGGACCCGGGTGACATCGAAGAGTTTCGTCAACCGATCGTGCGTTGCAACATCATCGTCCCGACCGACTTCATCGGCGCGGTAATGAAACTGTGTCAGGAACGGCGCGGCATTCAGAAGTCTCAAGAATACCTGGGTGCCCAGCGGGCGATGTTGACCTACGACATCCCGTTGGCCGAAGTCGTCTATGACCTGCACGATAAAATCAAAAGCTGCACCCGCGGTTATGGCACGTTGGACTACGAGATGGTCGGATACGAAGCCGCCGATTTGTGCCGCTTGGACTTTTTGGTCAACGGCAACCGGGTCGATGCGTTGAGTATCGTTTGCAACCGGGCCGATGCCGACCGTCGCGGACGCGCGGTCGCCAAGAAGTTGAAAAGCGAAATCGACCGGCACATGTTCGAAGTCGCGGTCCAAGCCGCTGTCGGCAGTCGCGTCATCGCCCGAGAAACCGTGCCGGCGATGCGAAAGAATGTGACGGCCAAATGCTACGGCGGTGACATCACGCGGAAACGCAAGCTGTTGCAGAAACAAAAAGAAGGCAAGAAACGCATGAAGGCGGTCGGCAACGTGGAGATCAGCCAAAAAGCGTTCATGGCCGTGCTGAGCGAAGCCGAGGGCGGTTGATCCGCGGTCGCTTTTCGGCGGATCGGGTAAGAAGATTTCGGGGGTAGGAAAATTGTGAAAAACACCCTCCATTGAACGAAGCGAATCTTCCTGCCTCCAAAATTTTCCTACCTCACCATCCAGCCGCGGTGTCCAATTGCGTCGGTGGGAGCCAGTGCCCGCTTTGCCTCCGCTTCGTCTTTGACGAAACCGTTTTCGTAGACCGCAACGACCACGCCACCGATCCCCAGCAGGAAGATCTGCACCATCGGGATGATGGTCATGTTGTGGAACATGGCGTTAGGAAAGTAGCACGCCAGAATCCCGATCGTCAGCAGTCCGACGCGGCGGCGGTCCAGCGGCAAGGAACCATCGGTCGCCATCCGCCATCCATAGCCGGCCAGCGTCACGATGACCACCAGGAACAGTCCCAGTCCGATCAGTCCCGAATCGACCAGGAACGCCAGGAAGACGTTGTGGTGGCTGTAGGATCGAACGCGTTCGAGCGGCAGACCATAATCCCGAATCGTGTGGTACGCATCGTGACGCTGGAAGTACTGTCCGTATCCGTGACCGGTCAGCGGTTTGTCTTTAAACATCTCCCAAGCGACAGTGGCCAACAACGGTCGAAGCTCGATCGACTTGGCGGCATCGGCCGCGGAGAGCGCCTTGTCACGTTTGAACGCCATCAGCTGTTCTTTCAATCCCATCGTCATCGCACCGGCCAGCAACACGGTGGCGGCCAAGCCGATCACTCGCACCCAGCGGGGACTGTGGACCAAGCCGACAATGGCCACCGCGCCGGCAACCCCCAGCCAGCAACTGCGCGTCAGCGTCGCGTACCCGCCGACCAATAGGATCACGCCGATCGCGGCATAGATCGCCTTGGTCCGGCGGTCGCTGCCGACGAAGCAGGCGGCCACCGCCGCCATGGCGACGCCGATGATGAATCCATTGCCCGCCGGGTTCAACAACGGCCCACGGCCGCGGCCGAGGAACATCCAGACTTCCGGGTTGAGGATGTGTTTGGGAAACACAAACGCGTGCCACCCTTTGACTTCACAAACCGCGGTGAAGGAAAGATAGATCCCCAGTCCGATCAGCGCGTGCAACAACCACCACAAGTCGCTGCGACGGAACGGTGTCACCCGCGCGACGCAGTAGACGGTGATCGGCATGAAGATATAAAACAGCCAGCGAGCGGTCGGGTCGACCAGCGTCTCGCTCAGCTCACCACCGCGACTGCGCTGGAACAGGTAGACGACGAACACCAGCAAGCAGACGTCGACACGATTAACAGGCGACAGTTTCAGTTTGCCGAGTCGCCACTGGACGGCGGCCAAACCGATCAGGAAAGCCCACAGCATGCGGTCCAAGCTGACCTGGATCGGCCCGTCGAAAGCCAGGAAGGGGGGCCCGAAGACGGTCCCGGTCAGCAACAGCAGCGTCAACATGCCGGCCAAGCGTCCGTCTTTGACGAGCGGGACCAGCCAGACGACGACGGCGAGTGCGAACAGGAGGGCCAGTAAGTTCATCGGAAACACGAATGAAGCGGGCGTTTGTCGCTCGGCTGTGATCGCCGAGAGCTCGCTTGGGACAAACGAGCGACAACGGGGTCCCAAAACATAGGTGCCAGATGCATCTCGCCCGGCGGAAATTCGAACGCAATCCCGTGCGGCCGAGGGTGCCCCAAAGCGTTTCGCCGGCGCATCGGGAACAACCGCTACCAAGTCACCTTGGCCGGCAAGCCAGAACGCGATTCGGCCGCCAACGGTCCGGGTACCAAACCGCACGCGCCATGAGTGTTGGTGTGCAGGCTTCAGCCCAATACCGCTAAGTTAACATGAATGAGGGGGCCCGGACGCTGGCGCGAACCGGCTGATGTCAAACGAATATCAGCCGTTTGGCGCGAGCCTACGGGCCCTCATCTGAAGA